>CBJOJD010000536.1:0-1594 GCA_966443485.1 uncultured bacterium | reverse complement strand
CGAGATCACACCCGATGAGCTGCGCCGCCTCAAAGACGCCATCGCCGCCACTCCTGAAGACGAATCCGAGGGGGTGCAGCTATGACCGAATGGATGCACCTCTTCACCACTCTCTCCGCCTCCGCTACCGGCGCCCTCGTGTCCGCCATGTGGCAGGGAGCTATCCTCACCGTCGCCGTCGCACTTTGTCTGCGGCTCTTCCCGGGACTGACCGCCGCCGCCCGCTCCGTCATCTGGCTGAACGTCTTCGTTCTGCTGGCCATGCTCCACTTTGTGCCGGCCTTCGCCCATCCCGCCGCCCAAATAGCCGGCGAGATTCCCTCTGTTCAGCTCGACCTCCGCTGGAGCCTCGCCGTGGCAGTGCTGTGGCTGGCCCTCTCTGTATGGAAAGCCGTGCAGCTGGTGACCGGCGCCTGGCACCTGCGTCAGCTGGCGCACCGCGCCGTACCCATTGCTGCCGATCCGGAGTTGCAGGCCATCCTCAATGACGTGCCGCGCGGCCGCGCCGCCCAGCTCTGCGCCTCCACGGAGATCGCCCGGCCCAGCGTGCTCGGCTTCTTCCATCCCCGCGTGCTGGTTCCCCCCGTGCTCGTGGACCGGCTCTCCAAAGACGAGCTGCGCCAGGTCGTCCTCCATGAGATGGAGCACCTGCGCCGCGCCGACGACTGGACCAACCTCCTGCAGAAGATCGCCCTCGTGCTCTTTCCCCTCAACCCTGTGCTCCTCTGGGTCGAGCGGCGTCTGTGCGCCGAGCGGGAGCTGGCCTGCGACGATCGCGTGATGAGCGCCGGTGCCGGACGCAAGGCCTACGCCCTCTGCCTAACGCACCTCGCCGAGTTCGCCCTGCTCAAGCGCGGCTTCTCCCTGGTCCTGGGAGCCTTCGAGCGCCGCCCCGAGCTGGTGCGCCGGGTCCAGCGGATCCTCAGCCGCCCCGCCCACAGCATGGGCCGTAAGGCTGCGCTGCTCACCACCGGAGGTGTGTTGAGTGGAGCTCTAGCCTGCGCCCTATTACTCGCCCGCAGCCCCCAGGTGGTCAGCTTCGGCCCCGCTGCGACTCCGTTTCAGGCCAGCCGCCTCTCCGATGCCGCTGAACTGCGCCAGGAACTCGGCGGCAGCCCGCAGTTGGTCAAGGCCGTAGTAGCTCCGCCGCACTCCTCCGCGCAGCCCGCCGAAAAGGCCGTGCTCACCCACACCGTGCGCCGCAAGACCCGGGCCAATCGTGCCGTGCCGCGCCCCTTGCAAATGGCTTCCCGCCCCGAACCGCAAGTACGAGAAGCCATGTTCGTCGTCACCCAGTGGACCGACATCGTACCGGCCCAACGGCTGGTGATCTCCGTCGTGCATGAACGCGCAACGCAGGACCCGCAGTCCGCTCCTGCCGTAGTCGTTCCAGCCATCTACGCCACGCTGCCCACGCCCGACGGCTGGATCATTCTTCAGATTTAAGAAGGACTGCAAACAAGCTTCAAGATCAACTCACATCGAGCAGGAAAGGACGTTTTATGTCTCTATCAACTAATCAATTAGTAGCAGTAGGCAAGAAGCTCAGCGCACCTGCCGCGGTGATGGGCGCCTTCGCCCTGGGCGCCGCCCT
>CBJOJD010000535.1:0-1623 GCA_966443485.1 uncultured bacterium | reverse complement strand
GCCCTGGATACATCCCTGGGCATTCAGCACCAGGTTCAAGGCTACGCTGTGGCGCGGCAGGTCTTTCACCATGTTGGTGACCCTGCCGCTGAGCCAGCGGACGCGATCTTCTCCGCGCACCTGCACCCGGCGCAGCCATCCCAGATCGTGCACAGCCGCCTGGGTGGTGAGCGCCTCTATTTCGCGCGCTCGAGCGTCCAATTCTTGAAGAGTGAGAACTGCATGGTAAACCGCCTTTTCCAGCTGCGGCTGCACTGAGGCCAGCCATACAGTAAAAGGGGTGGCGAGGGGAGAGGCGGCGAGGGCTACGTCTGTCATGCGCACAGAATCAGGGATGCTACGGGGATTTCTCCCGCAGCATCGCATCTTAATTATAGCCTTGGAGGAAACAGGGCCGGCACAGGTGAGGTCCGGTTGGGGACCTCGAAGAGATCGCAAGGAGAACGCATGAGGATGCGCTTGAAGGCCGCAGTAAAGATTTGGCGCGATTGGACCGCCCCCCTTGTCTTGGGAATGGCGTGCGCCGTTGCCGCAGCGCAGGCCGCTCCCCCTCCCCCCAGCCAGGCTCCAGCCCCCCAGGAGGGCAACAAAGCGCAGACCAAGCACGGCGAGACCCACATCTCCCCGGAGCAGGCCAAGCAGCTTTTCTCCTTGGTGGACGAGCTGTTGAAGTTCTCTTCCCAGGAAACCGGCCTGGAGATCAAGAGCAGCGTTAAGCGGCAGCTGACCAGCCGCGCTGAGGTAGAGTCCTACCTCAAGGAAAAATTCGACGAAGACGAGGGGGCCAAGCGCCTGCAACGCGGCGAAATCGTCCTGAAGAAGTTCGGGCTGCTGAACCGGGACTTCGATCTCAAGCCGTTCCTGCTGGCCCTGCTCAAGGAACAGATCGAGGCCTACTACGACTCCAAGGCCAAGACTGTAAACCTGCTTGACTGGGTGGATGCGGACGAGCAGAAGCCGGTGCTAGCCCATGAGCTGACCCATGCTCTCCAAGACCAGCGGGTTGATCTGGAGAAGTGGAGCGATCAGACGCCGGACGACGTCTCGACCAACTACAAAGATGATGTGGATCATCTTGCCAAGGATGAGCTGGACACGGCGCGGGAGGCGGTCGCGGAAGGGCAGGCCACTGCGGTAATGATGGACAACATTCTGAAGCCGATGGGCAAGAGCCTGCTCAAAGACCCTGAGGTGGTGGAGTACATCAAGTCACAGATGGTAGGGAATGAGGATTCGCCGGTGATGGCCCGGGCGCCGCTTCTGCTCTCCGAGTCTCTTTTATTTCCTTATCGTGAGGGACTGAGCTTCGAGCAGGATCTGTGGATGGACCAGGGGCAGACGGCCGCGTTTGCCGGGGCTCTCGATCGTCCGCCCAGTTCCACTTGGGAGATCATCAATCCCCGAGAGTTTGAAAAGGCAAGAGTACCCGCGGTTCCGCTCATGCCCAATATCCACCCGGTGGTGGATCCGGAGTATAAGGCCTATGACATTGGACAGGTGGGTGAACTCGACCTGCACATCCTGACCGAGCTCTTCGGCGGCGACGCGGCCGCCCGGGAGATCACACCGGCCTGGGATGGCGGAATCTATTGGGCCGGCCAGCGATTGAGCGCCAAGACGCCT
>CBJOJD010000534.1:0-1886 GCA_966443485.1 uncultured bacterium | reverse complement strand
GTCATGATGGTGGCTGGGTTTGAGTTCACCAGCACCACCTCGTAGCCTTCCTGCTTGAGGGCCTTGCAGGCCTGCGTGCCCGAGTAGTCAAACTCGGCTGACTGTCCAATCACGATCGGCCCGGAGCCGATCACGAGAATCTTCTGAATGTCATTTCTGCGTGGCATGTTTCGACGAATCCCGATCTAGTGTTTGTTCAAGTTTCGGATGGCCCGATCGAATTGATGTTTGTTGGAGAAGACCGACGAACATGCATCCGTGCAAGCGCCAGGCCCGACAATGACGTACAGCTTCTTTCGTTCGAGGTAACTGGTAACCAGATCACCCACGATCACCTCCTGGACAGCTGGCGCATTGTCGGTGCGTGCGACGCGAAACCAGAAGTGTCCAATGGCGTGCTCGAAGTGAAATCTCCCTGCGTTGTCGGTGCGAGTCCGGTACACGACCGTGTCGTCCTTCGCCAGTGTGATCTCTGCATTGACCACCGGCTTCCCGAAGGTATTTACGACGACCCCTTCCGCGCGCGCAAGTTGCATTGGTCCCGGTACATCCACCTGGGCCAACAAACCCCGGGAGAGCCAGGAACCCAGAAGGATGACACCCAAAGCCCGGCCCAAAAAACAGCGGAGCCAAAAGCCCCGCTGCTGTTGAATGCCGAACCTTGCGCTCCAGGCGAAGATCATCCCTTCCACTCCTCCATGAGCGAGCGAAAATCGCGGAAGAGATAGTGCGAGTCGTGCGGTCCGGGAGCGGCTTCGGGGTGGTACTGGACGCTGAACAAGGGTAAGCTCTTGTGGCGCAGACCCTCGAGAGTGTTGTCATTGAGATCTACGTGCGTCAGTTCAACCTCGTTGGCGTTCACCGAGTCCGGATCGACCGCGAAGTTGTGGTTATGGGCAGTGATTTCAACCTTTCCGGTGAGATTGTTCTTCACCGGATGATTTCCGCCGTGATGACCAAACTTCAACTTGTAGGTCTTGCCGCCGAGAGCCAGCCCGCACAGCTGATGTCCAAGACAGATGCCGAAGACCGGCACGCGGCCCATCATGTTGCGAATCGCCTTCACCGCGTAATCCACGGGCTCCGGATCTCCGGGACCATTGGACAGGAACACACCGTCCGGCTTCATTGCGAGAACATCGTCTGCACTGGTCTGCGCGGGAACCACTGTGACTTTGCAATTTTCGCGGGCCAGCATACGCAAGATGTTCTGCTTGATGCCGAAATCGTAGGCCACAACGTGCAACTGTGGCTTCTCGATGGCCGGCGGAAGCAGCGGGTCACCCGCCTGGTAGCGCGGATCCGACTGGTCGAAGCTGTACACCGACTTGGTGGAGACTACCTTGGCCAAATCGGTACCGTCCATCTTTCGAATGGAGCGGGCCTTCGCCACCAGCGCGTCGATATCAGTGCTCTTGGTGGAGATCACGCCACGCATCACGCCATTGGTGCGAAGATGCCGCACCAGCGCACGCGTGTCGATCTCGGCGAGTACGGGAACGGCATAGCGTTCCATGTACTCGTCAGTCACCTGCTCTGAGCGCCAATTGGAGCTGATCGCGGAGAATTCGCGGACGATCAAGCCTTCAATGTAGGGCTTGGAGGCCTCGTTATCCGCCTGGTTGGTGCCGTAGTTCCCGATTTGCGGGTTGGTGAGAACGACTATTTGTCCGGCATAGGAAGGATCGGTTGCGATTTCCTGATAGCCGGTAAGGGAAGTATTGAAAACGACTTCGCCCTGACATTCGCCGGGGTGTCCGTAGCCTTCGCCGCGGAAGATGCGCCCGTCTTCGAGCGCGAGGATCGCCTGCATCGCCTCTCCGAGGAGTGGATTCAATCGATTTTAGCAGGTTTGACGGGGTGGTGCAGTGCAGTATTCGGAACGA
>CBJOJD010000533.1:0-1900 GCA_966443485.1 uncultured bacterium | reverse complement strand
AGAGGTCGGCGTTGGAGGGAGTCTGGACGCCCTGGGGGAGGATGCCGACCACGGTGTAGGGCTCGCTCTTGAGGCGGATCACCTGGCCAACCAGGCCGCGATCGCCGGCGAAGGCGTTTTGCCAGAGGGAGTAGCTGAGGATGACGGCACGCGGGCCGTTGGGACGGTCTTCGTCCTCAGTAAAGCTACGGCCCATGGAGGGGTGGATGCCGAGCACGTCCAGGTAGCCCGCCGAGATGCGGCTCTGGCGGACGTACTCCGCCTTCTGGCCGGCCTGGAGGTTCACGCCGGCCGAGATGCCGCTCGCTACTCCGGAGAGGAGGGAGGGGACTTTGTCGCGCAGCAGTTCCCATTGCTCGCCGTCGATGGAGTCTCCCTCGATGGAGGTGGAGGAGCCCCGTACGGTCATGAAGATGGTGCCCAGGCGATCTGGGTGGGGGTAGGGGAGGTTCTTCAGCATCAGCGCGTTGACGAGGGAGAAGATCGCGGTATTGGCGCCTATGGAGAGGGCCAGGGTGAGGATCACGGTGGTGGTGAAGCCTCGATTCCTGCCTAACTGACGCAAGGCAAAGCGGAAGTTCTGCGCGACGTTCGCCATGGAAGGCGCCTCCTGAGATGAGAGCGAAACGGATGAGTACAAAACGCGTTAAGGTGAGAGCAAGTGGAGGGCCAAGATGGGTGCAGCGGAAAGCCGGGAATTTGGGGAATAACCGGTGGGCGTGGAGCGTTCGGCGGTGTTCGGATCCGGACAAGGTGTGCGCGGATGGACAGGTGGATTGCGTCCGAGCAGCCAGACGGGAACAGGAGAGTGGAGTAGAGCCGGAGGCAGGATCGAGCAGGGCGAAGGCTGGTATGGCAACCTAGAGTTCTGGAGGTTTCACCGTGGCTGTGGATTTGTCTTCCGTGCTTCACGTTACCGATCAGATTCGTGCCTGGGAGGCAGGCGGTGGACAATCCGCCGAACAGCTGTCCCGTTGGGTGAGCGCCCGGCTTGAGGCGCATGAGGCGGCGCTGGCAGCTTTGCTGGCTGTGAAGGGTCCGCGCACGCCGGAGAACACGCTGAGCTTGTATGACGCCGCGATCGAACAGCTGAGCTTGGCCGGCGCGCAGGCGGGAGTACTGAACTCCGTGGCGGCAGACAAGGCGGTTCGCGATCAGGCACAGGCGGAGGCACAGCGCGTGGCGCAGGCGGGAAGTGCCCTGAGTCTGAACCGCGCCGTGTACGATGCCTTGGCGGCGATGAACACGGAGGGATGCAGTCCCGCCACCAAGCACTACGTGGAGCGCACCCTGCTCAGCTATCGCCTGGCTGGTGTGGACAAGGATGAGGCCACGCGGGCACGGCTCCAGGCTCTGCATGAGAAGGCCACGAAGCACTCGCTGGACTTCAGCCGCAACATCCAAGAGGGCGCGAAGACCATCACGGCGACCCGGGAGGAGCTGAGTGGTCTGCCACAGGATTATCTCGACCGCCATCCGGCGGACGCAGAGGGCAAGATCACGCTCACGACGGATCAGCCGGACATGCAGCCAGTGATGACCTTCGCCAGCGATCCGAAGCTCAGGGAGCGGATGTTCCTGGCCTACAACACGCGGGCGTATCCGCAGAACAAGCAGGTGCTGTTGGATCTGCTGGCCACGCGGCAGGAGATCGCCACAGTGCTCGGCTTCCGCAGCTGGGCTGACTTGGCGACCGCGGACCAGATGATGGGCTCGGCCGCGAATGCGCGAGTGTTTCTGGACAAGCTGGATGAATCGAGCCGGGAGGGAGCCGCGCGCGAGCATGGCCTGGCCGAGCGCCGCTGGGCACGGCGCGCCGCCGCTGTACCACCAGCGGACTGAACTGAGGTCGGCGCGCGAGAAGGCCGGCTCGTGGAGGAGCGCGTCATGCATCGTGGGG
>CBJOJD010000532.1:0-1974 GCA_966443485.1 uncultured bacterium | reverse complement strand
GGCAGAGTGGTCTTGCGCAGCTCCTCCACTCGATGCAGCGCCGCATTCGCCACGTCGGTGGCGTTGGCGCCTTTACGCTTGGCCAGCGTGATTGTGACGGCGGGAAACTCCGCTCCCGACGCTCCCGCCTGACCCCCTTGTCCAAACAAAACATAGCTGGCAGGCTCGTCTGGGCCGTCAATCACGTCTGCCGCCACATCGCGCAAGTGAACCGGCCGCCCGTGCTCAGTACTGACGACAACCTCCCCCACCTCTTCTTTGCTCTGGAACAGATTGCCGGCCTCTACCCGTACCTCCTGATTGCCGGCGGCAAACTGGCCTGCCTCGACGCGAGCGTTGGCGCTCTGTAGCCGCGATACGACCATGCCCGGATCCAAGCCATACGCCGACAGCTTTTCGCCGCTCAGCACCACGCGCAGCGTGCGCGGCAGCCCGCCGATCAGGTGTGTCTCCGACACGTTCTCTACCTGCTTCAGGCTGTTTTCCAACTCCGCAGCGATCAAGCGCAGGTGGTAGCCGTCGTAGTTCTTACCCCACAAGGTGAGCGCCAAAATCGGCACATCGTCGATGGAACGCGCCTTGATCATGGGTTGGGCCGTGCCGGGCGGCAGCCGATCCAAATTTGAGTACAGCTTGCTGTATACGCGGACCAGGGCTTCATCCTGCGGCACGCCCACATAGAAGCGCGCAATCACAAGACTCGATCCAGGGCTGGAGGTCGAGTAGACATACTCCACCCCAGGCAGCTCCCGCAGCAGTTTTTCCACGGGAATGGTGAGACGTTGCTCGATCTCCGCTGGCGAAGCTCCAGGCATGGCCGTGGTCACGTCCAGCATCGGAACTACAATCTGTGGCTCCTCCTCCCGCGGAATCAGCAGAATCGCCCCCGCTCCCAGGGCCAGCGATGCCAGCACGATCAGAAAGGTCAGCCGCGAGTTGATGAACGCGGCCGCCACACGGCCGGCAATTCCCTGCTGGGAGTTCATTGCTGTCCCTCGCGTCCTGTCGTGGCGATCTGCACTCCCGAGAGTTCACGATCGCCCGCTGCAAGCACTACTTCTTCACCCGCCTTCAACCCGGAGAGCGCTTCTGTGTCCTGCCCGATGCCCGCCCCTAGGGTGACATAGCGAAGTGAAGCGATTCCTCGTTCGTCCACCACCCACACAGTGTTGAGTGAACCATGACGAATGACCGCCGCGTTCGGCAGCATCAAGGCAGACCGCGTACCTGCTCCCAACAAGGCCGTTCCATACATCCCGGAATGAAGTTTCGCGGTGACTGGAAGATCGGCTTTCACCAGAAATGTGTGGCTGGTGGGATCAGCGGCGGGCACTAGCTCCGCGATTCGCCCCCGCAACGGCTCCGCTTGCACAGCGGGCACACGCACCGATATCGAGGTGCCGGTCTGCACATCATGAAGAGCGCTTTCATCCACCGTCACCTGCAACTGCAGAGGACCAGACCGCTCCACATCGAGAAGCGGCATGCCAGGCGAAGCCAGTGCTCCCGGATCAGCATGACGCGCGGTGATCACCCCCGCGAACGGCGCCACAATCGTTGCGTACCCGGCCGTCACCCGCGCACTCGTCACCGCAGCCTGCGCCGCGCTCAGCTGCGCCGTGGCAGCCTCTAAACCCGCCATGGCAGCCTGCGAGCGCCGCTCCACCTCGTCGTACTCCTGGGGACTCACGCTCTTGCGCTCGCGCAGCATCTGATAGCGGCCCAGCGTGGATGCAGCCAGTGCCGCCTGACTCTTGGCGACCTCCACCTGCTTTTCATTCGCGCTCCTGCTGGCCTCTGCGCCGGCCAACGCCGCTCTCGCTCCCGCATCTTCCAGACGAACCAGAACCTGACCGGCGCGAACCAGCTCTCCCTCCTGAACCAGAACAGCGGTCACGCGGCCTACCATCTGCGCAGCCAGCGCGGCGCTCTCCTTCGCGTGCACAGTTCCGGCTACCTCTACTCCAGACGGAA
>CBJOJD010000531.1:0-1994 GCA_966443485.1 uncultured bacterium | reverse complement strand
CGGCCACATCCTTGAAGGTGACCTTCTTCTGCTGCATCGAGAGCAGACGCGCGCGGCTCTTGCCAAAGCTCAGAGCCTTGTTGCCGCCGCTCTGCATCTGGCGCAGCATGAAGAACCAGATCGCGCCGATCAGCACGAAGGGACCAACATTAAAGAGGATGGGAAGCAGCAGGTTGTTCTGCGGCTCCTTGATCGAGAAGTCCACGTTGGCTGCCAACATGGCCTTCTTCAGATCCTCGTAGTTGCTGCCCACCGTGGTGTGGAACTGTTCCTTCGAGCCCTTCAGATGGCCGCGAAGGTCGGAACCCTGGATGGTTGCGTCCTGCACCTGTCCCTGCTGCAGCTTTTGATACAGCTGCGAGTACGGGATCTCCTGATCTTTCGGCCCCATCCCGCCCCTCTGTACCACTGCCCAGAGCATCATCAGGCAGATGAGGATAAAGACCCAGAACATGATCGTTTTAACGGTAGAATTCACCAGGACTCCTCTTTCCCGGCGGGGGACAATCCACGGAAAGGACTGCAACCGCCTACTTCATCCTTTAAGACGCTGTTACCTTGGCTGCGGTCACAAGAAGTTCACAAGATCCTGACTGCAGACAGCACAACCGCGCCGCCCGGATGAGCAGTAGATTCGATTGTACTCCGAGGGCAAAAAACTTGGTATCGTCCGCCGCGGCTTTTCAGAAGGCAGTTTCGCCCGCCGGTTACTGCGGTTTTCCGCCCCTTCTGCACCCAACCCGGATCCGCTAAGCGGTTCCCGGGCCACCCTTCTCGATAGGCTGGGCCACGATCTCGATTCCCCGCCCCTGCTCGACAGCAACTCCCTGCATCCAAACGACTTTCCCATCCAGCTCCAGTACCGGCCAGGCCGCCCGCTCCGTGCCCGTCACCTTCATGCGCTCCAGAACTTCCTTCACCTTGCGCGGACCGCTGGAGTGACGCAGCTGCACCCGGTCCCCCGGCCGCCATGGCCGCAGCGTGGCAAACTTTGCCCCCTGGCCCTCCTGTTGACCCGCTGTCCTGATCTCCAGGTGCACCCCGAAGGCGGGTACGTCGACCTCACCCGGCACCGGTACCGTAAATGTTGCCGCGGCGGCGGTCGGGCTCTCCGTCGTCCCCGGCGGCTGAATGGAGAGACGCAGCTCGCGATGGGTGCGCTCCGCCCGCAGCCCCTGGGCCAGCTCACACCGTTGCCCGGCCCGCCCCTGAAGGGCCAACTCTCGCAGGCTTTCGGTTCCCGGGAAGTCGGGCGCAGCCCCCAGGCGAGCCGCCGCATAGCGCAGCAAACGCCGTTGGACAGCTACTGGCTGCTCTCCCAGCCGCCCGATGTCGATAGCCACATCTTCTGAGGCTGCCCGTCCCCCGCCGCGCACCGGACGCCCCGTGACCAGCACCTGCGGCGCAACGCGGCTTACTTCTGTCTGCCACCACGCTTCTTCTTCCCTGGCCAGCTCCGCCATCTGCGCCAAATGCTCGCGCAGGCGGGGATTCCAGCTCTCCAAGGAGGGCAGCAGCTCATGCCGAATCCGGTTACGCGTGTAGGTCAGATGCCGATTCGACGAGTCCTCCCGCCATTCCTGGCCGATCGCCCGCAAGTAGGCCTCCACCTCTGCCCGGCCGGTGCCCAGCAAAGGCCGCAAAATCAGGCCTTCCGGATGCCGTACCACTGGATGAATGGCGGAAAAGCCCTCCGTCCACGCCCCCCGCAGGAACTTGGCCAGCACCGTCTCCGCCTGGTCATCCCGGGTATGGGCAGTGGCCACCGCATCTACCAGTCCGGCCCCCATTAAATGCCGAAACCAGCCGTAACGCAGCCGCCGCGCCGCCTCCTCGATGCCTTCCGCCGTCTTCCCGGATGCAGAATCGGCCGCCGCTGCAGCCGACGTCTCCACCCTCGTCTCATGGAAAGGAAGATTCAGCCGCTCAGCCAGCGCTCGCACAAACTCCAGATCGCCGTCGGCCTCCTCCCCACGTAGTCCGTGGTGGAGATG
>CBJOJD010000530.1:0-1998 GCA_966443485.1 uncultured bacterium | reverse complement strand
GCCGACCACGGCTGTGAGGGCGCCGGCCAGAGCCGCCTTTACGGGCCGCGGCACCTCTCCCTGCAAGTGGGGCTCCAGCACCACGGCGAAGACCGGGGTGAGGGCGAGGGCGGCGACCTCATCCAGCCTGGATACCCAGCCCTGTGCGAAGTAGATCAGTTCTGCAGGAAGAAAGAAGAGTCCTACACCCATGCCGGCGCAGGCCCAGGCGCGGCGGCCGCGTGGAAAGGGAACTCCGCGCAGGCGAGCGAGCAACCCAGCGATCAAAGCGCAGGTGGAGAAGAGAACTGCCTGGGCTTGAGGGGGCGAGAGAGCCTCTGCGCTGAAGACCGGAAACAGCTCGCCCTTGAGGGAGGTAGCAGCATGCAGAGCGGCCAGCATCCACAGCCCGAATGTCGGACCGAGTCCGGTGCGCCAATGGAGAGTTCGAGGCTGCAGCATGAATCCGATGAGAACACAGCGCCCGGGCTGGCCAGCGGCAGCACGCATTTTCTTCTGAAGCGAGACTACTTAGCTGCCGGGTCCATTCATCTAAGAACACGGTTGGATTGCACCAGGGAGGGCCGGCACGGATGTGGGAGACGACAGGGCAGGAGCTTGGCCGGTTGAGACCCCAAAAATCTTCCATCGAAACCCGGCAAGCTGGGAGCGGACATGAAGCCCGCTCGCGGCGAAGCTCAGCCATTGCGGCGGAAGCTGGCCTCCATCTCTGCCTTCGTTCCCCTCGTATTGCTTTGAATTGTATGCACAAGGAGAGAGCATGAAACTCAGCACAAAGCTTGTATGCCTTTTATCTGCGGTACTCACGCCACTTGCTTTTGGTCAGGGTCAACCCACTGATCCGGCTCAAGCGCACATCCAGAAAGAGGTCCGCCATGAGCTATTGATGCTGCCGTGGTTCGGGGTCTTCGACAACATCGAGTATCAGGTGAATGGGAATACGGTGACCCTGCTGGGCCAGGTAGTGCGCCCCACCCTGAAGTCGGATGCTGAAAACGTGGTGAAGCACATTGAAGGTGTACAGCACGTCGACAACAAGATCGAAGTGCTCCCCACGTCGCCCATGGACGATCGCCTGCGCATGTCGTTGTTCCATGCCATCTACGGCTATCCCGCGCTCGAGAAGTACGCCATGGGAGTGCAGAAGCCCATCCGCATCATCGTGAAGAACGGCCATGTAACGCTGGAAGGCATTGTGGACAGCGACGCGGATAAGAACATGGCGGGTATGCGCGCCAACACTGTACCGGGAATCTTCTCCGTAGACAATCATTTGCACGTGGGCTCCTAATCGAGCCAGGGATCCTCGATCGCCATCGAGCTCCAGAGCTTCGTCCGCTTCGCTGACCTAAGTTGAGACCCTGGGCTTCCGGGTTGAATCCTGACCGATTCACTCGGAAGCCAACCAACCTCGGTGCGCCCCTCCCCTCGCGAACGTTGGCGCTTGTTAGCGTCCTGATGCGCCCTCACAGTGCATACCCGCTTCATTCCTCCTGCAAATATTGATCATTCCCGCCTTTAAGATCGCCGGGTCCTGGCAAGTGAGGCGGATCTTCTTGGGCCGCGACCGGGTGTCAAAGTCGCCAGTTGGCGGGCCTCCTCAGATCCAACGACATCCCAGGTTCAGCCGGAGGCCTGCGCCCTGTCTGGTAGAGTCGATTGTCGGCGGCCTTCTGTGCTGTCAGTCGGCTTCAAAAAGCTTGAGCGCACCTCGGAGATGCAATGTTGAAACAATGGTTTGTCTTTATGCTTGTTCTCTCTCCACTGTCTGGCGCATATGCGGCGTCATTCTATCCGCAGCCGCTGAAAGACGAGGCAGCGGTGTACGTGACGCCGTCGGAGTTCTCAGTCAAGGGCAACGGTCAGGCGGACGACACGACGGGCCTACAGCAGGCGATCGACAAGGTGGCCAAGACCAGGCATGAGGGAATCGTATTTCTCCCCGCGGGCCGGTATCGGCTCACTCACACGCTGCATATCTGGCCGGGAATTCGCCTG
>CBJOJD010000529.1:0-2023 GCA_966443485.1 uncultured bacterium | reverse complement strand
CCGATCGAGGTGTTGGTCGAGATCGCGTAAATCACCTTCGGCACCGAAGGCAGCTTTGCAGAAGGCACACGCGTGGTCCGGCAGTTCCTGACCACCGCGGGCATCGACGATAAGGACTTCTTCTTCTATGACGGCAGCGGGCTCAGCTTCGACGATCGCGTCGCACCTCAAGCCATGACCAAGCTGTTGACCTACGCGGCACACCAGCCCTGGGGCGCCGCCTGGCGCGATACGTTTCCCATCGCAGGGGTGGATGGCACGCTGCACAACCGCTTCAAAGATTCCCCGCTGAAGGGCAAGATGTGGGCCAAGACCGGCACCCATAGCGAACACAATGCGCTCTCCGGCTACATCACCGCTAATAGCGGTGCCACCGTGGTGTTTTCAATCATGGTGAACGGCCACCGTCCCGAGAGCAATGCGGAGATCATGGCCATCGATCGCATCTGCGAGGCCATCGCCGCTGCGGAATGATGCAGCACGATCCCATACTCTAGAGGGTGAGAGGTCTCCCTCCGGTTGCACTCGGAATCGTGAAAGGACGCTGATGCCGGCTTCGGAATACATTCAGAACCTGCGCGCAAAAGTAGGAAGCTCGCTCTTGATGATGCAGTCCGCTGTGGTCCTGCTCTTCGACGAACACCGTCGGCTCTTGCTGGCGGAAAATGCGGAGAACGGCCAGTGGATGACTATCGGCGGTGCCATCGATCCGCATGAGACGCCCGCCAACGCAGCGGTTCGCGAATGCTGGGAAGAGACCGGCCTGCTCATTGAGCCGGTGCGCGTGATGGGAGTGTTTGGCGGCCCGGAATTTTGCATCGAGTACTCCAACGGCGACCTCACCTCCTACATCGCCGTGGTCTTTGAAGCGCGCCAGATTGGCGGTACTCTGCGCCCCGACGGCGTCGAGGTCTCGAGGCTGCGTTACTTCACTCGCGAAGAGGCAATCAGACTACCTATGGGCCCGTGGAACCAGACCATCCTCAAACACGTCTTTGATCACGCGGGGCCGGCGTACTTCACTCCCGCAACGTGGAAACCAACTGAACTCTAGCTCGGGAGCACATCTCTAAGTTCCGCGACTTGCTGCGCACAAAGGCCCGCCGGTGTAAACTCGCGGGGATGAAAAATTCATTCTCGTGGAAGTTCGCTCTAAGTGCGGTCGCGCTGGCTGGAGCCACCGGAATCTGGGCGCAACAGGCGGCACAGCCGAAGCCGGAAGAGACAGAAGTCTGGCAACCTGTTCCCAAGGTCGTCACACCAGGTCCCACCTGCGATGCACCTCCCTCCGACGCCATCGTCCTCTTCGATGGCAAGAACCTCGACGAGTGGGTGTCCGCACAGGACCACACTGCCGCCAACTGGACCGTCGCCGATGGCATTCTCACCGTCAGCAAGACGGCGGGCAACATCGAAACCAAGAAGAGTTTCAAGAACTACCAGCTGCACATCGAGTTCCGTATTCCCGCCAACATCACCGGCTCCGGACAAGCACGCGGCAACAGCGGCGTCTTTCTGGCTTCACTCGGGCCCGGCGACGCAGGCTACGAGTTGCAGGTGCTCGACTCCTACAAGAATCAGACCTATGTGAACGGCATGGCGGGCAGCTTGTACAAGCAGGCCATTCCATTGGCCAATCCGAGCCGCCCGCCGGGACAGTGGGAGAGCTACGACGTCGTGTGGACAGCGCCCACCTTCAACTCCGATGGCTCTGTGAAGACCCCGGCTTACGCCACCGTGTTCTTCAATGGAGTGCTGGTGCAAGATCACTTCCAGCTGCAAGGGCAGACGCTGTACATCGGCAAGCCCTTCTACAAGGCCTACGATCGCGCGCCCATCAAGCTACAGGCGCACGGCGATCCCAGCGCGCCCATCAGCTTCAGAAACATCTGGGTGCGGGAGATCGAGTAAAAGCACCAGGACCGGCGAGCCAGCCCGCCCCCTTTGGGCTTGTATCATGAAAGACACATGCGCTCCCGGTCCTTCGCAGTATGTTGTGCAGTAGCCGCGTTGGCTGCCAGCC
>CBJOJD010000528.1:0-2044 GCA_966443485.1 uncultured bacterium | reverse complement strand
GCAGGCGTGATGACCGGCGGAGGTGCCGCGATGACATAGGTTGTCTGAGCCCCGGTGCTGGCCGAATAGTTAGGAGCGATAGCAATAGCTTTCACGACTGTGTTGGTGGTAGCTGTGATTGGCTGACCTGTGTAAACCGAGGAGGTGGAGTTCGGATACTTGCCGTTGACCGTGTAGTAGATGACGGCGTTCGGCATGGGATCCGCAATCGTAACCGTCTGCAGTTGGTTGTATGTACCCCCCGCCGGTGAGATTACAGGAGTGGCGGTAGGCAGCGTGATCGTGTAGCCGGCCTTTCCCACTGGACTTGGCGTTCCTCCACGAGCCAAGGCAATGGCCTGGATGGTTTCTGTTGCTCCGACGGTGATCGGCCCTGTGTAGAGCGGGGACGAAGTGGTCGGAACTGTTCCGTCGGTCGTGTAGTAGATCGCGGCGTTCGGAGTGGCATCGAGAATGGAGACACTCTGCACGGATGTGTACTTGCCTGCAATCGGGGAAAACGTCGGCGTTGCGGCGGGACCACTAATCACATAATTGGCAGACGCGGTGGGACTGGGAGATCCCCCGCTGGCCAGGGCCATCGCAGTAATCGTTTCATTCGCGCTGACTGTGAGGGGAGCGGAGTAGACCGCGGAGCTTGTTGTCGGCGTCGAGCCGTCCGTCGTGTAGTAGATTACCGCTCCCGAAGTCGTGCAGCTCAGGGTGACGCTTTGGGCCTTTACATAGGTTCCTTGCACGGGAGAGAATGTCGGCGCCGCAGCCGGGGGCGTAATGACGTAGGTTGCAGTAGCTGGATAGCTGTTGGCATATCCGGGCGCGACGGCGATCGCCGTAACCTTCTCGTTGGTTGCAACGGTGAATGAGCCGGTGTAGAGATTCGAAGAAGTCGTTGGGATGGAACCGTCAGTCGTGTAGTAGATGGTCGCCCCAGCCGTACGATCGGACATTGCTACGGTCTGTGGGGTGAGGTAGGTAGCCCCGCGCGGCGTGATGTACACCGTCGCTGCTTGAATCTTGTATGAAACGGAGACAACCGAGCTCACCGTGCCCGTGCTCGAAACCGCAATGGCTCGAACTGTTGCGCTGGAGGGTACCGTAATTGGCCCAGTGTAGACGGGGGATGATACGGTTGGTGTCGATCCATCCGTGGTGTAGTAGATAACCGCAGAAGCGTCCGTATCAGAAATGGTCACCGACTGCGGTTGATAGTAGGTTCCCCCGGCCGGGGAAAAAGCCGGAGACGGCTCAGCCACGATTTGCGCAACAACCATGTTGCCGCACATTAGGATTGCGAAGATGGTAAGGAGCGATCCGATCCCAGAGGGAGTTCTCCAGCGGCTGTGAGCGGATCTGAAAGTCTCCGTTAGAAGCTTGAGGAGTGTAGAACTGGACAGCTTCTGCTGTTTATCGTTTCGCATGATCTGTGTCGGAAGCCTCAACCTGGGATTTTTAATTGCAAATTTGAAGAAGCTATTTCTTGTTGCACATCTGAAGGAGGCAGACCTCACCAGGCCGCAACGCGACGCGCAGCGCAAAAATTCACACCTCAGGGAGAGTTCCGCCTCGAAGACACTTACACCCATCCACCTGTGTCGCAAGCGGCACCGCTTACATCAGGGAAGCGGTCTCCGAGTGGGCTTGCCGATGGAAGAGCACGTCGCGGGAGGTTTCGTGGTGAACGAAGCTCAGCGTGTACTCCACTCTGGCTGGAGGCCATTCCCGGAGTCAGATGAATAAGGGTATCTTTATCTTACACTTCGACTGGCTAAACAGGTAACAGATTGGTGAATATACCGCATTGCGGTATAGAGGCGCGCGAACCTGCTTGATGCACCCATCGTTCTGCTCACAAAACGCCCGGTTACGACCTCAGAGCTCCGTGCCGATACGCTGCTGACACCCCCCTTACCATCACGGAACCGGTGTACTGCTTCAAACCATAGAGCAGAAGGGATTGCCTTTCTACCGGATGACCCATTGACTCGCTATCGCACCGCAAGACTAAGCCGTGCTGTCTTCTGTTGCTGGGTCTGGCTGTACCTGC
>CBJOJD010000527.1:0-2063 GCA_966443485.1 uncultured bacterium | reverse complement strand
GCCAAATGCCAGATGTGCCACAGCGCCACCGGCATGGGAGACACTCCCGCTGGAAAGGCCATGAAGGTCAAGCCGTTCTCCGATCCCGAGGTGCTCAAGCTCTCTGAAGCCGCCATGGTCAACACCACCAAGAACGGCCAGGGCAAGATGCCCGCCTTCAAAGACAAGCTCACGGACGCCCAAATCAAGGACGTCGTCAGCTACAGCATCTCCCTCGCCAAGAAGGCCAAGTAAGAAGCTGGAATGCCCAGCCGGCGCAGCGCAGGGAATTTGCGCATCGGCTTTCTCCCGTGCACCCGCCCTCCGTAGCCTCCGGCCGCGGGTGCCTTTCCCAGCCGCTAAACCAGCTTTGCTCCCGCCAGTTTCTCCAGTACCCGCACCGGCGCCGAGCCAGCGCTCACCATCACATTCGGATCCACCAAAAACGTCTGCTCCAGCGCGTACTGCCCAGCGAGCACGGCGTGCGGCACCGTTTCGGTGTAGACCATCCAGCTCGAACCGGCAGGGAAGTGAAACTCCTCCTTGGCGCAGGTCTGCTGAAATGCCGCATCCTCTTTCATGGTGTTGTGCAGACGCATCATGAACTCGTCGTAAGGCGTGCGCTTCCATTGCGGCACGAGCTGCGCCAGACCTGTAGCCTGCGCCAGCGACTTGATGGCGTGCGCGGCCCCGCCTTCCGGCTTCGGCATGGGGATCTTCGCAGGAGTGAACTGGCCCACCACCTTCTCGAATGGCTGGCCGATCACCCAGTCGCGGGTGCGGGTGGGGTGGATATTGTGAAAGAAGCGCAAGATGCGGCGTCCGCGGGTGGGCCGCGTCGGAAAGGCGTCGGTGTGCAGCAGATCGTTGCGCTTGCGCAGGGTTAAATCCCGGCCCTGCTCTTCCAGCGGACGGTAGCTCGCATAATCCAACACCCATTGTTCGCGGTAGGGCGCCAAAAACCGTGCCAGAAAGCCGGCCACGCTGGCCGAGTAGCGCCGCATAATGCCGTGAAGCTGTTCGATCTCCGCGGCCGGTGAACTCTTCGCGTCATAGCCGCTCAGTTCGTCTCGAACCGGCTTGTAGGCGATGTTCTTGTGAACGCGGCTCCCGGTTTGCTGTTGCCCCAGCAGAAAGATCAGGTCATCTGCCGGGATCGGAACCGGCGTTGTGGGAAAGAAGAGTACGCCGCCGGCCTCCAGCTGCGCGCACCATGCGCCCAGTTGGGTCTCGCCTTCCTGTGTGCCTTTGAGGGCGTCGTGCAACGCCTCCGGTGAGATTGCGTGGATCGGCATGAACTCTCTTACCTGTGCAGTTTGGCCCGGACCCACAGGGTCCCGAAGAACGGCAACGCCAGCGCCAGCACAATCAGCCCGGCAGGCGTGCCAATATCGCGATAGCTGATGGCGAAGTCCACGCTGTGATGACCAACGATGTTCCAGATCAACAGGCCAAAGATCGCCGCGCAGGTGGTCACACAAAAAGCAAACAGTGCGGAAGCAAACGACAATAGCAGGCCGGAAAACAGCCCAAATCCCTGCAACGGGAAGCCGAAGATTGTTCCACCGCGGGGGCGTGTGTTCATTGCCGATTGCATTGCGGGACCTCTCATGACCAGTAGACCTAGATAGTGTATCGCTGCAGGGGAAGCCTGGGCTGAGCCCCAGGGCGGATGGGCCGCCAATGCCGAGAACGAGCTGCGATACTCTGTCTTCGGGGAGAAACCGATTGGCAGCTGCCGAACATACCTGGATCCGCGAAACCCCTCAAGGTGTTGTGCTTACCGTGCGAGCGCAGCCCGGCGCCAGGCGTACCGCGGTCGCTGGCATCTACGGAGACGGCAATGCCGCGCAGTTGAAGATCGCCGTCCAGGCTCCGCCCATTGAAGGCCGCGCCAATGAGGCGCTGATCGCCTACCTGGCCAAACTCTTCGGCGTTCCAAAATCTGCTGTCGTGTTGATCTCCGGAGACCTGTCCCGTTCCAAGGGATTCCTGTTGAGCGGCGTTACCCGGCAAAGGGCCGTATCCGTGTTGGCGGAGCTGGGTTTGTAGATCACCCGGCGCGCAGGGGCGAACGCTGCTAC
>CBJOJD010000526.1:0-2208 GCA_966443485.1 uncultured bacterium | reverse complement strand
AGCAAAAGACGTGGCCGCTGCTGAACACGACCGCAATGCTTCGAATTGCACCGATGGTTCTGGAACCTGCGATCCATCCAAGCTCAGCCGCCATGAAGCGAGCGCAGCGGCCAACGCTGAGCGCCAGCGCAACCTTTCCAATTGTACCGAAGGTTTTGGAACCTGCGACCCGGCAAAGCTAACCAAGGCAGAGGCAAGAGCTGTCGCGATTGCTGAGCGCCAACGCAATCTCTCCGATTGTAACCAGAGGGTTGAAACCTGCGACTATTCCAAGCTGACTCAGCAGGAAACGAAGGCGATAGTTGCTGCCGATCAGCAGAACAATTTCGCCGAGTGTAGCAGGGGCACAGATGTCTGCAACTACTCCAAGCTCACCGAATCCGAAGCGGCCAGGGTGGCAGTGGCAGAGCACCAGCGCAACTACAAGGCTTGCCTTAGCGGCTACGGCTACTGCGATCGCTCTCGGCTCACGCCCATCGAATCTGGCGGCCTCCCGAACGGGCCCACAACGACACCGCAATAAGCGTAGGTTGTGCAAGTCGCCCAACCTCGACTCCGTACCGCACCTTGTAGTGGCAATTAAACGATCAGGATATTAGGAGATGTGATGGTGGCCTATGAGCAGGAGCATCATCTAACCCCAAATGGCTGGGTGAGCAGCAACCGTTGCTATGTTGGCCGGGTTGAGGAGCCGAAGAAAGGAGCCCCGCCTGATCGGGTGGAGACCTGGACTGAACATACGGAGCAGGCCTCTCCGCTTGGGCAGAAAGATACTAGTTGGAAGTTAACCTGGAAATCAGAGTTCGTGCGTGATGAAAGGCGGGGCGCCCTCCGCGACCTGTTTCCACGTCCAGGGTGAGGAGTCGGAGGTCATCAACAGAGGAGGCGACATGTCGTTGCTCAATGGCGATAAGGCAAGGGAGAATCGAAGACGCAGAGAGAGGATCAAAATGCGGCTAAAAGGGCGTGCACTCAGGCAAGCCCTTGAAAGAAAGCGCCTAGAACAGCAGCAGCGTGGCACATCCTAATCCTCTACTGCGGGGTGATCGCACTCTGAAAGCTGTCGGGAAGAAAAGTCTGCGTCTGTCACAACCACACGCGGCGAACCCTGGACCAGAACGAAACCTGGATCAGGCCAACGATTACGGTTAACACTCCCAATGCCAGGCCCACCAGCATTATGCCGGTGCCGATGCTGAAAACAGCAACCAGAATCCCCAACACCTCCAATGCCAGACCCAGCCACAGCCGCCACCCTGCGCCCATCCTGATATCCTCCCCTCTTGAGATTTGATATGCGACTGACTAGCTGTGCAGATGCGACTCCAAAAAGTAAAGATCTTTGTCTGCAGTCCGGACAACTTCAGTGAACAAATCCGAGGTGGCGCGATCCTCGAGCTCCTCCGACTCGTTGATGGCTCCCCGGGATGCATTCGCCACGGCGGCAAGGCGATCCAGGAGAGTGCGGACATGATCCATGCCGGCTACGATGTCGAGGTCGTACTCTTTCAGGCTTGAGGCTGACGCGACTTGTCGTGCCGTGCCATTTGCCCGGCCGCCCAGGGCGGTAATCCGTTCCGCGATAAGATCTACGGCATCTTCCATGTGCTCCGCGATTGTGTCGAACAGCAAATGGAGCTGGTAGAAATTCTCGCCCTTGACATTCCAGTGCGCGAACTTCGTCTGCGTTTGCATGTCGATCGTGTCTGCCAGTCGCGCGTTCAAGAGTTCGACCAGCTTGCGACGATTGTTGTCAGAAATACTGATCTTGCTCTCAATCATTGCGGCTTCACTCGTAGACCCGGGATGTTTCAAGACACGGCTCTCATTAAGTCGTGACATTTGTTCCTCCTAGAACACGACGGTTATGCGGGAGATTCGATGACAGCGCACGCTCTGTCGAGCGTTGGTGCTTGCCTCGGATCTTCCGTATCTTGCGGTTGGCCCCGACCAGGTACGCACGATCTCCGGGTGCTTTACCGGATTGCCGAATTCGTATTACCTCTCCTATACCCGCGGGCCGCGCCACAAAGGACGCATTCCGCGTGATGTAACTTCCGTTTGACGAATCCTGAACGTGAATTCTTGACTGCCTCAGGCAACAGATCGGCGGTAGCTTAGCAAGTTGACTACCAGCACGACAGCGGCACTCACCAGCACCAGATGCATGCGGCTGCAGCCCACATGAAACCAGAATCCCAGCAGCCA
>CBJOJD010000525.1:0-2381 GCA_966443485.1 uncultured bacterium | reverse complement strand
TTCAGAATTCAGCTATGGCCGCCGGAGTGGCGTGCAGGGCGGGAGAGGCAGGCTATCAGTTGACAATCTTCGGCCATAATGCAGAATGCTACATAGTGGGAATCTCGGTAGGAGCAGGGCCATGACTCTCGGATCTTGCGTGTACGGTCGCATGAGGGTAGAGCGCGAAGGCCGCGCGGTTCAGCGGAGCTCCGCTATCTGCAAGTACGAGTTGCGTACATGGCTATTCGCTTGCCTCTGCGCTCTGATGGCCAGCTCTGTGGTAGCACAGGCGATTTCTCCAGGAGCATCGCGTGCCTTGGCCGTGCAGAATCATCTCTCCAGATATGTTGTGTTGCAAAATGGCAACGGCACCGACCTGGACCTGCACGCGCAGATGGCGGCTCTCTCCGTTCCCGCGGTTAGTATCGCCGCCATCCGAAATGGCGCAATCGATTGGGCGCGGGCATACGGGGTTCGATCGCTGGGGGGCCCACCCGTCTCCACAGACACGCTGTTTGGGGCAGCTTCCATATCGAAGGTGGTTACCGCTCTCGGCGTGCTCAAGCTCGTTGAGCAAGGCAAGGTTGATCTGGATGCGAACGTCAACAATTACCTGAAAAGGTGGAAAGTCCCCGACAATCAGTTCACTGCCGAGCGGCAAGTGACCGTTCGTGAGCTTCTCAATCACACCTCGGGAGTCGGAACACATAACGGCGAAATTTACGACCCCAGTTCGCCGCTTCCTACCCTCGTTCAGATTGCGCAAGGTGAGCAGCCCGCGAGAACGCCGCCCATACGCGTGGAAGCTGTGCCCGGAACAAAATTCGCATACTCCAACGGCGGGTATCTTGTGCTCTCGCTGCTCATTGAGGATGTGAGCGGAGAGCCTTTCGCCACCTACATGAAGCACGCTGTCCTCGATCCGATTGGAATGAAGCACAGCACCTTCAAGGTCCCGCTTTCGCAGGAATGGCTGCCGGGTGCCGCGACCGCCTATGGTGCGGACGGGAAGTGGTCCGTGCCTCCATCAAAGTTCGTGGAACCGAACCTCGCCGCTGGTGGACTCTGGTCCACGCCAACCGATTTGGCCAAACTTCTCCTCGAAATGCAGCGCGAGTACCAAGGCAAATCGCACAAGGTTCTTCATCGGCAAACCATGCGCAGGATGGCTTCTCCCAATAAGGACATTACCGCCTCCCGACGCTATGGGCTGGGCCCCGAAGTGGGCGGCACTCCCGAGAATCCATACATCCGTCACGAGGGCTCAGCTTTTTTCCAGGACGACATGGTGGAGTATCTGCATGGTGGCGGAATTGTGGTGATGACGAGCGGCGGTGGAGGTGGAGCTCTCGCCGAGGAGATCATTCGCAGCGCAGCAACCGTGTACGGCTTCCCCGATTTCAAGCCGATCGAGCGCTCGGCCGTCACGGTTCCGGTCTCCGTCCTGCGTGCCTGTGCCGGAACCTACGCTTACATCAAAGTCAGCTTCGTGGGAGATCATCTGACCGCGGAGATTCCCTCTGGATCCCCTGCTGTTCAGCTCTATGCGGAGTCGCCAACGCACTTCTTCGTCCTCGATGGTCCCCAGGAGCTGTCGTTCCTCGTCGACTCGCAGCAGAACGTTACGGGTCCGGAATTCATCACTCCGATGGGGCATCACCGCTTGGACAAGAGCGCGGCGAAGTGATGCAGGGCGCTGCCTCTTTGCTGCCCTCGGGGTCAAGCAGCTGCGGGCCGGGACCGAGCTGCGAAAGCTCATCCCACGGATTCCGAAGTGGGCATGTCTCAAGCGAGAGGCAGCCACAGCCAATGCAGCTATCGAGCTGATCGCGGAGCCGGATGAGACGTGTGATGCGCTCGTCCAGATCCGCCTTCCACCCCGCCGAAAGCCTTTTCCAATCCTGGCCGGTTGGCGTGCGTCCGTCGGGCAGCGCCTGCAGTGCTTGCCGTATAGAGGCCAGCGGAATCCCTGATCGTTGCGCAACTTTGATGACAGCTACCCGGCGAAGCACTTCACGCGCATATCGTCGCTGATTACCCTGATTGCGCCAACTGCTGATCAATCCTTCCGCTTCGTAATAGTGCAGGGTAGAAACCGCCACCCCACTGCGCTCTGCAACTTGGCCCACCGTCAGTTCGAGAGAGATGTGTCCTGGGTTCTCCTTTTTCATTTTCCCTCTTGACCTCAAGTTTACTTGAGGTCCTACGCTATCTCTAGTGGATGTCATTTCTTGCAAAGGAAGAGAGACGAATGGGTGAAGAAATCAAGATTGCCGTGATCTACGGGAGCACTCGTCCTGGGCGTTTTTGCGAGCACGTAGTGAAGTGGGCCGCGGAGCGGATTGCATCGAGCGGGAACTATCTTGTCGATGTGATTGATCCAGCAGAAGAACTCACAG
>CBJOJD010000524.1:0-2392 GCA_966443485.1 uncultured bacterium | reverse complement strand
TGACCACCAGCTCCACGGAGTTCGCCTCACAAACGTGCCCGATATGCTCGCGCACAATCTTGCGCCCCGCACTGCCGAAGATGTCGCCGACAAAAAGAATGTTCAACTACAGCTCCCATTTGCGAGTTCGAAGTTCCTAGTTCGCGGTTCTTAGTTCACAGATCGCAGTTCTCAGTTCCCAGATCGTCAAGATGTGCCCCGTTCAAGCAGAGCTTGAGCGGGAGACCAGGTCCATCCGGAAACCATGCCCTCGCGCGATACGGGTGCCCCGGATCCGGGGTCCCCACGAACGGGTCTTTGTTCGTGGGATAGAGATCTCCCGCCGTTGGAGACCTGCGATCGTTCTGGAGACCTGGGCTTTTTTGACCCCAAAATCTTGTCAAGCCCCCAGGCCGGAAGATTTTTCGCAAGTCGTTGATTCCACTCGCAAAATTCTTCCGCCAATTTTGCCGATCAATTCCCCTGATTTTTGTATCCTGGAATCAGATCACCTGAAGCTCTTCACAGATTCCTTGGCTCCCGAACCGCTCAGGATGGTCTTGCATCACGACATCCCGCGCGATCCAAACCAAACCCAGCCCAACCCTCTATCCCTGATTGCTTGATTCTGCCTGCTGATCCTTGTTCTCTGTTCCCTGCTCCCGGTTGCGCATGAGCGGGAAGAGAATCACGTCGCGAATCGATTTCGAGCCCGTCAGCAGCATGGTCAGGCGGTCGATACCGATGCCCTCGCCACCCGTGGGCGGCAAACCATAAGCCAGGGCGCGCACGTAGTCCTCGTCCATCTGATGGGCCTCTTCATCGCCGTGAGCGCGCTCCGAGAGCTGCTGCTCGAACCGCTTGTGCTGCTCCACCGGATCGTTCAACTCGCTAAAGGCATTACCCACTTCGAAGCCGCCGATGTAGAACTCGAAACGCTCCACCCAGTCGGGCTCGTCCGGCTTCTGCTTGGAGAGTGGCGAGACATCGGTGGGAAACTCGTAGATGATGGTCGGCTGAATGAGATGCTCCTCGGCTAATCCTTCAAAGACCTCGGCGATCGCCTTTCCAAGCGCACCGCCCGCCTTGAGGTGATCGGCCACACTCGTGAACAGATTCGCAGTCCGATATTCCAGCTTGTGATCCGACGAGGTCTTGGTCGCCTCACGAAGCGTGCCCTCGAACAACTCCCGTGAAGCAAAGGTCTCGTTGGAGGGCGCGGCGCCACCATTCGCCGGCCACCACTTGATGATGGCTTCGCGCATGGTCAGTCGCTGCCACTTGCCCAAATCAATCTCGACATCGTTGAACGTGGTCAGCGTCGTGCCGTTCACTTCCAACGCCACATACTTCACCAGCTCTTCCGTCAGGTTCATCAGGTCGTGGTAATTCGCGTACGCCTGATAGAACTCCAGCATGGTGAACTCGGGATTGTGCTGGGTGCTGATGCCCTCATTGCGGAAGTTGCGGTTGATCTCGTAAACCCGGTCGATGCCGCCCACCACCAGCCGCTTGAGATAAAGCTCCGGCGCAATGCGCAGGTAGAGGTCCATATCCAGCGTGTTGTGGTGGGTGATAAACGGCCGCGCCGCCGCCCCGCCGGCGATCTGCTGCATCATCGGCGTCTCCACTTCCAGGTAGCCGCGCTCGTCAAAGAACTTGCGCAGCGCGCGCAGCACCTTGGCCCGCTTCACAAACACTTCGCGGCTGTCGAGATTGGCGAAGAGATCGACATAACGCTGCCGGTAGCGCAGCTCCACATCGGCCAGCCCGTGGTACTTCTCCGGAAGCGCCAGCATGGCCTTGGCCAGGAACGTGAGGCTCTCGACATGAATCGTCAACTCGCCCGTACGGGTGCGAAACAGGTAGCCGGAGACCCCGATATGATCGCCCAGATCGAGCAGCTTGTAGAGCGCGAAGCCCTGTTCGCCCACCGCATCCAGCCGGACGTAGATCTGCAGGCGCTGGCCGCCCTGCTGCAGCGTCGCGAATCCCGCCTTGCCCTGCGCCCGGATGGCCATGATGCGGCCTGCAATCGCCACGGTGGTGCGATTGGCCTCAAGCTCTTCCGCCGCCGTCTCACCCCACTTCTCCCGGATCTCCGAGACCGTGTGGGTAAAGGCAAACTGGTTGGGATAGGCGGCTTGGCCCAGCTTTTCAATGTCCTGCAGCTTCTGCTTGCGCAAGTCGAAGAGATTGCGCTCAAAATCCGATTCGAACACGCTGATTCCTTTGTCTAGTGGGTGCGAAAGGTCCAATGGTCAGTATAGCCGCTGGGCGATTCCCCGCAGCGCACAACGCGCTATGCCGAGTTCGCTTGTGCGGCTCGTAATCTAGACCCGCGCCATCTGCCTCCGTTACTTCGGTTCTTAATCATTTCTCAGCGTAGGCCGATGAGGTCTGGCGAGTAGCA
>CBJOJD010000523.1:0-2450 GCA_966443485.1 uncultured bacterium | reverse complement strand
CTGCGCGGCCGCACCGAGCGCATGTACCGCTTCTAGGAGCTTTCCGACGTGACAGTGGGCCTGCAGAAGCTGATGGAGCGGGAGCCCCCGTTGGTGGCGATTCTTCCTCGCCAGCCGGGAACGAAGGAATCGCGCTATGCGCATCTACTCTCAGGCCCCGTGGAAAGCGGACCCGCCCAGACTGCCCCTGAATCCGCGGGCGGCGCAGTCGGCGACGACGGTATGCAGAGGATCGCACAGCTGGAGGCCACGGTGGAGGAACTGCGGGGAGAGGTGGCGGCGCTGCGGAAGAAGATCGATGAACTGTTCGCCTGAGCGGCGGGCAGGCAGTCAGCCGAGGAGAAAAACACTGGATGGCAGCCCCGTCCCAGGTCTCGGAGGTGAGACCTGGGCGTGCTGAGAGGTGGAATCAGACCAATTCGTAGCCGGCGAACCAGTAGCCGATCTCAAAGGCCGCGGTATCCTCGGCATCGGAGCCGTGGATGGCATTCTCCTCGATGGAGCCGGCAAACTTCTTGCGGATCGTGCCTTCCGCCGCATTGGCGGGGTTCGTTGCTCCCATCAGGGTGCGCAGGTCGGCGATGGCATTGTCCTTCTCCAGGACCATCATGACCAGCGAGCCAGAGGACATGAACGCAGTCAGCGAGTCGAAGAAGGGCCGCTCCTTGTGCACGTAATAGAAGCCCTTGGCCTGCTCCTTCGAGATGGATAGCTTCTTGATAGCCACAATCTTGAAGCCGGCCTTTTCAATCTCGGCGAGGATGGCCCCGGTGTATCCCTTGCGAACCGCGTCGGGCTTGATGATGCTGAAGGTGCGTTGCGCCACTCGAGTGATCTCCTGAGGAATTTTCCTACTCATCCCATTCTAAGCGGGCGCGCGCGGCCCATCTGCTAGAGTGGCGGCATGCTTTTTCTTTCGCCCTCCCTCCGCAGACTGGCAGTGCTTCCGGCCCTTTTGGCTGTACCGATCTTTTCCCAGACGACACAGCACGGCTCAAGTACCGATCTGCGCGTCTTCGATGCCAGCCTGATCGACAAGTCGGTGGACCCCTGCGAGAACTTCTATCGTTTCAGCTGCAACGGATGGTTCAAGAAGAGTCCGCTCCCCGCCGACCAGACCTCCTACGGCCGGTTCACTGAGCTTTACGAGCTGAACCGCCTGCACCTGCGAGAGATTTTGGACACTGCCGCCGCGGCTCCAGCCGCCTCACGCAGCCCTAACGAGCAAAAGATTGGCGACGAATACGCCAGCTGCATGGACACTGCGGAGATCGACAAGAAAGGTCTCGCTCCCCTCCAGCCGGAACTGGATCGCATCGCGGCTCTCAAATCCAAAGACGAGCTGCCATCTCTGCTGGGCCACCTGCACCGTATTGGCGTCGGCGCGTTCTTCGGCATGAGCTCCAACCAGGACTTCGCCGATGCCAGCCAGGTCATCAGCTTCTATTACGCCAGCGGTCTGGGCTTGCCGGAGCGCGACTATTACACTCGCACGGACGCCAAATCCGCGGAACAGCGCCATCAGTATGTCGCGCATGTTCACAAGATTTTCACTTTGGCAGGCGAACCAGAGGCTCAAGCAATCAAGGATGCGGAGACAGTCTTGGCCCTGGAGACGCGGCTTGCCAAAGCTTCGCTGACCGTCACGGAGCAGCGCGATCCGCAAAACCTGAACCACCCCACCGACATTGCAAGCTTCGGCAAGGAGCTCTCCCACTTCCACCTGGCGGATTACGATGCCGCCGCGCATGTGCCTGCCTCGGGCAAGATGAACGCTACCGAGCCCAAGTTTTTCGCTGAATTCAATGCGCTGCTGGGAGACACGCCGCTCGATCAGATCAAGACCTACCTGCGCTGGCACCTGCTGCACGCCTTTGCGGGCACCAGCCTGCCCGACGCCTTCGATGAGGAAAGCTGGCATTTCTATTCGCATATTCTGAACGGCGCCGAAAAGCAGCAGGAACGCTGGAAACGCTGCACCAGCCGCGTGGATCGCGAGATGGGCGAAGCCCTCGGCCAGGCCTATGTCGCCAAGTACTTCCCTCCCGACGCCAAGACGCGTGCTCTCAGCATGACCACCGCGATTGAAGATGCGATGGGCAAGGACATCGATGATCTGGAGTGGATGAGCCCCGAGACCAAGGCCAAGGCCAAAGAGAAACTCCATGCCGTGATGAATAAGATTGGCTATCCCGACAAATGGCGCGACTACTCCAAACTCGAGATCGTGCGCGGCGACGTGCTCGGCAATCAGGAGCGGGTGCGCGCCTTTGACTTCGATCGCGAGATCGCCAAGATCGGCAAGCCGGTGGACAAGGCCGAGTGGCTGATGTCGCCGCCCACGGTGAATGCCTACTACGATCCACAGCAAAACAACGTGAATTTTCCAGCGGGCTACTTTCAGCCGCCCTTCTTCAGCGACAAGGAAGACGATGCCGCCAACTACGGCG
>CBJOJD010000522.1:0-2465 GCA_966443485.1 uncultured bacterium | reverse complement strand
CCATCCCAGGACGATGGTGATTGCGGCAAAACGATGCAAGGAAAGTTGCAAGGTCTTCTCCCTTGTTTTTGTTGGTCCCGAAGGAAGGCTAATATGCAGAGGGGAAGGGAAGAGAACAGGGCGTCCCGGCGAAGGGCCTGGCAGACGATATGCTGGCTGCATGATGCGTCTTTTGCTGGTGGTGCTCGGGTTGGCAATGGCGGGTGTGTTATCTGCTCAGTCATCGCATGATGCCGATCCCGCGGCTCACACCCGATCGTCCGCGGAGCTGGCCCCGCTCGATGCTCACCCGGTGATTGCGTTGACCTTCGACGATCTTCCTGCGGCAGCCGATCTGCCTCCCCGCGAGAGCCGCACCGCGATTGCACGCAGGCTCGCCTCCGAGCTGAATGCCAATCACTTGAAGGGCACGTACGGATTTGTGAACGCGATCAAGCTCGAAGCGAATCCCGACGCGCAGCAGGCTCTACACGCCTGGGTAGCTGCAGGGATGAATATCGGCAGCCACACCTGGGCGCATCTGCCACTCACTGGGAATACGGCAGAAGCCTTTGAGGCGCAGATCGCACAGAACGAGCCTGGTCTCGCTGAGTATGCCCGCGGCGGCGACTGGCATTGGTTCCGCTACCCGTTTCTGTGGGAGGGCGACACTATAGAAAAGCGTCGCGCGGTGCGCGCTTACCTTCATGAGCACGGGTACCGCATCGCTCAGGTCACGTTGGATTTTGAAGACTACGCGTGGAATGATCCGTACGCCCGCTGTGTCGCCAAAAAGGATGCGGCTGCGATCGATTGGCTGCGGCAGAGCTATCTGGAAACCGCAGCGGCCTACATCCGATTGGGACGGCAGGAAGAGCAGATTGCCTTTGGGCACGAGATTCCCAACGTGATGCTGCTGCACGAGACTGCTTTTACTTCGCTCATGCTGCCGGAACTGCCGAAACTGCTCCGGGAGCAGGGGTTTCGGTTAGCAAGCTTGCCGGAGGTGGAGAAAGATGCCGCCTATGCCCAGGACCCCGATGCGGGGCTTAAGTATGGCGGCACGCTTCCTGACCAGTTCATGGACTCGCGGCATCTGCCCTATCCGGCGGTGTCGCCGAAGCCCTTCTCCAAGTTGAAGGAACTTTGCCGTTGAACACTGCCGGCGTGCACCCGGTGCTAGAATTGGACCTCCGCATTGCACCTGCGAAGAGAGGGAAGAAGCATGAGAGCAGATCGCCTGTTGATAGGAGCTGTGCTGTTTCTGGGGGCTGGCTTGTGGGGCTTGTTCGGATACTGCCACGGGAACACGGGCATCGCCTTCGGCCTGCCCATCTCGAACACGAAGTTCAGCATGGACATCACAACGACTGGCGTTCCGGTGCTTTTGGGAGTGCCGTGTACGCTGATTGGGCTGGTGCTTCTGGTGATTGCCTTTTTCGCTGCGATTGTGGCTCCGTTCCGCAGATCGCCGCGGACAGTAGAGCCGCTTCCCGCAGCTTCGAGCCGGCCTCCGCTGGAGCCCTGAGAAGCTTACGTGCTTCTAGCGGAGCTTGGCGCGCACTTCGGTACGAATCAGGTAGAGGAAGAACAGAAGGTTCAGCAGTCCCTGAGCCAGCGCCGGGATCTGGTGCTGTGCTGTGAAGAGCCAGAGGTTGTAGCTGGACAGCAGAAACACCGCCGCCAGACTCAGCGCCCAAGCCCACCGGAACTGGGCAATGAGTCCAGCGCTGGCGGCGATGAAGACCGCGGAGAACAGCAGATACATGGTGGGGTAATGTCCGCCGCCCACCACGCCCAGGACGATCACTCCCGCAATCAACAGCAGATAGAAGGCGATCGCGGCCATGCCCGGCAGAGGCATCGTGCGATGTTGTGGAGTCTTTCCTTCGGTCGTCATAGCGTGTGCAAATAGGCCAGCAGATCGTGCAATTGAGCGTCATCGAGGTCTGTAGCGGGCATCATGTTGCGTCCATGCAGGATGACCGAGACTAGACGCTCGTCAGTGGGCGGAGCTCCGGAAGGCATGGCCTTGACTTTGGTGATGGCCTGGAGGCCTGGTCCGTGCAGACCTTGCGTGGTGGTGGGGTAGTGACAGCGAGCGCACTTGGCCTGAAATACCTGGGCGCCGCGCGCCTCTTCCGGAGTCCACTCTGACGGGGGTTTCGATGGCGGAAGGGACCGGCAGCCGAGAGAAAACAGGCTGGCAGCCAACGCGGCTACTGCACAACATACTGCGAAGGACCGGGAGCGCATTTGTCTTTCATGATACAGGCCCAAAGGGGTGGGCTGGCTCGCCGGTCCTGGTGCTTTTACTCGATCTCGCGCACCCAGATGTTTCTGAAGCTGATGGGCGCGCTGGGATCGCCGTGAGCCTGTAGCTTGATGGGCGCACGATCATAGGCCTTGTAGAAGGGCTTGCCGATGTACAGCGTCTGTCCTTGCAGCTGGAAGTGATCTTGCACCAGAACTCCATTGAAGAACAC
>CBJOJD010000521.1:0-2485 GCA_966443485.1 uncultured bacterium | reverse complement strand
CCACGCCCGGCTCTCTTCCACAACCAGAGCCACCAGGGTCGTGCCCATCCCGTTCAACTTGTAGTTACGCTGTGCTCGCGAATAGATGGCCTGGTTGGCCGTGCACACCGCATCTTCCGCCACTTGGGGCACGGGAAGCTCGCGATTCCGCTCCGAAAGCAGACGCAAAACCTCTTCCACCGCCACCGAGCTGGCGATCTCACCTGCCGCGGCTCCGCCCATGCCGTCGCAGACGATGTACACCCCGTGTTCCACGGAGTAGCCGAAGGCATCCTCATTGGAGGGACGCTTTCGTCCGCGGTCGGTCACCGCCGCAGCGGTGTAGCGCAGAAGTGCCAAAGCCAAGTGAACGCTCCCGAGGCTCAGTGTACAACGGCTGTTCCGGAATATGGCACCGGGATGTTTAGATTCAGTGCCCAGCTTCCGTTTCAGAACTGGCGGGCAAAGTGGGAGGAGCCGGCAATTCAAATACCTGAATGCCCCCCTCCATCAGGATGGCTACCCGTCGTCCCGACGGCGAGATCGCCACATTCCCGCCCACGTCGAAGATCGGCGAAGCGTCCGCCCGCAACACCTGTTTCCCCGTGGCAACATCCACCACCTGCACGTCCTGGCCCTTGATATCGTCTGTGCCCAACGGCGCTGAAGCATTGATTCCATGAGAGATCTTCAACGTCTCCCGGGCCAGCCGAAGGCCATTCGCCGAGGTCGCCAGCTGTGGCCAGATGAACTGCGAGGGGTTCTCCATCTCCCACATGCGGTGCCCATTGGTACTCATGGCAAACAGCTCCCGATCCCCTTCTCCCTTACAGGTGGTCAACAGGAACACTTTTGAGGACACAAACTCCGAAAGAGGGGTGCAGTTCGACTCCACGGTACCTAAGGGGGTGCTGCCCCCGGCAAAATGGGACAAACGCACCAGCCAGCGCCCCTCCCCGGTGCTGCGCTCGGCCTCCAGGTACCCGTCATCGTTGATCGGCAGTTGGATCGCAAAGCGGATTCGGCTCACCAGCATGACCTTGCCGTCTTCCCGCCGCAAAATGCGCAGAACCATGTCCGGCCGCTGCGGTCCGTTTTCATCGCTGCTCACATTGGCCTCCGCCGTCGGCGGGCTGGGCACCTCCCCGGCATTGCCCGTCGCCGCTTGCGGCTCAGTCGACTCCGCGACCAGGTACTGATGGGACGGGTCCGTCTGCATCGAGACAATCGGCCCCGGGAAGCGCAGATAAGGCTTCAACTCCAGCGAGGCGTCGCCCAACTTGACGTCACCCAGATCCCGGAAGAGAAACTTCCCGTCTCCCACCGCATAGAGGTAACGAGCCCGGTCGTGCACCGTCCAGACCGTCTCCGCCTCCACTGCTCCCTGTGGAAGCCTTAGCAGCACTGCGCGAATCTTGCGCTCGTCCGAACTGCCCCCGTGCGGATCCCGATGAATCAGCCCCGGAACTCGAAAAGTAAACAGCAGCCGGTCTTCATCCAGAAAATCCAGCGAGACCAGGGCATTGCGCGTTCCCAGATAAAACACCCCGGGGGACGAAAACCCCAGCGGTTCCACTGGAATCGACATGGAGGGCTTTTGCGTAGCGCGGATCGGCGGCGGCTCAGGTGGAGCGGCAGCCTTCTTCGAGAACGACAGGCCAGGAGCCATTCCCCGCAGTTGGGAGAGAGCGCACGGAGGTGCGCAGAGCGTCACGATCGCTACTGCCACCACCAGGCTCGCTCGACCTCTCTTACCAGCCTGAAGAAGCAGCCTCGTCACCCAGCCATTGTCTCGCAAACGCCCCGCGGTTGCCGAGTGCTGAATCGCCTTCCACCCGTATGCGACAGTAAAAGAAGCGATGAACACTGGAGTTCAGCAGAGCAGTCGGGTCCTGTGGCTCGGATACGGAGCCTGTGCGCTGGCCGGAGCCATCTGGGGCACAGGCTTCTACTTCGGACGGCTGGCCCTGAACGAGATGAGCGTTGAGTACATGGTGCTCTATCGCTTCGCCTTTGCCTGCCTGGGCATGATTCCCGTGCTTCTGCTGCACCGCGTCCGCATGACCTGGCCCGAGATGCGCATGCTGCTCATCTCCGCCTTCTTCGGCATCCCCGTCCAGTTTCTGTTGCAGTTTCACGGCCTCGCCCGCACCACCGTCAGCCATGCTGCCCTCATGGTGGGCACGCTGCCGGTTCTGCTGGCTGCCGCAGCCGCCATTTTTACTGAAGAGCGGCTCGACTGGGTGGGGTGGACTGCATTAGCAGGCTCCTCCTCCGGCACCTGCCTCATCGTCCTCGGCGGAGCCCACGGCTCCTCTGGACACGGCCAGCCATCCCTCATGGGCGACCTGCTCGTCGTGGCCTCGCTGTGCACATCGCTCGCCTGGATCCTGCTCAGCAAGAAGCTCATGGAAACCCACAGCCCACCCGCCGTGACTGCCTACACCATCTTCTCCGGCACCCTGATGCTGGCGCTCTGGATCCTCGCACCTTTAGCGCTCAAGGG
>CBJOJD010000520.1:0-2513 GCA_966443485.1 uncultured bacterium | reverse complement strand
CTTCATGCGCGGCGGCAGCCACAGCTCCGATGCCGATGACCGCTGGACGTGCGTGATGGCTGTGGCCCGCGATCTGAAACTGGTGGTCGCCCCGGAAAACTGCATCGAACGGCAGCTGCGCGTTTCTACGCCGGAACTGGGCTTTGGCCCCACTAACGAGCTACTGACCCGCGGAGCAGACTTCACCGCTCTGGTGGCCTACAACGACGTGGCCGCCATCGGCTCCATACGCGCCCTCATGAACCATGGCCTGCGCGTGCCTGAAGACGTCTCGGTCGTTGGCTTCGATGACATCGAAGGAGCGGCCTTTCACAACCCCAGCCTCACCACCATTCGCCAACCCCTGGCGGAAATGGGGCGGGTGGCCGCGCGCATTCTGCTGCAGCGCATCCGTGGCCAGGCCAGCTTTCCAGACGTGGTGCCGATCCACCCGGAGCTGGTCATCCGGGAGTCGACCTGCCCGCCCAACGCCAAGCGGATCAAGGGTAAGCGCAGCTAGATCATGGCTTCCCGTTCCTCCCGCTCAGACAGCCAAACCCTCGCAGTGCTGCACGTCGGGTTCGCTCTTACCGGCGTGCTTCACTCCATTGGCGGCCCGCTGCTACCGTCGCTCACATCTACCTTCCATCTCATTTACAGCCAGTCCGGCGGGCTGCTCTCGCTCTATTACTGCGGAACCTCCGTGGGTGCTCTGCTCTGCCTGGGCCGATACGCGCGGCTGATGACCGCCGGGTTTCTAGCCGTGGCGCTGGCCTGCCTGGGAGTAGCCTGGGCCCACGGCGCGCTGCATCCGCTCTTCCTGGCGCTGGGAATCGCCGTGGGCGTGCCCATGTCCGCGGTCAGCATGTATACCGGGCGCCGATTCGCCGAACGCAGCGCCGCTCCCCTCACCCTGCTCAACTTCACCTGGAGCATCGGAGCGCTGCTGGCGCCCCTGCTGGCCGCTCGCGTACTCGTCGCCCACAGCTATCGTGCAGCCTACCTGGTGTTGGCCGCGGTGGCCCTGGCTTGCGCAATCAGCTGCGGCCTGGTGTTGCAGGAGCCACTGGAGGCCCGGCAGCCAGAGAGCCCGCGCCGCGGCATCTCCAAGGTCTCGCTGATTGCGCTCTTCGCCTTTCTCGCTTTTCTCGAGGTCGGCATTGAAAACACCAGTGCCACCTGGCTGGCGACCTACGCCATGCGCGCCGCAGGCACTGGAGCCGCCATCGCCGCAGCAACATCGTCTCTCTATTGGTGGGGCTTTCTGGCCTCGCGCGGGCTCTCGTCGCTGGTCTTGTTGCGCGCTGATGCCATGCGCGTGCTGCAAATCGCGGCTGTCGCCGGGCTGATTGCAGCGGCGTGCATGATCGGAGTTCCCCTAGCCGGAGTGCGTAGCGCTGCGATGCTCATCCTGGGCGCAGCTCTGGGGCCAATCTTTCCTCTGCTGCTATCTCGCTTCTTCGCCGCCACCAGCAACACTGCGGACTCGCGTTGGGTGCTGTCAATCTGCGGATTTGGCGGGGGCGTCGTGCCCTGGCTTACCGGCTCCATCTCCGGAGCCACCGGCAATCTGCGCTTCGGACTGGCAGTGGTCCCTGCCGCTCTGTTCGTGATGGTGTGCATGCTTCCGGCCCTGCACCGCGGCGGAGCAGTGCCGGAAGCGCGCGTCTAAGCGCAGCTACTTCGCCGGCAGCACCAGCACTTCCACGCCGCTGGCCGCGTCCTTCTGATGGAAGACCTGCTCCGTGGCCTTCTTGAAGTCTTCCGGCTTGGCGTTGGGAATCTCCATAAAGACCTGAGGATTGCGATCCGTGAGCGGGAACCAGGAACTCTGGACCTGCACCATGATGCGGTGACCGCGGCGGAAGGTGTGGAACAGGTCGGGCATGGTGAAATCCAGCTCCGTCATCTGCCCGGGCACAAGCGGCTCAGGCTTCTCCCAGCTCTTGCGAAACTTCGCCCGGAACGGTTCGCCGCGCAGCAACTCCTGGTAGCCACCCATGTGCAGCGGCGGCGCATCCATAATGCGCTTGTTCCCGTGCGACGTGTCTTCTGCGTCGGGATACTTGTTGGGATACACATCGATGAGCTTCACCACGAAATCCGAATCTGTCCCGGAGCTCGCAACCTTCAGCTTCGGCGAGATCGGTCCCGCAATGGTGACGTCCTCCTGCAGCGGATCGGTTTCGTACACCAGCACGTCGGGACGATAACTGGCAAAGCGCTGGTCGTCCACCATGTAACGCTGCGGCACAGTGTCCGTGGTGTAACCCACGAACGGAACGGGGTGATTCGGATCGCTCACGTACTCATCCACACTCTTGCCTTCCGCGGGAGGATCGAAGCTGAGCTTGCCTCCGGCGTGAAAGTAAAGCGTCTTGGGAGCAGCCGCTTTGGGCGGCCACACATCGAAGCTGTGCCACGCGTTTGCGCCGGTTTCAAAAACCACTGCCTTGGGCTGTGCGCCGCTGCTCTTCCCTTTCAAGTAGTGTTCGAAGAAGGGGAATTGCACGTTCGCCCTGAAGTACTCGGCG
>CBJOJD010000519.1:0-2529 GCA_966443485.1 uncultured bacterium | reverse complement strand
GGCGCGCACTGGGCGGGGGAGGTGGGAAAAGCAAAGCGCCTTTTCCACATCCCCACAGCCCCGACTACGACGGCGAGATATACTCGCCCACAAACCTAAACCGAGAAACTCCGGTTATGGCTGGCTGAGAAAAACGGGGCAGGTCAGGAAGAGCAGTGGCTATTCGCAATACGATGAGGCACAATACCGCGTCCGAGTTCAAAATCTTGCTAAAAACCTGCAGCATCCCTTCCTGTTGATCAGTCTGCCCGATCGGCTGACCAACACAAAAGACGATCCCATGGAAATGCTCGATGCCTGCATAGTTTGGATGAAGGCCAATCCCGCAGGGATACTGTAAGGGTCCGACGAACTACTGATTCCAATTTGTTTCGGCTACATGCACTCAATAGTGAGCCAGAATGCGCGACCAAGAATTCACACCTGAAGAACAGAAGCTGCTGGGCAGGCTACACGAGCAAGTGGTGCTCAAGATGCGCTACACCCCACCGCCTCCAACAGAATCTCATTTGTACGAACATGGTTTCATGGACCTGGAGCGTGATGGCAGGACCTATTATGGCTTTCCCGTGTGGTATCCCAAGGCCGAGCGGAACGCCTGGCTAGAGGCGCGATTCCGGTCGTGATGGCCTTGAGGAAGGCAGGGCACACTGGCCTTCATAGACAGGCCTTGGTGTCACATCGTGACACCAAAACCTAACGCTGTAATGGCGGTGAAGAGTGAGCTGAAGTCGTTGAGTGCGCGTGGAGGAACCGTGCGGTCTCCGCTGGTTATCCTGGGATCTCCTCCCTGATCAGATGGATCGGCGTAAACAGCGATCGATGTTGTATTTGCCGGCATATTCACGCTTTTAGTGATCGCGGATTGGTCCTGGGCGTCCAGCGTCCGGTAGGACCAGTAGGTATGCTTGCTGAGCGTGCTCAGGTCCGCTTTGGGCTGAATGTGGACAGCTGGAGATTTGCTTTCGGTGATGGCAAAGGGACTAGATGTCAGCAGTTTCATCAACTCGGCCATTTGCATCGGGTCGTCGCAGAGCAGAAAGTCATCTCCAACGTACATTGCGAAGAACTGCTTGATCGCTCCTGGATGACCTTCACCGATTGGGACTCTCCAACTCCACTGGGTCAGGTCCGTGCCCGGCATGATTCCCTTCTGCGGAGCCTTGACACGAATCGGCTTGCCGGCGCCGGCAGCAGGAAGTACGCGGTCATCGGTACTGACCGTAGCGGCCATGTCCCGGCCGCCTCCGGGCTTGCCGATGCCGACATAGCAGGCGGTGTAGTCAACCACGCCAACACCCTGAGGCGGAGTGAAAGCCGCGGCGCCTCCCACTACTTCGTCGAACCCGTTCTCGAAGTGCATAGCCGACTCGGGGCCAAGCGACTGCAGGCCCGCGAATAACTGGAGGAAGGGCATAATCAGGAAACTCTCCGAGTCGACGTACGTTCGGTGGTCGGTTTCTGACGAGAGAACAGTTCGTGTGTTGTGGGCCCTCTCGTAATCCACAAGGAAGTCGGTCCTGGTGTAGCTCACGGTTTCAAAGAGCTGATGAAGGGCCTGGGCGACCCGCTCCGCTTCCGGACTGGCCTGCTCCGAGCGGACTGGTATCGCCAGAGACAAGACGGCGCTCAGAACCGCTGCGCATTTCCATATCATGACGGTCTCCTTTTACTGACCCCAGCCAGGTGTTAGACCCGCCGGTGGCGTGGGAACAGCAATGCCGGCGTATGCAGCCGCACGGCTGGCAAACGTGTTGCTGTTCGGCCCCAGAATGTAATAGGCAATGGTGTTCTGCCGCCATGCTTGCGTGAAAGCCTGCAGCTTGTACGACATTTGGCAGGCGCTGACGTTTTTCCCATGTGCCGGGTAGCTCCAGTAGAACGTTCCACTGGCAAAGTTGTCGTCGCCCTCACCCGCAGTGCCATAAGTCTCGTAGGCGTTGAGATAGCCGCATGAGGAGACGTAGGGAAAGGAGCAAGACACGGTCGGGAAGGCGTCCATTACCCAGGGGTCATAGTTCGCGTCGGTGGTAAACCACCACGAGTGGTTAACGCCTGCGACGTATCCAACGTATGCGATAGGCCGGTAGTACATGGCGACAGCGCAGGTGGGCGGCGGATCGGGCGGAGGGGGGGGTGACGGGCTCGTAGCATCGCAACTGCTCTCCTGGTGAGAATTCTGGATCGCAGTAACAAGGTTCAAGATCGGGATTGCAGGTGGGCGGAGTGCCCGGATCCGTCCCCCCGCCTGGACCAATCAAGGCGTAATTGCTGGGTCCGTTGGCTTTGTTAGCTTGACCTCGAATTTTAAGGGGTAGGAGTACGGCGACCGCGAAGGTCAGAAGGAAAATTGTCAACTTGCTAAGACGCATCGAGTTCCTTTCCCAGCATTTGTGGATAGGGAAACGAATCGCAGAGCTGATCCTATGCGTCAGCTGTGTGCCTATGGATTGTCAGGGGGCTTGGGGAAAAAACGACTCTGTTAACGCTTCAGTATTTTCTTTTCAGTGCCCCTGACAATACCATCGA
>CBJOJD010000518.1:0-2553 GCA_966443485.1 uncultured bacterium | reverse complement strand
ACGGCCAATTCTTGAGCGGGTAATCGATGGCGAGCCAGATCACGTCGTCGGGGATCCTTTCGCTGCGCAACCGGCCGGCGACGCTGCGCACTTCGCTCTCCGGATAGTAGCTATACCGCGATTGCTGGAATCCCAGCGCCCAGAGGGGAGGCATGGGGGTGTGCCCCACGAGCCATGCCCACGATTCGACGACGGTCTTCGGATCGGGCCCGTAGAGGATGTACATGTCGAGCGGGCCATTCTCCGCACCGAAGGAGTAGGCGTCTCGATAGTCCTTGTTGAAGTCGAAGCTGGAGCGCCAGGTGTTATCCAGGAAAATCCCCGCCGATTGGCCTTTACGGAAGGTGAGGAAGAACGGGATCGACTTATAGATGGGGTCGGTGGATTCCTGCCAGCCGAAGGCGTCGGTGTTCCAGTTGGTAAACGCCTCGTTACGCCGGTCAAGGGGGCCGGGCTTGTCACCAAGGCCGAAGTAGTGCTCGTCGGAGGGCGAGTGCATGTATACCCGGAAGGAGGTGCCGTGGTACTCGATAGGGCGTCCGGGGAAATCCTCTGCAATGACACGGCCTTCCAGGTCCGTTACACGTAGCCGCAGAGGATCGCGGTTGACGGTGACGCGGAGCTTGGATGTTTTGAAGCCGACAGCGGTCCCGTTGTTCTGCGGGGTGACCGGGACTGAGGCGGTTCTGGAAGCCGGCAAGACCGCCCAGGAGGCGTCTTCCGGCAGTTGACCTGCGGGTCCGACTCGGATGCGGAGCACATCATCGCGCAGAGCGGAGATGTGGAGGATCGCATTGCCGGAGCGGAGTTCGATTCCGTTGGAGGTTGCCCGGGAAGCGGTGACCCGGTCCAGACGGACGAAGCCCGGGGTTGCCGGGGTCTCAGTCCATCCATTCGCTTGTGTCGTTGCGGCTAGAAACAAACTTGCAAATACAACAAAAAACAGCTGACTTGCCCGTGGCACTCAGCACCTCATAGGGGCTAAATTGTCCAACGCTCAAAGGATACGACCCCGGAGGATGGCTTGGGAACGGAAACCTTCCGGCGGCGCGGGTATTCGTAACACCCGCAGGGGCGCGGTCGATTGTCGCAGATTGGCTGCATTTTCTGCTTGACGCCCGGAGTGGTTTCGCTATCTTGGAAGTAATCAATCGTTCGGCTGAGGAGGGGGTGGAGAAGGGCTGCGCAGCCCACTCCCCCGCACCTTTGCGGTTGTTCTTAGCGCCGTTCTTGGATTCAACTTCCTGGCCGGTCCGCTTCAGCCTATTCCTCCTTCAAAATTCAGCTTTCACCGTGGAATCTTGTCCCGTAAACCTCGACGGGCAAGGATTAGGTCTTTTCGCGCTCTGAATCTCCGGATAGCATCCTCATAATCGACAGATCCGGCCTGGAACGCTGCCGGACGAAAGCCAGGGGATGGAATGCCGCAGTTATTCTTGCCCGACTTGCTGTGGGCCGAAGGTCGCGCGTGGGAGCAGGTGGGTTTGCTGGTCGAGGATGGCCATGTAATTGGGATGAAGGCGCCTTCCGAGGCTCCCGAGGCCGAGGTGCTTCGCTTCCCCGGCCGAGCTTTGCTTCCGGGATTGGCCAACGCTCACTCGCACAGCTTCCAGCGCCTTTTTCGCGGGCGTGCTGAATCGCGGGCGAGCGGGGGCGATACGTTTTGGTCGTGGCGCGAGCAGATGTACCGGGCCGCCAGTTTTGTCTCGCCGGAGGACGTCTATGATGTGGCGCGTGCCGTCTTCCTGGAGATGCTGAGCGCCGGCATCACCGTGGTGGGCGAGTTTCACTACCTGCACAAGGACCGCAACGGGCAGCCCTATGCGGACCCGAACACCTTGGCTCATGCAGTGGTGCGTGCGGCAGAGTCGGTCGGGATCCGCATCTGTCTGCTGCGCGCCGCCTATCTCCGCGCCGGATTCGAGAGAGCACCGCACCCGGGCCAGAGCCGTTTCTAGGAGGCGGAGGACGAGTATCTGCGCAATCTCGAGATGCTGCTCAGGGAGGCAGGCTCGAATCCCTTGGTAACGGTAGGAGCTGCGCCGCACAGCATTCGGGCGGTGCCGCTGGCGGTAGTCCAGAGCATTGTCGAAGTCGCCCGGGGGCATCGCCTTCCGGTTCATATGCATATCTCCGAGCAGCCTGCCGAGAATGAAGCGTGCGTGGCGGAATATGGCAGGACTCCAGTGAGCCTGTTGAACGAACACGGGCTCTTGAGCGAAAAGACCACGCTGGTGCATGCCATCCACCTGACCAAGCAGGAGTTTCAGCAGGTGGCCGAGAGCGGATCGACGATCTGTTCTTGTCCGACCACCGAACGCAATCTTGGGGACGGGGTTTTTCCTGCCGACGTAGCAGCGCGGCTGGACATTGCGGTGGCTTTCGGCAGCGACAGCCAGGCTCAGATCGACATTCTGGAAGATGCGCGCCAGAACGAGTATCATTTGCGGCTGCTGCAGCGGGAGCGCGGGATTCTCGATAATATCGGCGGTCGATCCATTGGAGAACGGTTGCTGCAATCAGCCAGCTCCTGCGGCTATCGCGCCCTGGGTA
>CBJOJD010000517.1:0-2611 GCA_966443485.1 uncultured bacterium | reverse complement strand
ACGGCCAGCCGGGCGTTCAACATCGACAACAAGACGGTGGAAGAGCTGCCCGTGATCAACGGCAACCCCGTGATGCTGGGCAACGACATTCCGGGAGTGCGGGTGAGGCCATTGGGCATCTACACCGATCCCTGGACCGTCACGTCGCAGTACCTCATCAACGGCGGCTTGATGTATCTGAACGAGTTTCAGATCGACGGCAGCCCCAACGATGCGGAGTTCGGCAACAACACGTACGCGTATACGCCACCGGAGTTCGCCACCAAGGAGTTCTCCGTCAGCGCGAACAATTACGATGCGGAGTACGGTCATACCAGCGGAGGCGTCGTAAACCTAAGCACGCTGTCAGGAACCGACAAGCTGCACGGCGTGGTCTGGAGCTCGTTCCGACAGACTGGGTGGAATGCCAATTCCTACCAGAACAAGTACTGGAACGCGGTCAACGATACGACCAAGAACACCACCCCATTCAATCGCCAGACGCAACTCGGATTCCAGGTGGGTGGACCTGCGGTGATTCCGCATCTGCTCCCCTCCTCGCAGCGTTACAAGCCGTACTACTTTGTGTCGTTCGATCACTACACGGAGCTCCTACCGCGCGGACTGCTGCTGTCCTACCCGACGGATAAGATGCGCACCGGAGACTTCTCAGAGCTGCTGAGCCAACCTGGTTATCCGGCAATCACCATTGACGATCCGGCGACCATTCACCAGAACAGCTCGGGGCAGTGGGTGCGCGATCCCTTCCCGGATAACATCATTCCTCAGTCCCGACTGAACCCGGTGGCCCTGGCCGTGGCAAAACTGTTGCCAAAGGTAGGAAGCACGCCGGCCGGGCAGCGCGCGGGAACAAACAACCTGAATATTCCGAACAACTTCTTCAATTGGCATTTCCATAATCTGCTGGGCAGGTTCGACTTCAATATCGGCGACAAGTACCAGTTCTTTGTGCGCCCCTTCCTGGCGGACTTCACCGAGGTGAGCAACGCGGGCGGCATCATTGGACCTGGAGAGAACGGCGGACAGTTCTCGCGCGCCTCAAAGGGATACCTGGTCGACTTTGTCGATGTTCTGAATGCCACCACGGTACTGAACGTGCGCGCCGGCTACACGAACTTCGCCGTGGTGTGGGGCAGCCCAGCGAACCAGGCCTTTGATCTGACGACCCTGGGGCTTCCTTCTTCGTTTGTTGGTGAGCTGCAGAAGCCGGCGCTCTTCGGCAACTGGACATTCGCCAACTACAGCAGCATGGGGTGGTTTGCGAACACTGAGATCACGGGCACCTATTCGCTCGAAGACTCAATCTCGAAGACTCTGGGCAAGCATAATGTCCGGATTGGTTCCGACCTGCGGCTGACCCGGTTCAACTTCTACAACCCCGGTTCGTTCACCATGAACAACGGGATCGACTGGACGCAGGATACGTACAACGACAGCACCGCGGCGAGCCGCAGCGGAGATGGCTTTGCAACCTTCTTGTTGGGTACACCGACCGGCGGAAATACAACCATCAACGCGCAGGAGCAGGTGTCAAGCAAGTACATTGCGCCCTGGATCCAGGATGACTGGCGGATTGCGCCGCATCTGACCATCAACCTGGGACTGCGTTATGACGTGCTGACCGGACCCGTGGAACGGCACGACCGGATGCTGGTGGGCTTCGACCCGAACATTCCCAACGCAGTGCAGCAGCAGATGCCGGCTAACGCAGCGTCGATTTTGCCAGCCGCCTCCAATCTCACCGGCGGTCTGGTCTTTGCAGGGGTGAATGGTGCTTCGCGCAATGCTGTGGCTACGGTGTACGGCAACGTGCAGCCGCGCTTTGGTTTTGCCTGGCAGCCGATCGACAAGATGGTGATCCGCGGTGGCTACGGATTGTTCTACACGAACTTCCAGAGCAACGGCATGATGCATCAGCTTGGCTACTCCTCCAACACGCCGCTGGTCGACAGCAACGACGGGGGCATTCATCCCATTGGTGACGTGTTGAGCAATCCCTATCCGAACGGTCTGATCCGGCCGAGCGGATCGTCCTTGGGCACGATGACAGGACTTGGAACCAGCCTGTCGGTTTATAACCACCACTATCGCATTCCGGATGCCAACGAGTTTTCGTTCGGAGTGCAGTATCGCGTTCTGAAGAACGGTGTACTGGATGCGGCGTATGTCGGCAACCGGGTCAACGGCTACGACATGAACTACAACGCGAACTATCCGACTCACAGCTTCCTGCAAACGTGCTCGCTGGCGTACGGCGCAGCGGACGCGAAGTGGAGTAACTGCTGGGCGCCGGTGAACAATCCCTTCAAGGGAGTCGCCGCGTTCCAAGGCACGCCCTATTACAGCAACACCACCAATCAGGCTTGGGATATGAATCGTCCGCATCCAGAATTCCAGGATGTAACGGTCTCCGGCTTGAACGATGGTCGCGTATGGTACAACGGCCTGCAGATCGATTACCGCCAGCGCATGACGCACGGCATCAGCTTCAACGCTAGTTATGTGTGGTCGAAACAGATCGAGCAGTGGGGATGGCTGAGCCAGGACCTGAACCTGCGCCAGCGCAGTGTTTACTACCTGGAGATTCCGAAGTCGTTCAAGATTGACGGCG
>CBJOJD010000516.1:0-2616 GCA_966443485.1 uncultured bacterium | reverse complement strand
CATGAGGGCGCGTATGGAGCCGACGGCGGCCACGTCGTTGTAGGCCACCAGAGCGGTGAAGTCTGCTCCGCGGGTGAGTAGCTCGTTGGTGGGGCCAAAGCCCAGCTCCGGCGTAGAAACGCGCAGCTGCAGTTCGATGCAGTTTTCAGGGGCGACCACCAGTTTCAGATCGCGGGCCACAGCCATCAAGCACGTCCAGCGGTCATCGGCATCGGAGCTGTGGCTGCCGCCGCGCATGAAGGCGATCTTGCGGTGCCCGAGCTGATAGAGGTGGCGCAGGGCCAACTCCGCGGCACGCTTCTGGTCCAGCACGACGTTGGTTACGCCCTCGATCTTGCGATGCCCGGCCACCACGACCACCGGCAAGGGCAGGCTCTTCTCGAGGATGGTGTCGATGACGATGAAGCCTTCTACCGACCGCTCCATCAGCAGCCGCGGGTACTCCTCGATCAGATCGGGTTTGCGGCGGTGGCTGGCGGTGAGGTAGAAGTAGCCCTCTTCGATCAGGAACTCCTCCACGCCGGCCAGGACCTGGGTGGCGTAGTTGTCGCTTAACTCGGGCACCAGCACGCCAACGGAGAAGCTCTGCCGCTTGCGCAGCGATCGGGCATAGAAGCTGGGCCGGTAGTCGAACTTGGCGGCTGCTTCGATGACGCGAGCACGTGTTTCCTGCGGGATGGAGCGCACTCCCGGGGCGTTGTTGAGCACCAGGGAGATGGTGGCTGGGGACAAGTTCAGGTACTCGCCCAGCGTGCGCAGACTGATAGGCTGGCCCGGTTGAGGATGGGTCCCCGCCTTCGTTCGTTTGGCCATGCACTCCTTTTGTAACACTCCAGCCGCGGCTCTGGCTGGAATTCGCGGGCCTGCGGGGCGGATCCTATGAGGTGGGCGGGGACGGGCCTGGAGAGGCCATGCCGAAGCTGGGTGGAAACGAAGTACAATCGAGGCATACCCGCCCGCGGAGGGATGGGTGAGCGGTTTAAACCGGCGGTCTTGAAAACCGTTGTGCCCGAAAGGGTACCGGGGGTTCGAATCCCTCTCCCTCCGCCATAGATTCTTTCCCGCCAGCTTCGATTCCAAAGTGGCCAATGTGTTTTCGACAGAGAGATAGCTCGTAATTCTACTTATCGCCCGGGCCTCGCAACGTGACCTCAGAAGAATCGACTGACTCATGCTGTACCGCGATTTGCAGCGCCCGTCCGCACAGGGTTGCGGGCAAAGATTGCGGGGGTGCAACGAGCACCATCATCGGAGACGAACAGTCGGCATAGGTAGAGTAGGCGGTCATTCGCCCGGGGCCTTCGCTATCGTGCGATGAAGCACCCCGCGCCATCTCCACAGATGCCCCAAGTACCTAAGCCGTGTTGGCCGCGCCACGCTAGGTGGTACTGCTCATCGACGGGATCGAACACAAGAACAGAGCCCCGATCCTCAGCCATCGTGACGCACGTGCGCTTCCTTATGGTCTGGTCTCCTAGTAACGAATTGCAGATATTGACTTCCTCCCAATGAGGTTCAACAAGGCAGAGGCGCATTCTGTTCAGATCATTGCGAATATAGTCAGCCGAGAGTGGACTTCCGATCGCCCCCGCGTGGTGCTCGTATACATAGCCTGAGATTTCAGCTTCCAGTTCGCGACGAAGCCGTTGGAAGAAGTCTTTGTCGGTCTCGTCTGGGTCAGCTTTCATGGCGGTATTGTAAGCGTCACGCGGTGTGCCGACCCAATCGGTGTCTTCGTTGTGGGAGTGTCGTCGACTCTTCCCTTTGAAACATTCGCCGAACACTTGGCGTCCTGTTCGCACCGTGAAGAGCGCGGAGCGGTGGCATTTCGACGGTAGGAATCAAGGGTATGATCGACACCGGCATCACGTAAGTACAATCCTTCCAATGGAGATTGCAGGACTCTCGCTCCGCTATTCACCGTGCAACCGCGGCATCGCCTGTGCGGTTCCAGTCCAAGGGTGGGCGCGATCAGAGGGCGGCGTCAGTGCGAGCCCAGAGCGGCGTCGGGAGGGACGGGCTGGCCGCTCCAGGCCTTCTGCGATGTCCACGGTGATGCTGGATCGGCCCAGAAGGGATCGGTTGCTGGCAGTCCCAGGGGCAGCCAGGCCGCCGCGCAGAGATAGCAGCTTCCGGTCGAGATATAGGCTTCGGCGATCTCCGGCTGGTGACCGCAGAAGCCTACCTGGAGCCATCCGTTCTGATCGAAGGTGCCGGGAGCCTCGCTCATGCGGCGCATGACCGCAGTGATGGCGGAGCGCACCTGCGCGGGGCTCAGGCTCGCCGGAAGCTGGCGTCGATAGGCCATATCGGCCAGCAGGTGAAAGGCTCCGAAGCGATAGCTCAGGGATCTGCCCACCGGGGGGAAGGAGCCGTCGGGTGCGATCAGGCGTTCCTGAATGGCAGCGTAGCGCTCCGCTCTGCGCAGGATATCGGGCTGCAAAGCGCGCCATGCGGCAGACTGGTCGCCTACCGTGTCGAGCACCGCGAGCAACATGGGTTGGATTACGTAGCTGTTGTAGAAGTCGAAGTGGAACTCCGGCCCGTCTCCATACAGGCCGTCGCCCTTGTACCAGGTGTTCATGGTGCGGACGGCGTAGTCCACGCGCACCGGGT
>CBJOJD010000515.1:0-2639 GCA_966443485.1 uncultured bacterium | reverse complement strand
TCATCTCCAACCTCATGACCCAAGCTCTGCGCGGCGATGATCTCACCGTCTATGGCGACGGCAGTCAGACGCGCAGCTTCTGCTACGTCTCCGACGAGATCCAAGGCATCCTTGCCCTCTCTCACAGCGAAGAACATCAGCCCGTCAACATCGGCAACCCTTCAGAGTGGACGGTCCTCGAGTGTGCCCATGCGGTGTTGCGCGTGACCGGTTCGCACAGCCGCATCGTCCATCGTCCCTTGCCGGAAGACGATCCCACGCAGCGCCAGCCGGACATCTCCAAGGCCAAGCGTCTGCTTGGCTGGGAGCCCAAAATCGATCTGGAAACAGGCCTGCGCTTGAGCTTGGATTACTTCCGTCAGCTGGTGGAAGCGCGCGCCGACAGCAACGCTTGAACTTCGGGACCCCGGGGCCTCATCTCCCAAATCCGAATGGCGGCAGCGGGCTGACCGCGCCGCCGGCGGTGAAGAGCTTAGCCCGATGCTTGTCTCGATCGTCACCATCTCTTTTAACCAGGCCGAATTCCTGGAACGCGCTCTGCTCTCCGTCCTCTCCCAGGATCATCCCTACATCGAATACATCGTCGTCGATCCGGGATCCATCGACGGCAGCCGCAGCATCATCGAGCGCTATCAATCTCGCTTGGCGCGGACCATCTTCGAGCCGGACTGCGGACCAGCCCACGGCCTGAACAAGGGCTTTGCCGCTGCCACCGGAGAGATCTTCGCCTTCCTCAACTCCGATGATGTGCTCCACCCCGCAGCCGTTTCCGCGGCGGTCCGGTACCTCCAGCAGCATCCCGAGAAGGACGTTGTCTCCGGCCACGCCTGCGTCCTCGATCCTCGCGACCGGATTCTGCGCCGCACCTACTCCGACCGCATCACCCCGACCAAGGCTCTCTATCAGGGCGCCATTCTGATTCAGCCATCCACCTTCTTTCGACGTCGGGCCTTCGAGTGCGTGCAAGGCTTCAACGTGCGCAATCGCGTGGCCTGGGATGGCGAGCTGTTCTTCGATATGGCGCTGGCCGGCTGCCGCTTCGGGAGCTGCGATCACATCTGGAGTGGCTACCGTCTGCATCGCCAAAGCATCACGGCATCCAGCCATCTCAATAGCCTGCGTACAACCCAGTACGCCGCCCAATTTCGCCGTGTCACGGGCCGGGAGCTGCGCCTTACCGATCGCGGCCTGCGGGCGGCTCTACGTCTCTGGAAGCATCTCGCGAATCCGCGCGACAGCTGGCAGCGCCTTCTGCATGGACCCATTGCTGGCCGCGCGCTGAGCTAAACGGGCCCCACAGGATCACTGCCTATGTTTAACCCTTCCGCTACAACAATCTGCTTTACAGCGCGGCATTGTCGTTCAACCGCCACACTGATCATCGCCATCCTCCTCATGCTCTCCTCACTCCGAGCGCAGACCGTGCGCGAACCCCTTGTGCCTGCTGCGCAAACGCAGGGTGGTGGGGTGATGCCTCTTTCCGGCTCGGTGCTTTCCAACGGCGGCCTCTCCGACGGTCCAATACGCCCGGGCGACATGGTGCACGTGTCCGTCTACAACGCTCCCGATCTGGGCACGGTGACCCGTGTCTCCATGGCTGGAGAGATCGCAGTGCCTCTTCTCGGTCCATTCCACATCGAAGGTCTGACCAGCCTGCAAGCGCAGGAGCAACTGGCTCACTTGTTTCGAGCCCAGAACATCGTCCTTCATCCCTACGTGGTCATCACCAGAGAGGCCGCGTCCAGCGGCATCACCGTTCTTGGAGAGGTGCATAGTCCCGGCATTTTTCCGCCGCCGGGCAAGCATCTGCTCTCCGACCTGCTCGCCGCAGCCGGAGGAGTCACGGCCAATACCGGGCGCATCATCGAGATCTCCAATAACGCAAGCCCCGAAGCCAAGACCTACGTCCCCTGGGATCCCACCATGCACAACACCGCCAGTTATGACCGGCCGGTCAGTCCAGGGGATCGGATCATCGTGCGCGCCTGCGGCATCACTTACGTGGGTGGACATGTGGCCAAGCCCGGCGCCTACTCCCTGTGCGGTTCGCCGCAGATGCACCTATCCGAGGTCCTGGCGCTGGCGGGTGGCATCCTGCCTCTCTCCTCCTCCAAGCACACGGTCATCCTGCACACTGAGCCTGATGGGAGTAGATCGCGGTCGGAGCTTGATGCGCACAAAGTCCTGACCGGCGCTGCCCCTGACGTCATCGTTCAAGAAGACGACATCATCTACGTCCCGCCCAGCGGCATCAAGAACTTCGCGAAAGGCGCGATGGCCTTTTCTCTTTCCTTGGTGAGCCCTCTGCTCTATGTCTACCGATAAGCATCCCTCTCCGGAAGATCATTTGCCTTCCAAGTCTGTCGCCCGTTCGGGCACTCGCCACGCGCAGCAGCCAGACCCTCTCCATGGATCGACTGCCGTTAGTCATGAGAGCGCGGTTCCGTCGCTCGACACTCCCGATGATCCCGTGGAGCGGTTCCGTCACTTCACCCGCAAGCGGGCGTGGATCGTCGCGCTCATGATCGGGTTGGGCGTTCTGGTGGGGCTGGCCCTTAATCTCTTCCTACCCCGTCTCTACACCGCTCGGGCCAGTCTTGAGGTGAGCGAAGACAGATCCAGCGAGTTCCACCTGGAAC
>CBJOJD010000514.1:0-2647 GCA_966443485.1 uncultured bacterium | reverse complement strand
CCGCTGAGTTATGTGGGAGAAAAAAGAGAAATTACCCTTTAGTGTAGTGGGGCCGGGGCGCCTCGCCAATAATTAGATCGATTCTCTTCGATTTTTTGCGTGGATTCCGTGGGAGTTCGGCTCGTTGTGGTGTTTGTGCGGGGAATTCCAGGATTCAGGAGAATTTAGACGGCGATCGGGGTTCGAAGAAGGCACAGCCGGGAAGAAAAACGGGCCGAGGTTGGTTAAGTAGGTGATGCTTGCCACAGAGGCAAGTTTCAGAGCGGGTCTGTGAGGCGGGTGATGTGAACCACGTCACAGATGGGGGAAAGCCGCTAGGTTAGGGTGGACCTACGCTCATCGAGGGCACGTTGCAATGTTGTATGCACGACCTGAGGACGTGGAGGCCCGAGTGCAGCTGAAGGGGCGGAACGGGCACTTCCTGTTGATGTCGGTGAATGGGAAACAGCAAATCGCCGATCTGTTATGTGTGGGTACGAACTGTGTGGAACGGAACGTGCCCTGGGCCCTGATTGTGGTACCGGCACGCAGCTGAGCCGAGACTCCGCGCGTGTAGGCTGGTTTTTCCCTCTTCCATCATCTGCGTGACCGAAGCGGCGCCTGGCGCCGCTTTCGGTGTTTCATGAGCCGGATTTGGAGGCTCCTGCCCGTGTCACTGCCTGGCAGCGGCGTGTTTGGCGATCCACCAGGCCTTGATGAACTTCCAGTGGATGTACACGGAGTGGTTCAGGTGCAGCAGGAGCCCCTCGCGGCCGTCCAGGAATCCGAGCCGGAAGATGTAGTTATAGACGAAGGTCGCCCAGGGGTTCAGCAGAGCGTTCCAGATGAAGGCGGGCAGGGACTGACTGTCGCGGCCGCGCTGGTGCAGGAGCTGGGCAATCTCGTTGGAGTAGCGGTTCATGTGCTCCAGGTACACCGTCATATCCGGATAGGCGTAGTGGAGCATGTCGCCTTTGAGCTTGCCCTTGGGTCCGCTGTGCTGAGGCGTGGAGTGCGGGCCCACGCCTTCGCTGAGGCGCGCCGCTCCGCGCTCAAACAGGCGCAGCTTGTGATCCGGGTAGAAGCCGCCGTGGCGCATCCAGCGGCCCATGATCAAGTTCAGGCGGGGGATCCAGTAGGCCGAGTGTTTGGGCTCGCCGGCCAGGAGCTGGCGAACTTCGGCCTGCAACTCCGGAGTGAGAACCTCGTCGGCATCGAGGAGGAGAATCCAGTCGGAGGTGCACAGATCCAGCGCCACATTCTTCTGCTCGCCGTGACCACCGAAGGCGTGGTAGCTGGTCTTGGCGCCGTAGGAGTGGGCGATCTCCAGGGTGCGGTCCTTGGAGCCGGAATCGACCACGATGATCTCATCGGCCCACTTCACGCTCTCCAGCGTGCGAGGCAGATTGTGCTCCTCGTTCATGGCGATCATCGCCACCGACAATGTCTTGCGCATTGAGGGCAGGATAAATGAAGGGGAGGCCAGACCGGGAGACAGGAGCTGGCGGCGACGAGTCGCAAAGTGCTAGGAGCTGGCCAGGCGGGCCGCCAACATCGAGAAGGCCGGAAAGGTCAGGTAAACCAGCCCGATCTCCGAGTAGTAGGAACCCGCGCTCATCCTCATGGGGCCATGGGAGAACAGGGGATAATCGAGGGCAAGATTGATGGCCAGCCAGAGCAGACCCACCAGACACGCCTCCAGCATGGAGACGCGGCGATGCAGGAAGTGCAGGATGAGCAATAGCCCGGCGGTGAGCAGCACGATGAGATACATCAGGGTGGCATAGAGGGGAGCATTGCTCTTGCGCACCGGAAAGAGCACAAACGAGATCGCAAAGGGCAGCAGCCAGCTGAACAGGCCGAGCAGGGTAGCGCGCACACTTAGAGCCATACGCACCTCCGGGCAGAGAGTGTAGCGCCGGTTGCGGAGAATCGTCGGTGATAGCCCCGCATTCGTTTCGCAGGTTCAGCACCGCCGGGATAGGCGGCGCCGGCCCTCTGGCCAGGTGGGAATGTGCTCGTGGTAGATTGAAATTCCACAGGAGACAGCATGGCGGCCGGTGTTCAGCTTCCCGATCCCAATGAGACCATCGACTTGCAGCAGCAGGTAGCGCGATTACAGGCATTGCTGGAAGCCTCGCGCCAGGTACACTCCACCATCCGCGAAGAAGAGGTGCTGGAGTCGGTGTTACGCATTGCGGTGCGCGAGCTGGAGATGGCGGGCGCCGCCTTCCCGGGCACCGGCTTGGCCTACGGCGACGGTGTTCCCGCAGCGGAACAGAGCGCCGAAGATGGGGCGTCCGGAGAGGCCACGGGGAAGACTCCGGCGTTTCCGCTGCACGACCGTGAAGGCAAGCCCATGACGGAGCTGCTGGTAGCCCCGCCGGAAGGCCGCGAGCTCACCATCTACGAGACCGACTTCCTGGAAGGGCTGGCGCTTCAAGCCGCGGTGGCTCTGGAGAATGCCCGCAATCATAAGCGCAATGTGGAGTTTGCGCGCGTCCAGCAGGATCTGGATGCGGCGCGGGCCATCCAGCGCTCGCTGCTTCCGCAGCGCCTGCCCGATATTCCTGGCTACTCGCTGGGCTTCAAGTCCGCCACCTGTTACGAGGTGGGCGGCGACTATCTCGATCTGGTGGCGCTGGCGGACGGCAGCCTGCTGATCGCG
>CBJOJD010000513.1:0-2722 GCA_966443485.1 uncultured bacterium | reverse complement strand
CCGAAGACCTGATTCGCTTTGATGGATTCTTCGGCATGCCCGATCTGAGCTATGGCTGGGCCAAGCTCACCTGCGAATACCTTGCCCGATTGGCCTATCAGAAACATAGCCTGCGCTCTATCGTCTTTCGGCCTTTTTCAGGATATGGCGAAGATCAAGATGATGCCTATCCGTTCCCAAGCATCTGCAAGCGCGCTCTCACTCACTGCGGGGAGCATGTGCTTCCCGTTTGGGGCACAGGAGAACAGATGCGCGACTTCATCCACATCGAAGATTGCATCACCGGGATACTCTCCATGCTGGAAGAGATCGACGATGCCACGGCCGTCAATCTTTCCACAGGCGTGCTGACAAGTTTTCGTGAATTTGCGCTGTTGGCTGCAGAGATCCTGGGCTATCATCCCCGGGTCATCGGGATGTCGGACAAGCCCAGCGGAGTCTTTGCCCGTGGTGGCGACACCCGCAAACAAAAAGAGCTTGGATTCGCGCCGTTGATTTCCCTGCGCGATGGAATCGAATCGGCGATGCGTGTCTATCAGCACGATGCGCAGCTGATGGCGGCTCTGCCACAACACGCTTGATCTGAGTTGATGGGGAAAAAAGCTGAGGTCTCACGTATGAGACCTCAGACTAGACTGCCGCTAGATGCGAAGAGGAAATAGCTAGTTGAAGAGGTCCTTCATCTTCTCCAGAAGGCCGGGAGATGTCGGCTTGTTCTCCACGTCGAGCAACTCGGCAAGCTTGGTAACTGCGTCGCGCTGTGCCCGGCTGAGCTTGCGGGGAACCTGCACGACAACCTTCACCACCAGGTCGCCCTGACCGCGTTCGTTGAGAAAAGGTACTCCGCGGCCGCGCATGCGAATCTCCTTCCCACTCTGCGTACCCTCCGGAATCTTCACCGCGACAGGGCCATCGATCCCGGGAATCTCAATCTCGGCCCCCAGCGCAGCCTGCGGAAAGCTGATCGGTACAACGCAGCGCAGATCGTTGCCGTCTCGCTCAAAGAAATCATGAGGCTTGATCGAAAGCACGACGTACAGATCGCCCTTCGGTCCATTGGAGCGCCCAGCATCGCCTTCACCCCCGTAACGGATGCGCGTGCCGTCCTCAACTCCGGGCGGAATCTTCACGTTCAGCTTCAGCTCTTTGCTGACACGCGTTTCGCCACGGCAAGTCGAGCAGGGATCGGTGATGATGGTGCCGGTGCCGCCGCATGCACTGCATGTGCGAGCAACGGAGAAGAAGCCTTGTTGATAGCGAATCTGCCCTCGGCCCTGGCATTGTCCGCAAGTGGTTGGTCCACGGCCAGAGGCACTACCTCGTCCATGGCACGTCGGGCATGCCTCAAGCCGGCGAATCTTCACTTCAGTCTCAGAACCAAAGATGGCGTCTTCAAAGGCAATGGTGAGATCGAAGCGCAGGTCGTCTCCGCGGTGTTGCCGCCCACCTCGCGAACCTGCCCCGCCCATGTTGAACATCTCGCCGAAAAGATCGCCGAAGATGTCACCAATATCGACGCCCACGCCGCCGCCGAATCCGCCAAACGGACCCTGCCCGGCAGCGCCAACACCGGCATGGCCAAAGCGGTCGTAGGCGGCGCGCTTATCCGCGTCGCTCAGTACCTGGTAGGCTTCGCTGGCCTGCTTGAATTTTTCTTCCGCAGCGTGATCGCCGGGATTGCGGTCCGGATGATATTTCATCGCCAGCTTGCGATAGGCGCTCTTCAGCTCCTGGTCGCTGGCCTCGCGCGAAACACCCAGCACCTCGTAGTAATCAGCTTTGCTCACGGTCACTTTATTCTATCGTCTGCTTTGGATTGGACACGACCCGCACCATGGCAGGACGCAGGAGTTTTTCCCGAATCTTGTATCCGCGGCGGATCTCCTCGGCTACGTGATGATCGGGTAGATCGTCACGCTCCACGGAGCCCAGCGCCTCGTGATGGTGCGGATCAAACTCGTGCCCCACGGTGGGGATGGCCGTCACCTGCATTTGACGCAGGACGTCCTCCATCTGCTTCACAATCAGTTCCACTCCGGAGCGCAGCTGCTCTGTCGATCCCGTCGCCTTGAGGGCCAGTTCGAAATTGTCCAGCACCGGCAGAAACTGCTCCACAACATTGGCGGCCGCGTAATCGCGATATTCCGCGCGCTCTCGTTCCGCGCGTTTGCGAGCATTCTCGAACTCGGCCTGCAACCGAGCCAGCCGATCCAGCAACTGATCCCGCTCGGCTTTGAGCTGGTCGTACTCCGCGCGGCTGACCGCAGCTTCAGCAGGTTGGGCTCCGGCATCCGCAGCCTCCGTCGCAGCGCCAGCCGCGTTGGCCGTGGGGTTCTCCGGATTTTCGATCTCGCTAATATTGGTTTCCTGATTTGGCATACTTCTCCGCAATCGTCTAACGATCTTTCGTATTTGTTTCAATGATAAATTCCGCGGCGCCGCCGGCCCCCGTTTGATCAGATCACGCGGCGCGCCCCTGCCACCTGCCGCAGGAAAGGGCTGCTAGTCGGTGGGCACATCCAGGATGCGGGCGGAAAGCTGGGCAATATAGCGCACCGCGTGGATCATCTCCTGGTATTGGATGCGGGTGGGAGCGATCACTGCCACTGTCCCCAAACCGGCATTCCCGAGGTTGGCTGGCGATCCGATCAGCACCAGATCCTGCATAGCCGGAGAGGCTTCATCGAGACCCACAACCACGCGGACCTCTTGCTGCCGGCCA
>CBJOJD010000512.1:0-2729 GCA_966443485.1 uncultured bacterium | reverse complement strand
TTCAACAGCTACGGCGCACTCGAACTGGCAAAGTGCGTGGTGCAGGCAATTCAAGATTCTGACCTGTCTCTGCGCAAACGACTCCGTCCTGGACTGCTTCGGTTCGATCCAGCGCATCCTGATCCCCCAACCGTTTGGACGGACCCGCTCGATCCGTTTCTCTCCGCAACCAAGCCCTACTAGAGGTAATTTGGCTCCAATCTCAAACTTTCAATGGGCTTAAAGGCAAACTCCGTGAAGCTTCAATCGCGAATCCTCGTTTTCACAATACTTTCTTCGCTCTTCGCATCGGCCCACTCAGTCCGCGCTCAGGCGACCGGTACGGCGTCCGGCGCGGCTGGTTCGCCTCCCAAGAGTTGGATCGATTCTGTTACTGGTCATCGCGTATTACGTTTGACGGACGAGCCAGATACTGCCAGCTTCTACTTCAACGTGAACAGCTACACGCCAGACGGCAGCGAAATGGTGTACACCACGTCGCATGGCATCTCTGTTCTGGATCTGAAGACCTTCAAATCCAGAAGTGTGGTGGAGGGGAAAGTTCGAACCATCGAGGTTGGTCACAAGACGCCAAGCATCTTCTATATCAAGCCGGACGAACGAACGCTTTACGTGACCAACATCGACTCCGGCGAATCGCACAAAATCGCAGCGCTGCCGGAGCGAGGGTCGATTGCCACCATCAACGCTGACGAGACTCTCGCCGCCGGTACCTATGTTGAGGGCAAAGAGGGCGAGGAGTACAACGGCGGTGCGCACGGTCAGCAGGCGCAGTCCCTGTTGCAGCCCATGAACAAGGGCCAGATGATGGAGCGCCGCCTGGCTGCGCGCTTGCCGCTGGTCCTATTTACTCTCAATCTGCGCACCGGCGAAATGAAAACTCTGCTCCGCAGCACAGACTGGATCAACCATCTGCAGTTTTCGCCTACCGATCCGGGCCTGCTGTTGTACTGCCACGAAGGGCCTTGGCAGAAGGTAGACCGCATTTGGACCATTCGTACCGATGGCAGCCAGAACACGTTGATCCACAAGCGAACCATGTTCATGGAGATCGCTGGCCACGAGTTCTGGAGCCATGACGGAAAGATGATCTGGTATGACTGGCAGACGCCCAAGGGGCAGGACTTCTGGCTGGGCGGCTACAACGTGGACACCAGGCAGCGCACCGCATACCACATGCAGCGTAACGAGTGGTCCATTCACTTCAACGTTTCGAATGATGGCGAACTCTTTTGCGGAGACGGCGGTGACCCCGGGCAGGTGGCGCACGCCCCCGATGGCGAGTGGATCTACCTCTTCCGTCCCGAGATTCTCAAAGGCGACGGTATCGACCAGCCGGGATTTGTTCACCCGGGCATCTTTCACGCCGAACGCCTGGTGAACATGTCCAAGCACAACTACCATCTGGAACCCAACGTACGCTTCTCGCCGGACAAGAAGTGGATCATCTTCCGCTCCAACATGTTCGGCCCGAATTATGTCTTCGCGGTAGAGGTGGCGCGACAAAGCAAGCCGCAGTGATGTTGCCCGGTAGCAACTATCTCCTTACCTACTGCATATCTGCTCTATCCTAGAAGTATGCGGTATCCATTGCTTTTGCTGTTTGCGGCGTGTCTTTCCGTGGCCGGACTATCGGCTCAGAATGCTTCATCTCCAGACGAATCAGAGCTCCTGAGCAAGGGGATCGCCGCTCAACAGCACGGAGATTTGACGACCGCGATCAACAGCTATCGCAAGCTGCTCGCTATTGCTCCGGACCACATTGAAGCCCGGGCGAATCTAGGTGCGGCACTGGCAGCCTCAGGTCAACTGGATGCCGCAATTCAGGAAGACCTGCGGGTACTTGCGACTGCGCCGGGGCAAACCGGAGTACGGATTAACCTTGCCCTCGCTTACTACAAGAAAAGCGACTGGCAGAACGCTGAGACCCAGTTCGAAATCGTCCACAAAGGTCGACCAGCTGACATGTCTGTTGCCATGCTCTTGGCATACTCCCAAATCAAGTCGGGCCATGCTGGAGATGCCCTGCGACTGCTGGCGCCGATGGAGCCTGGGAATGAGGCCAACATGGACTTCGAGTTCGTCTTGGCTGATGCGATGATCGAATCCGGCAAAGAAGCCGAAGGCCTCCCCCGCATGGAAAAATCTGCACAGCAGACCAATTCGATTGACGCATGGGTGATTGCTGGATCGGCTCGGCTGCACCGGCGCGAATTTCGTGAGGCCCGTACAGATCTCGATACTGCCTTGAAGATCGATCCTTCGTTCCCTGGTTTGAATACACTGGCCGGCCAGGCGCGCGATGCTCTCGGTGATACGGATGCCGCGCAGCAGGCATTCGAGGCGGCGCTGCGCCAGAATCCTCACGACTTCAATGCCAATCTCTATTTGGGATCTATGCGCGTGAAGCAGAGGGACTTTGAAGGTGCTCGTCCACTGCTCGAAGAGGCTCTGAGGCTGCAGCCAGACATGGGGCAAGCTCAACTGCAGATGGCGAAATTGAACAGCATGACGGGTAAGGTGGCGGAAGCCGCCCAGGTCTTAGAGCGTTTAGAGAAGCAGGATCCTAATTGGCTTGATCCACACGTTGAACTCGCTGCGATCTACTACAAGCTGCATCGTCCTGAAGACGGCCAGCGCGAACGCGATCTCGTACAGCAGTTGGAGGCCAAACAACAGCAGCAGGGACCACCCAAGCCATAGTGCGCCAGTGCTCGCGGTTAGCGGCT
>CBJOJD010000511.1:0-2779 GCA_966443485.1 uncultured bacterium | reverse complement strand
GAGCATTCGGCTCTTAACCGACAGGTTGTAGGTTCGATTCCTACCGCGTCCACCAATCACAGATTCTCCGCCACAAAGTCCCGCTTCTCAGCCCCTTGTTAGCCCTTTGCCGCCAAGTTGATCTCAATGGCGGGAGGATTGAGCAGTGTGTTGTGCACCAGGCAATGGCGCACCGAGCGCAGCAACGCTTGCTCATGCTCTTCATCCAAGGGAACCGGCGAGACCACCTCGATGCGGAAGTTGCCCAACCGCGCCGGCGGCTTCATCTTCTCCGCCGTCACGGAGACCTCCACGCCCGTGTCGGCCAGCTTGCGGGTGCGCAGATATTCAGCTGCGTAGTAGGCCGCGCACGACCCTAGAGAGGCCAGCAGAAACTCCGGCGGCGTCATGCCTGAGTCATTGCCGCCGTTCTCCTGCGGCTGATCGCTGATCACCACATGACCGCGTGTCTCAATCGCGAATCGCACGCCTTCGAGTTGTCGGATTTCAACCTTCATGATGTTTCCTTCCTCACCGCCTGCAAGGCGCACTCCGCTCCGCAACGGCTGCAGCATTCACAGCGAATCGGAACCAGTTCTTACTATAGCGAGGCTCCGCTCCCCGCCAGATGGTCATTTGATGCAGCTGACCTCTTGCCTCGTATCTCGAAATCCCATGGACCGCAACACAGCCATGGCCGGGCACCAGTTGGTGAACGCCGATTGAAACAAGTTCAAACCTACGAAGGCCGTCAGCCACAGCCAATAAGACGAGACCCAGTGCGCCAGAGCCAAAGACAGCAGCACCATGAGTCCAGAGAGGAAACGCAGACCACGTTCGACGGTCATACAAAAGACTCCTTCTTTGTGTCCGGACCGAGCACCGCGGAATCGTGCGCTCCCCGGCCGGACTTCACCATGTAATAGAGCACCGGCACTGTCAGCCGCGACAACAGCGTCGAGGCCACTTCGCCCGCCATCAAAGACAACGCCAGCCCCTGAAAGATGGGGTCGAAGAGAATCACGCTGGCGCCCACCACGACGGCTGCGGCAGTCAGCAGCATGGGCCTGAAGCGCACCGCGCCTGCATCGATCACTGCTTCACCCAGAGGCATACCCTGCGCCCGGCGCAGTTCGATGAAATCCACCAAGATGATGGAATTGCGCACGATGATGCCGGCTCCTGCAATAAAACCAATCATCGATGTCGCGGTAAAGAAAGCTCCCAGCAAAGCATGCGCAGGCAAGATCCCCACCAGCGTGAGGGGAATCGGCGCCATGATCACCAGCGGTACGGCATAGGAACGGAACCAACCCACCACCAGCACATAGATCAGCACCAGCACTGCTGCGAACGCCAGGCCAAGGTCCCGGAAGACTTCCAGAGTAATGTGCCACTCTCCGTCCCACTTCATCGAGTAGTGCTCAGTCGACTCCGGCTGCTGCGCATTGTAGCGAGCCAGAGTGTAACCCGATGGCAAGCGCAGATCGTCCAGGGCGCGGTTCATTTTGAAGATTGCGTATACCGGGCTCTCCTCCGCGCCAGATACGTCTCCCGTGACATACACCACCCGCCGCATATTCTTGCGATAAATGCTGGGGCTGAGCACCGAGGGCGTCACGTTGGTAAGCTCGCGCAGCGAAACCATGGTGCCGTCTGCCGACCTCAGCCGTATGGCGGCCAACGCCTCTAGCGACGAGCGCGCTGTGCGATCGAATCGCACAATCACCGGAATCGCTTCCGGCGCATCCTGATCGTGCAGCAAGCCGGACGGTGCCCCCGATTCAGCGATCTCGAGGGCCCGCGCAATCTCCTGGTTGGTGATACCCCGCAGCGCTGCCTTCTCCTCATCCACGGTAAAGATCAGCTTTGGCTGAGGGTCCTCCACATACCAGTCCACATCCACTACTCCCGGAGTCTGCTGAAAGATCTGCTTCACCTGGCGGGCCACGTCGAGTTGGCCTTGGACCTCGGGGCCATAGATCTCCGCAACCAGCGTTTGTATCACCGGAGGACCCGGTGGCACTTCGCTGACCTTGAGGCGCGCTCCGTACGGCAACGCCAACTTCACTAGATCAGGACGAATCCGCTTGGCGATGTCGTGGCTTTGCGCTTTGCGTTCTGAACTCGGCACCAGATTGACCTGGATATCTGCCTGGTTCGGCTGCTGCCGCAGATAAGAGTGGCGCACCAGTCCGTTGAAGTTATAAGGGGCGGAGGTGCCCGCGTAAACTTGATAGTTCGCCACCTCCGGCTGCTGAGACAGATGCTGCCCCAGCAGCTGCGCCACGCGGGTGGTCTCCTCCAGAGTCGTGCCGTCGGGCATATCGATAACGACCTGAAACTCACTCTTGTTATCGAACGGCAGCATCTTCACCCGCACCAGCTTCAACGGCACGAAGGCTGCTGCCAGCAAGAGAAGCACCACCACCCCAGCTAAAAAGCCAAGCCGATACTTGTGCGAGCGGATCAGCGGCGACATCACACGCCGGTACAGCCGCACACTCCAATCCTCGCCATGTTCGGCCCGCTCCTTGTGTTTGCCCTCCCGGGCCAGCAGCAACATCGCCGCCCAGGGCGAAACTACAAATGCAACAGCGAGTGAGAACAACATGGCGGATGAAGCGCCGATCGGGATGGGCCGCATGTACGGACCCATCAAGCCGCGCACAAAGGCCATCGGCAGAATGGCGGCGATGACCCCAAAGGTGGCCAGAATGGTTGGATTGCCCACCTCTGCCACCGCCTCCAGCGCCACCTCGCGCAGGTTTCGGCCCTGGTTCTCCGCCAGCCGGAAGTG
>CBJOJD010000510.1:0-2784 GCA_966443485.1 uncultured bacterium | reverse complement strand
TCAGCTTCATCGGCATCAGCTCCGACTGGCTGTTCCCTCCCGGAGACGTGGAGCGGCTCGCCGAGATCGTCAAAGCGGCGGGGGTCGATGCGGACTACCGCGAGATGCAGAGCGACCACGGCCACGACGCCTTTCTCGCCGAGCAAACCGAATTGTTGCAACTGCTGCGGCTCTAATCCGCCGCCGTAACGGAAAGCGGCAACACGCATCCAACATTTTAGGAACAGTTTGACGGTGCGCGGTGTCAAAGCTAACAGCGCCAAGAGCACGGGGGCTCGCAGTGGAAGCTGGTCTGGCGGGTGGGGTGAGCGCAGTACAAAAGAAGACATACCGGGGAATCTGGATGCAGCATCATGCTGCCAGAACACCGGCCCGTCGGCCCCTTCGCTCCTCGCTTCACGGACCGGAATTCGCCTTTCATCTGCGACTTGGCTTGTCAGCAGAACCGCGTCTTTCTATAATCCTCCCAACACCGCACAGGGAGCCGTGGCACTGCTATTCTCATAACGCCGATACTCGAGCGCCCCTGAAACGACGGACTCCGATGTGCGGTAGCATGCAGCTAGATTCCCATTTGGCATTTCCCAGGAGCACTGAATGAAGAAGTTAGTCATTGCGTCTGTGGTGGCGCTGGCAAGCCTGAACATGGTCACCGCGCCCAATCTGCGAGCACAGGATCAGCAATCGATCACCATCAAGGACCCGGCCGAGTACAACGCTTATCAGATGGCCAATACCCAGACCGACCCCAAGGCCAAGGCCGCGGCCCTGGAGACCTTTCTGAAAACCTATCCCCAAAGCGTGGTTAAGGCGATCGCGCTCAACGATCTGGTGGACATCTACTGGCAGCTTCAGGACCAGGAAAACACCCTGAACGCCGCCAACCGCCTGCTGCAAGTGCAGCCCACCGATCTCAAGGCCACCCTGTATTCCGTCATCATCAAGAAGGGACAGTGCGCCAAGGCCAATGGCAGCGATACCCAGACCTGCGACGACGCGGCAGCGCTGGCGCAGAAGGGCCTGGCCCTGACCAAGCCGGCTGCCACCTCGGATGACGAGTGGCAGAAGCTCACCCACGCCGCCTTCCCCATCTTCCACTCCGCTATCGCCCTCGACGACGTGCTCTCCAAGAAGGACTACAAGGGCGCGCAGGAGCAGTACACCGAAGAGCTGAAGCTCTACAGCGATCAGGAAAGCAAGACCCAGGGCCTGCAAGACACCCTACTGTTGGCCAAGGCCTACAGCCAGCCCGGCTCCACCCAGGACCTGGTCAAGGCCTGCTACTACTACGCCCGCGTTTGGGACTTCGCTCCCCCGGCCTACAAGGCGCAGATCGAGCCCAGCCTGGAGTATTACTACAAGAAGTACCACGGCAAGCTCGACGGTCTGGACGACGTGAAGACCCAGGCTCAGGCTGCCGCCCTGGTTCCGGACAGCTTCAAGATTGCTCCGGCTCCCAGCCCGGCTGAGATGATCCACGACCTCATCGCCCAGACCCCCGACCTGAACTCCCTGGCGCTGGCCGACAAGGAAACGGTTCTGGCCATGGGCAGCAAGGACGACGCGGACAAGATGTGGGCCGTCCTGCAGGGCAAGGAAACGCTGGTCCCGGGTATCGTGATCTCCGCCACCCCGGATCAGATCCAGATGGCCGTCACCCAGGATGCCAAGGACGCCAAGGTGGCGGACTTCATCGTGAACCTCAAGAAGCCGCTGACCGAAGCTGAGCTGAAGAACATCCAGCCTGGCTTCGAATTCAAGGCTCCGCCCGAGACTGCCCTCACCGGCACCTACGACACCTACAAGCAGGTTCCGGCCACCGACAAGACCTCGCAGTCGGCCTCCATCGTGCTCAAGGATGGCGAAGTGGTCCCGGCAGAGAAGAAGAAGCCGGCCGCAACCCACCACCCTGCGCACCGTCCGGCGCATCGCTAGAAACCATCCGGCGGTAGTCTCTCTGCCGCCGGACAAACCTCTTGGGAAAGAAAAAGGGCAGCCTGCATGCGGGCTGCCCTTTCGTTTGCTACTAGAACGGACTTACTCGCCCAGCATGATCCTCTGGATCGAGGTCGCCCGGCCGGTCTGCGGATCGCAGCCAATCAGCACCGCGCACATCTTGGGATTCCCCTTGGCAGCCTCGAACTTGCCCGGCATGCCGGTGAGAAAGCGATTCAGCACCATGTCGGTCTCCACCCCAATCACGCTGTCATAGGGACCGCTCATCCCCACGTCGGTCTGATACGCGGTTCCGCGCGGCAGCACTCGCTCGTCGGCGGTGGGAATATGGGTGTGGGTCCCCAGCACCGCCGTGGCCCGTCCGTCCAGGTACCAGCCCATCGCCACCTTCTCGCTGGTCGCTTCGGCATGAAAGTCGACCAGGATCACCTTGGCGGTCACGCCCTTCAGCGCATCGTCGATGGCGTGAAAAGGATCGTTGGTGCCTCCCATAAAGACCTTGCCCATCAAGTTGACGACGGCGAAGGGAACTCCGGTATGCGTCTCGCCCTCGAAGACGCCGTGCCCCGGCACTCCGGGATGCATGTTGATGGGACGCAGAACCCGGCGGGGGCGATCCTGGCTGTTGGCCGGCACCGAGTTCATGTACTCGATCAGCTCGCGCTTATCCCACACATGATTGCCCGTCGTCAGCACGTCGGCGCCCCAGTCGAAGATCTCCTCCGCAATCTGCGGCGTAACCCCGAAACCGCCCGCGGCGTTCTCGGCATTGATGACCACCAGCTCCACGGAGTTCGCCTCACAAACGTGCCCGATATGCTCGCGCAC
>CBJOJD010000509.1:0-2786 GCA_966443485.1 uncultured bacterium | reverse complement strand
TCCGACCGGTTCGTTCAAAGACACGGGGATGACCGCAGCGTTGAGCGTGGCTCGCGAACGCGGTTTCGAGTGGGTCGCCTGTGCGTCTACCGGCAACACGTCTGCGGCCATGGCGGCCTATGCGGCACGTGCGGGGTTGCGCAGCCTGGTGCTCATTCCCGATGGGAAGATCGCTTGGGGCAAGCTGTCGCAGGCTATGGACTACGGTGCGATCACTTGCCAGCTCAAGACGGACTTTGACGGGTGTCTGAAGCTGTTGACCGAGATCGTGCGCGAAGCTCCGATCTATCTGCTCAACTCCGTCAATCCCTACCGGCTGGAAGGCCAGAAGACACCGGCATTCGAGATTGCAGAGGCGTTCGACTGGAATGTTCCGGATCACGTGATTGTCCCGGGCGGAAACCTGGGCAACAGCTCGGCGCTGGGCAAGGGCTTCAAAGAGATGCTGGAGCTGGGATTGATCTCCCGCATGCCGAAGATCTCGGTGATCCAGGCTGAGGGTGCAAATCCGTTGGCACGGAGCTTCGCGGCAAACGCAGGGGAATCGCTGGAGGCCGTGGAGGCGAATACTCGGGCTACCGCCATCCGAATTGGAAACCCCGCTTCGTGGCGGAAGGCGGCTCGGGCGGTGAAGGATACGGGCGGCTGGGTTCTGGACGTAACCGAGGGGGAGATTGCGGTTGCCAAAGCTGAGATCGGAGCCGAGGGGCTGGGCTGCGAACCGGCCTCAGCAGTTACCCTCGCCGGGCTGAAGAAGTTGCGTCAGCGCGGAGCGGTGAACGCCGGGGATTCGGTAGTTCTAGTGCTCACCGGACACACCCTGAAGGACGCCGACTACACGATCGACTTCCACAAGGGCACGCTGCTCAGCGAGTCAGAAGCAGCAGGTCACGAGAGCGAGATCAATGCCTTGCGGCGGAATGCCCGCGTCGTCGATGCCACTCCTGGGGCGGTTCTCAGTGCTTTGAAGGAAATGTCCCAATGATCAGCGACATGGCAGGCTCAGAAGGCAAGTTGCGTCTGCGTTTGCCGGCCACCTCGGCAAATCTGGGTCCCGGGTTTGATACCGCCGCTGTAGCGCTGGATTTTTACCTCGACATCGAGGCCACGCCAGCGACCGAGTTTTCCATCGCTGCGACCGGGAGAGACGCGGACCGGTGCGCCCGGCTCGAGAACAACCTGATTCTGGACCTGTACCGGCGTCTGCTGACCCAGAATGAGCGGCCTGTCGTTCCGCTCGCCATTCGAATGCAGAACCAGATCCCCCTGGGGATGGGGTGCGGGTCGTCGGCCGCGGGAAGGCTTGCGGGGATTGCTCTGGCAGTCCACTTCGGCTCGCTGGGCTGGGATTCAGAGCGGATTCTCCAGGAGGCTTCCGTCTTGGAAGGGCACCCCGACAACGTGGCAGCCTGCTGGTTGGGTGGCTTTGTGGTTGCTGCCAGTAACGGAGCACGCGTGGAGGTAGCTCGAGTCACTCCGCCGGAGAGTTGGCGAGCCATTGTGGTGCTGCCGACCGAACCGTTGGCCACCAGCAAAGCCAGGGCGGTGTTACCCGAAAGCTATAGCCGTGCTGACGTGGTGGCTAACTTGCAGTCAGCTGCGATGCTAGGAGTAGCTTTCGCTCAGGGCAGGGGAGATCTGCTGCGTACAGCGATGCGCGACTGGATCCATCAGCCTTATCGCGCTTCGATTTGTCCACAGCTGCCGATGTTGTTACCGCTCGCTGGCGAGCATGGGATTCTGGGCGCTGCCTTGAGTGGAGCTGGTCCAGCGGTCCTGGTGATTACTGAAGACGAGAGCGCGGTGCCCAGCGCATCGGATGCGATCGTCGGTGCGCTGGCGGGTATGCCGAAGCCGGAGCTGTTAGTGTGTCGCCTGCCTGGCTCTGGGACAACCGTAGCTCCGGGTCTCTAGTCAGACAGCCTGTGCAAAATTCGAGTTGAGAACCGGTGCAAGGTCCCCGAAGTGCGGGTTCTGTAAACCTCACGTACTCAGTGGTATCCAACTATGTAATACCCGTTCTCTGATTACTATTTTCATTACCTAAGATTGCTTGATATTCGATCTAAGAACCCCTACTCTCGGACTCGTGGGCAGTTCTGGGGGAGGGCTGCTCTAGCGCCCGTGATTCCTGTGTGGGATCCGGGCGCTTCTCATTTTCCGGCCCAACCTTGTCCCTATCCCCAGCGCATTGTTCCAGTTCGGGTTGCGGGCAGGTATGCAAACCGATACGGTTTGCGACTTTCTTTCACTGTTCCGCATCCCATCAGCGTGGGTAAACTGGGAAAGCGCAGTTTACGTGAGGAGGACCATGGCAGGAGCAGGTGTTTTGGAAGTAACCGATGCGAACTTTGACCAGGAAGTGCTCAAGAGCGAGCAGCCGGTTCTGGTGGATTTCTGGGCGGGCTGGTGCGGCCCGTGCAAGATGATTGCCCCCTTTGTGGATGGCGTGGCAGCCAGCTACGCGGGCAAGCTGAAGGTGGCGAAGGTGAATGTGGACCAGAATGGAGCCACTCCCTCGCGCTATGGGATTCGCGGAATTCCCGCTCTGCTGTTCTTCAAGGACGGCAAGGTCGTTGACCAGATTGTGGGCTATGTGCCGCAGAATGTCATCGAAGAGAAAGCTCAGCGCGTGCTTGCTTAAAGCAGCAGAGCATGGAGAGAAGGCCCGGCGATGCCGGGCCTTTCTTGTTTGTCGACAGCTTTTCCGAGCAAGTGACCAAAATCGCTGAGGTGCATTCCATGTATCCGTCGTCTGGGTTGGAAGGAGGTCGCAATGACCGCCA
>CBJOJD010000508.1:0-2833 GCA_966443485.1 uncultured bacterium | reverse complement strand
CTACCGGACGGAGGTGGACCGGAACGTTCTGGCGAGGGAGGGGCGGGCGCTTGGTTACGAAATCGAGCCTCGGCGCGATTTCCGCGGCCGCGATCTTGGGTTTGAGATTTGCGGCGTCTCTCAGAACCTCCTCAACCGATACAGTCAGCGCAGTGCCCAACGGGATGCTGCGATTAACGAATTCACAAAGCAAAATGGCCGTCGACCCACGGATAACGAAGTAGCCGTCCTCGTGCGAGAGACTCGTCCTGACAAGCTCGCAGAGATTGCCACAGAGCAGGTGCGCCAGCAACAGCTCGCGAGATCGTCTCCCGGAGAACTGCAACGTCTCGAAAGCCTCAGGGAGAACAGCCGGGGCCAAACCAGGGGCATATCGAATGAGATTTCAACGGCATCAAGTTCTCTGCAGTTTGCACGAGAACATCTCTTCGAGAGGTGTTCGGTTGTGTACGAGCATGAGTTGCTCACAGAGGCGCTACGCCACGGACGCGGCCAAATTGATCTCTCTGAATTGCGGGGCGTCTTGGAGGTCGAGAAATCGCAAGGAGCGTTTATCCATTCCGGGGACCGGCTCTCCACCAAAGAAAGCCTTGAACGCGAACAGCGAACAATCGCGACGGTGGATCGCGGCATAGGTCAATATGCCTGTCTGGGCGGCACCGTCGATTTCGAGCCGCGCGAGCATCTGCGCGACGAACAGAGGCGTGCCGTTCAGCAGATCCTTGGCGCTCAGGACTTCGCTATCAATTTGCGCGGAGCGGCTGGGACGGGGAAGACGGCAACACTGCGGGAAATTGAACGAGGACTTCATCAGTCTGGTCGAGAGATAACAGCAATCGCTCCCACCCGCAGTGCAGTTGAGGAATTGCAGAAAGTCGGATTCCGCGATGCCATGACGGTGTCCCGTTTGTTGGAGGATCAAACGGCGCAAGCGGCACTGCGCAATCGTGTCCTGATCGTTGATGAGGCAGGAATGATTTCCGGCCGCCAGATGGAGGGGATTCTTAAGCTTGCAGAACAGCAATTTGCACGAGTCATCTTCTCGGGCGACACCCGACAGATCCAGAGCGTCGAAGCCGGCGATGCTCTACGTATTTTGGAGCGCGAGTCGCAACTCAAGAACGTTTCTCTTACCGGGGTGCAGCGCCAAACCCACGCCCAGTATCGCGAGGCCATTCAGACACTGCGCCAATCTCCCGAACAGGGATTTGAAAAGCTCGAGCGCCTGGGTGCTGTGCATGAAGTTCCATTCTTCGACCGTGCACGTGCAGTGGCCGATCTCTACCGCGACATGACTGCTGATCCTGGGCGGCGCATCCTGGTGGTTGCTCCCACTCACGAGGAAATCAGCCGTATCACATATGCAATCCGGCGGGATCTGTCAGAGCGTGGGCACCTGGGCGAGAGTCTGGAAATGACGCGACTTGCACCGATGCAATGGACTGAAGCACAGAAGCGCGATCTCTCCAACTACCGAGAGGGGCAGGTACTGCTGAATCATCGTGCCGCCCGCGGCATGGAGAAGCACGAATCGCTAACAGTGAGCAGCGCAACTCCGGATTTGCTCGTCGCCAAAAATGCCGCTGGCCAAGAGAGAACCTTTACTTCGGCCCAGACGCGGTCCTTCTCTGTTTATGAACAGCGGCCAATTGAGATTGCTGTCGATGACAAACTCCTACTTACAGGCAATCGCCGCGATCATGACTTCCGCGCCACAAATGGCGAACTGGTGAAAGTGAGCGAGATCCGTGATGGACGCATTCATCTGGAGGATGGGCGCACCATTCCGGCCAACTATCGCGAATTCGATCACGGCTACGCCATTACTGCACACCGCAGCCAGGGAAAAACCGTGGATGGTGTGATTCTTTCCGCAGACGCCATGAAACAAGAATTGTTTTACGTTGGAGCTTCACGAGGTCGAAGCGAAATTGCGATCGTTACAAGCGACCGCGAGCAATTGCGTGAATCGCTGGGCATCTCTTCCGCGCGTCCTTCGGCAATGGAACTGGTGCAGGAACACGCGCGAGCAGTCGAACCAAACCTCACCCAGCAAGCTCCGGTTCAGCAGGTCGAGTTGCCGGCGATCCGGAAGGAGATCGGCATTTCTCATGAGCTGGGTTTGGGACTTTAGTTCGACTAGATAAGGGGAATTGCGATCTATACCCATAGTGGGTACAATGGAGTTGTGGAATGGATGCAGGGAATCTCGATCAGACGGTGTGGTTCCAATTCGTAGAAGCACCGGCTTTTGCGCGTTACAGGCAAGACTACCTGGATGATGACGGATTCTCGGAGCTGCAGAAATACCTTGTAAAGAATCCGGATGCAGGGGATATTATCCCGGGTGCCGGTGGCATTCGCAAGCTGCGCTGGAAAGATCGCCATCGTGGGAAGGGCAAGCGCGGCGGTCTTCGGGTGATTTATTACTGCTTTCTCTCTGACCAGGAGATCTGGTTGCTGACGCTGTACGACAAAGATGAGGCCGTGGATCTCACGAAAGAGGAAAGAGACCAGCTCAGGCGGGCACTCGAAGCCGAACGGACCGCGCGGAAGGCAGGGGGTAGGAAATGAAGAAGGGGAGCACAAAGAAGCGGAATCTGTTTGCCGAACTCATGGAAGGCGTGGACGCAATGAAAGCGCAGCGCGAGGGCAAGGTCACCCTTCGCACCCACGCTGTCGCGGCTCCGGAGGTCGCCCCATCGCCTGGTGCAGAGTTCTTTGTTGCAGCGCGTGAAAAATTCAATGTCTCTCGGGCGGTGTGGGCTAACATGCTGCGCGTGAGCCCCCGGACGGTGGAGAAGTGGGAGCAAGGTGGGCAGGTCAGCCCAAT
>CBJOJD010000507.1:0-2861 GCA_966443485.1 uncultured bacterium | reverse complement strand
CCTGCAGCCCGTCGACGGCCGCCTGGCCAACGGCATGAGCGTGATGGCCATGGCCGCGCACACCGGCTGCAACACCGTGTATGGATCGACCACACCGAACAATCCGCACCCCTATCCGTGGATGAACTCGCTCTTCCAGGACGGCATCACCATCGGCTGGCTGATGGGCGAAAGCTTCATCGTCGACCACGCCCGCCGCTCCGTGATCCCCGAGCGCCTCACCGACATCATCCTCGGCCAGCGCGGCCTCAGTGAGCGCGAGTACTACGACTTCACTCACTTCACCGATGCCCTCATGACCGACCAGGAGATCGTCGAACTGCCCAAGGTCTGGGTGGTCGGCGGCGACGGCGGCATGGGCGACATCGGCTACCAGAACATGTCCAAGGTGATCCTGCAGAACCGCCCCAACGTCAAGGCGCTGATGCTCGATACTCAGGTCTACTCCAACACCGGCGGTCAGAACTCCGACTCCACGCCGATGCTGGGCGGCAACGACATGAACACCTACGGGCCGGCCTCGCAGGGCAAGAACACCGAGAAGAAGACGGTCGCCGAGACCTTCCTCGCAGGACACGGTTCGCCCTTCGTCGCCCAGGTCTCCATGGCCAACGCGCCTAAGCTCTACCGCGCGATTCTCGACGGCCTGGAGTACCGCGGCACCATGTTCCTGCAGGCCTTCACCACCTGCCAGCCGGAACACGGCGTGGCCGACGACATGGCCCTGCACCAGGCGCAACGCGTACGCGACTCGCGCGGCGTGCCCGAGTTCGTCTTCGATCCGCGCAAGGGCGAGAGCTACCTGGAGTGCCTGGACATCAACGGCAACCCCAGCAAGGACCTCGACTGGTATGAAACCAAGGACAAGCTGAGCGGCGAAACCCGCCGCTACACCGTGGCCCACTGGTGCACCACCGAAGCCCGCTTCCGCAACCACCTGCGCAAGGTCAAGCCCGAGCAGGCGGAGAAGATGATCGCGCTCGACAACATGCTGGTGCGCATCACGCAGCAGGATGTGGTCTACCGCCGCTATCTCGACCCGCAGCACCGCGCCTTCATCCCCGACTTCGGCGTGTACATCACGCTCGAAGAAAACGGCAAGAAGGAGTACCGCGCCCTCAGCCGTCAGCTGGTGATGTTCTGCGTGGAGCGCCGCAAGTCCTGGCGCATGCTGCAGTCTAAGGCTGGCATCAAGAACCGCGAGTACGAAGCCCAAAAGGCCCTGCTCGCCGACGTCGATGCAGGCAAGGTGGCGCTGGCAGATTTCCTCGCCAACGGCCACGAGATGCTGCAAGAGAAGCTCGGCAATCTGGTGGCAGCCAAGGCGTAGTTTGTAACTCGCCTCCAACAAGAACGGCGGATCAATTCACACACGGCGGATCAAGTTATTTGATCCGCCGTTTTCTTTAGTCCAACGTTTCTCTTTGCGCCTTGTAAGAAGGGCACGGCTTCAGCCGGACCACAGGATCTCCAACCTAATCGAAAACGCCCGTCCGCGGACGCAGGTCAATTGGTTAACTCGGCTGGGATGGACCGTCAGTTGGAAGGGCACGCGGAGGTAATGGGCTCTGAGATGACATCCCTGCGGGGACCATTAACGCTTGGACGATAAAAGAAACTGAGTTTTGATTCTCAATGATTTTCACGGCCGCTGTCTGGGTCAGAGTATTAACGCACGCATGATGTACGGTTAGTACAGCATCCTGAAGCAGAGGATCATCTTCCAATGCGGTCACTTTCACGCCCAGCTCGGCAAGTCTATTGAAGTGAATATGTCGCGCGTGGGTCTTGGTCTGTTCGTGGCTGCTCAATTCCCCGATGATAGTCTTTGCTTTTTCATCGGCATTTGCCTGGCCTTCAAACATTCCGGATTTCAACCACTCCGAAACCATATTTGTGGACCAATTGATTGCGTTTTCGCATTCTCCGATTAGAGCCGGTGAATATTTGGCGATGATTGGCTGCCAAGTTGCGATTCTAGCTGCTTGTTCCTGCGGAGACCTGGAGGATGCGATCTCTGACTGTGCGCGTTTGAATTCTTCAATGATGCCGTGTGCGGGGATTGGGCCGATCTGCGGGTCGATTGGACCCAAATTGGAGTGCTTTCCCATGATGATCTCTTTGCATGAAAGAGCGATCATGGTGCCGGCGGACATCGCGAGCTGCGGAACGATGGCGCGGATGTCGGAATTGAACATCTGTCTCAAGTAATGAACGAGAGACTCGGTCGCTGATATGTCTCCTCCCGGCGTGTGAAGGAGCAAATCAAGCCCCTTTTTACGATCCAACTTGTGGATCGTCGCCATAAAGCCGTTCTTGTCGTTGTCATTAACGAGCAATAGCGGTTGAAGTTCAACGATAGGAGGCTTTTGAAGCCACCCTGAGTAGTACACGATCACATTACGATCAGTGATCTGGTTGAGTTCTTTGATGTACTTGCGTCTGACAACGTCGTGCCCGCTACCGACGGTCGCGGTTTCGTTCAGTATCTCGTTCAGCGTAGGCAATGCCGCTTCCCCCATCGGCCAGCGTTGATCCCAAGGTACTGTCCGTTGTAAACGCCCGAACTGAGTTCCTGATCTCCAGCAACGAGAATTCGAATCGCATCTCCCTGCGTTTTTGATCAGTATCCAGCGCAAGTGAGTGGAAGACGTTGTTAATCTCGTCGGCTGTCATGTTGACTCCTTCGGGTAGGTTGCAGATAGCCTTGGATGATCGCCTACCACGATACCACCGTTTGTCCCGCCTTGAAGCATTTTAATTGCCATCGCGGGCAAGTCCAATTTAGGAGGTTCAAATCTATTTGGAAGCCGGCGGCGGAGAATCGAAGTAGAACGCCTGCACAGCCTCTCGTACGTTGG
>CBJOJD010000506.1:0-2895 GCA_966443485.1 uncultured bacterium | reverse complement strand
CGGACTTAAAATCCGCGGCCCGCAAGGGTGTGGGGGTTCAAGTCCCCCTCCGGGCACCATGGAATCAGTAACTTGCACAGCGTCCTTCTCGTTCTCCTCAAGTCTCAAATCGGCCAGCGATTCATGAAATCCTTGGAGCTTTGAGGACTACGGAAGGTTCTGACGCGCTGGTTGTGTGACGCACCGGTAGGCGAGGTATCCAGGAGCAATCCGCTTTGGAGCCGCATGTACGTAGCCGCTGTAGGTGATGTAGTCTGCCTGCTCGTGATTGAGTTCTGTGCTCGTCCACCAATAGATCACCTTCGAGTGAACCTTCCATAGCGGCGAGTCCTTCTCAGGTGTATGGCGAAATACCGCCTGGCGTTGCGTCGCGTTCCAAGATCCTCCGGCGTTGCTGCCGCGATATACGAGCGATCGGATCGATTCATCGACGGTGGGGAGTCGCCACAGGTTCTGTGGTACATCGGCCAGTGAACTTCCGTCGGCGGTGAGGCGAGCACAATGATCCGTCGCCGTGTTCCAGGATGTGCCTTCTTCCGGCCAGCCTGGTCCTTGTGGAGCCCACACCAGGGTTAGGCCGTTGCCGGGAATCTGGCGTATTCCATAATTGCCGTCATCGAAACGGTGCACCGCCATCCAGCCGGGATAAGCGCCGGAGATGATGGCTGTCATCAAGGGCAACCCGATCAGAAAGCGCCAAGCCCACCGCCGCGGCACAGGCTGCCCGAACTGATAAGCGGCGCCGATGAGCAGCAGAGGAATTGCGATGAAGAGGACGGCCGCGGAGTTGATATGGAAGCTGCCAAAAAACCAAGCGGCCGTAATGGCAGAGATGCTCATCGCGATCAGCGCTAAACGTGGCCAAGCCAGGGCCACCATTGAGATCAATATCACAGTGAGCATGGGGCTGAGGTATTGCACGAGCAACAACCCAAGATTGCTCCAAATGCTGGCGTGATACCAACCCTCATGAAAGTTCTCGATACTTCCCCACCAGGCCCAAAGGCACGCGAAGCTAGTGGAAGCAGCGATTGCCGCCCAGCCTAGAATCTGACGTCCCGGTGAGGTTGGATCGTTCATTGCGGAAGGAGCTTATCACTCCTTCGTATTCACCGCAGTGATCGAGACACGACCATGGAGTATGCGGAGTCGCATCACTTCATTGGCATGGTTCGAAGTTGATCCACGCAGGCCGCTTAGCAATGCTCATGCTCTCTCTTGGAGTTAGAGCGTACGCAAGGTAATCTCTCACGCGCGGCTTACAGATCGCTGCAGCGGGAGTCTGCGGGAACGATCCCAAGGCCACTATCTTGCGCTTGTATCGTGAGCACCTCACCTCTTGAGCGGCACTCCAGGATAAAGCGATTTATTTCGATTGCTGACAACTGTGCGAGTCGGTATAGTCGAGAGGTTCTGGAGATAGCCCTACGACGTGGTCTGTAAACAGGACTGGCGCTTGAGCAGACGTGATGAAGAGCCGGAGGTTCAGAAGTTTGCATGACTCTAACTCCCAAGAGTTATTCAAGCGGCTGACGATTGAACCACGCGCGGCCGGCGCAAGGAATCATGTGCAAGTTCTGCAAACCATAGAAGAACGCACTTCTTGAGCTCGGCAACCATCGCCGCTCAAATTCACCTTGGAGAGGAAATATGAAAACTCGCGTGACGCGAATGATCGAGGGCGTTGTCGCATGCGGCGGGGCACTTCTGCTTGCCACAGCCCTGCAGAGCGCAGCAGCTCAAGAGTCGGCAAGTCTTCCTTACCTGAATACGCAGCTATCCGCTGAGCAGCGGGCTACTGACCTGGTACATCGCATGACGTTGGCCGAGAAAGCATCTGAGATGCAGAACAATTCGGCTGCCGTTCCCCGGCTCAACATCCCAGCGTACCAGTGGTGGAGCGAGGCGTTGCATGGCGTGATCAACGAAGGTGTCACGGAGTATCCCGAACCAGTCGGCTTGGCCGCCACATTCGATGCGCCCGGCATTCACACCATGGCTGCGCAGATCGGCATCGAAGGCCGTATCAAGCATGTCCAGAACCAGCGCGAAGGCCACACCGGCATCATGGGTGGCCTGGACTTCTGGTCGCCTAACTTGAACATCTTCCGCGATCCGCGATGGGGCCGCGGCCAGGAGACCTACGGCGAGGATCCGTTCCTTACCGGGCGGATGGGCGTGGCGTACGTTACTGGCCTGCAGGGCGACAATCCTAAGTACTACCTCGCCATCGCCACGCCGAAGCACTTTGCGGTGCACAGTGGTCCGGAGCCTACGCGTCACTTTGCGGACGTGGACGTGAGCAAGCACGACGAGGTGGATACTTACGAGCCGGCGTTTCGCGCGGCGGTCGTGGAGGGTAAAGCGGGATCTGTGATGTGCGCCTACAACGCGATTAACGGAGAGCCCGCGTGCGCCAACCAGTACCTGCTGCAGGACCAGCTTCGCGGCAAGTGGGGATTCCAGGGCTATGTGGTTTCCGATTGCGATGCGGTCCGCGATGTGGCCGCCAATCACCGCTATCGCTCAACGCAGGCGAAGGGCGCGGCGATCTCGGTACTGCGTGGCATGGACAATGAGTGCGTTACCTTCACCTCCCGGTTCGGCGAGCCGGTTGACAAGGCCTACGTAGACGCGGTGCAGCAGGGCTACCTGCCGGAAAGTGTGCTGGACACTGCACTGATTCGCTTGTTCACCGCGCGCATCAAGCTTGGCATGTTCGATCCGCCGGAGATGGTGCCTTATACGAAGATCGACGAAAAGGAACTGGACAGCGTTGAGCACCGCGCGCATGCGCGCAAGCTGGCGAATGAGTCCATGGTGCTGCTCAAGAACGACGGTCTGCTTCCGCTTAAACCGAGCGTAAAGAAGATTGCCGTGGTGGGACCGCTCGCG
>CBJOJD010000505.1:0-2915 GCA_966443485.1 uncultured bacterium | reverse complement strand
CCCGCGAAGCGGCTGCCGACGACGGCGGAGTCGGAGAGAGCCCACGCAATGCCGCCCAGTGCTGCGAGGACCACGAGCGAGATGGCGATTTGAAGCCGCCGCGCCCATATCCGCGCGAAGAATCCGGAGATACCTTCCGGTCCGGACTCCACGAGACGGCGCAGCACCAGTACCGGCCGTACGGCGCGCACATCGAGTAGAGGCGGAAGGCAGAACAGCAACGTGGTCAGCAGGCCCGTGCCCAGCCCTGCAGCAACGGAGCGCCAGGGGAACTGCATCGCGGTGTGGACTGGAAGCAAGTTACCGAAGACAGAGGGCAACAGCGCCATGACGCCCAATCCCGCGGCCACCCCGAGGAGACCACCTGCGAGTCCCAGGCCGAGGGTCTGCAAAAGGAAGATGCGCAGCAGATCGGAGGAGCTGGCACCCACGGCTTTCAGGATGGCGAGAATGTCCATGCGCTGCTCGAGGTGCGCGTGCATGGCCATGGCCACACCGATGGCTCCCAGCACCATGGCCACCAGGCAGATGAGGGAGAGGATGGCGGTGGCGTGGTCGAGTCCATCGCTGATGGCGGGATTGCCTTCGCGATAATCCATCACCTGTGCATCGGGCAGGGCGGTTTCGAGATCTTTGCGAACCGTTTGCGGTGTGATGCCCGGCGGCAGTTGCTCGGGAAGTTTGAGCAGCAGCCGGCTGGAGGCACGGCTGCCTGGGCCGATCAATCCCGTGGTGTCGAGGCTGGCGCGAGAGATCATGACACGCGGACCCATGCCGGCTCCAGCACTGATGCGATCGGGCTCCTGCTTCAGGACAGCGACGATGTGGAAGGTCTTGCCGCCGAGGCGAAGGTCCTGGCCGACGTGGGCGTTGAAGCGGACGAGGAACTCATCGGCGACCACGGCGGAGTTGGCAGTGAGTCCCTGCGCGAGTGACATCGCGGGCTCAAGCTGTGCCTGGCCGTAGTACGGATACTCGGCGGGATCGACACCCTTGAGTGTCACCAGGATGGGGACCGGATCTGGTGGAACCGAAGCCATGGATATGGTCTCGGTCACCCAGGTGGTGCGCGAGCCGGGGATCTTTTTTTCGATCGCAGCGATCTTTGCGTTCTCTGCCGGGGTTACCTGGTGGAAGATGCGCGCGCTGAGGTCGCCGGCCATCAAGGAGCGAGCCTGCGTGCCGAGTGTGTGGCGAAAGGCCTCGCTGAAGCCACGCACGCCCACCAGAGCGGCGACGCCGATGGCTACGGAGAGAATGACGAAGCCGAACTTGCCGGGAGCGGACTTGAGATCGCGCATGGCGATGGATGCTGCGCGACGCCATCCGAGCGAACGCCTGCTATCCATGTTGTGCTTGCTCCTCGAATGCTTCGGGGACGTAGGGAAGGGTGTCTTCTACGATCTGGCCGTCGCGCACCACAATCTTGCGGTCGGCACGATTGGCGATCTCGGGATCGTGGGTCACCAGGACGAGAGTGGTACCGGCGCGTTTGTTGCGGTCGAGGAGGAGGTCCAGCACGAGGTGTCCGTTGGAGGAATCGAGATTTCCGGTGGGCTCGTCGGCCATGACGATGGGAGGATCGACGACAAAGGCGCGGGCAAGCGCAACGCGCTGCTGTTCGCCACCGGAGAGCTGGACAGGGTAGTGATCCATGCGTTCGGCGAGACCCACCTCTTGCAGGAGGGCACGGGCCTTCTTCAGGCCGTTGCCGTCGGCGTTGAGCTCATGGGGGAGGAGTACGTTTTCGAGCGCGGTGAGCGTAGGAATGAGCTGGTAGGACTGGAAGACGAAGCCGATTTTGCGGCCGCGGACGGAGGCGAGTTGCGCTTCAGCCAGGTTATGAATGGGCACGCCATCCAGCCAGATTTCGCCATCACTGGGCGTGTCCAAGCCTGCAAGGAGGCCAAGCAGGGTGCTCTTTCCGCTGCCGCTGGCGCCAACGATGGCCGCAAACTGTCCGGCGGGAATGGTGAGCGAGATGCCTTTGAGGATGTCAACACGGCGCGCACCATTCTGAATCCACTTGCGCACGTTACGGACTTCGATCAAGCTTGCCTCCTGGAGAAGTTCCTGGTTCCCAGTTCAGAGTCCTTCAGTTCTTAGTTCTCAGTTCTGAGCTTTGGGGTGGTTGTTCGCTGCCGACTGTCTGCCCCTACACTGTAGTTGTGGACGTTCGACGCTGGGTTCTCGTCTCATTCTTTTTCCTGCTGCTCGGGGGGCCGAGTTACGCTGCCAGCCGGCCGGTGTTGGTTTGTTATGGCGACAGCATTACGGCTGGATACGGCCTCCAACCCGGGCAATCGTACTGCGACGCGCTGCAACGGAAGCTGGACGCGAGCGGGTATCACTACAAGGTCCAGAACGAGGGGACGAGCGGTGCGACGAGCAAAGACGCGGTAGCTGGCCTGCGCGCCATCCTGATGCTGCATCCGGAGACGGTGATCGTCGAGTTCGGCGGCAACGACGGGTTGCGGGGGCTTCCCCTGGAACAGACCCGACGCAACCTTGATACGGTTCTCGGCACGCTGCAGGCGCAGCACGTCAAGGTGCTGCTGGCGGGCATTACGCTGCCGCCAAACTACGGTCCGGACTACATCCACGCTTTCGAGGCTGTCTATCGCGAGTTGGCTGCCAAGTACCATACGGCCTTTGTTCCGATGATCTACAAAAACATGGTGAACGTGCCTGGAACCATCCAAGCGGACGGAATTCATCCCACGGCCAAGGGATCACAGATCATTGCCGATACGCTGCTGCCTGCGCTGAAGCCGCTGCTGGGAAGAAAGTGAAAGAGTGAAAAAGTGAAGGAGTGAAAGAGTGAAAGAGTGAAGGAGTGAACGAGTGAACGAGTGAAAGAAAAAGTGAATCAACCCAGAGATGAATAGGAACGAAGATGACAGCTATTCAATCTT
>CBJOJD010000504.1:0-3043 GCA_966443485.1 uncultured bacterium | reverse complement strand
CTCGCCGGCGCCGGCCAGTGTTCCCCAGAAGCGTCACCCGGCCGATGTGCTGCTCGAAGATCATCACGATTTCTGAGCTCTTCTCGCCTCCGGCGCGGTTCTCGCAGCGACAGCTTCGTTCCGTGATGATGCTGAGAACGCGGACCGCGGGGACGGAGTTGTTAACCTGCTAGGGTGACCTCGCTCCCAACTAAGAAGCCTATGCGCCTGCCGGGACTGACCGTAAAAGACGGATACATGCTGCATCCGTTCGATGAGGCGCATGGCGTCCGGACCAGCGGATTGGTGGCGGGACGGCATCTGAAATCCGGACATTCCAACGACCGGCAGATTACGGCCTACTACGGAGTGGCGCCTTCGGTATTTGAGACATTGCTGCGGAAATGGCGCAAGCTGAGCCCTGCAGCGGCCGTCGAAGAGACGACGTTCATCGATATCGGGGCGGGGATGGGCAGGGCGATGTTGCTGGCTGCCGAGTCGCCTTTCCGGCAGGTGGTTGGAGTGGAGCTCAATCCCACGCTGGCGCGCATGGCGCGCAGGAACCTGGCAATTTGGCGGAAGCAAAGGCGGGCCCGCTCGACGATGCGCCTTGTGTGCATGGACGTGCTCGATTTGAAGCTGCCGCGCGGAGCTTGCGTGCTGTTCCTCTTCAACCCGTTCGGCGCCAGGGTGATGCGGCGGCTCTTGCGCCAGATCGCGCGCGATTGCGGGGATCGAGCAGGAGAGATCGACCTGCTGTACGTAAACACGGAGCAGGAGGGGGTTCTGGAGTCGCTGCGCGGCTTTACGCGGTTATTTGCCGGAGAGATCCGGCGTTCTCGGGCGGATGCGATCGCCGATCATCGCATTCTGGCCAATCAGCCGGACGGGGAGTATGCCTCGGCGAACTATGAGGACTGCTCGATCTGGCGCTGGACCGGTAAGCTGAGATAAAGATTCCGCCCCGGATTTGCGTATGAACTGCAAAGCGAACCCGTTCACGGGTCGCCAAAGGATCTAATGACCACGCTTCCGTTCACTCTTCTGGTTGCCGGACTGTCTGCGCTCGCGGGCTTTCTGGGTGCGATGACTGGCCTGGGCGGCGGCGTGGTCGTGGTTCCGGCGCTGACGCTGGCGTTAGGCGTCGATTTGAAGTACGCGATCGGGGCATCGCTGGTTTCGGTGATTGCCACTTCATCGGGCGCAGCGGCGGCTTACGTTCGCGAAGGTTATTCCAACATCCGCATCGGGATGCTGCTGGAGATTGCCACGACGCTAGGCGCCATTGTGGGCGCTTATCTGGCCGGAGTTACCAGCACTCACCTGATAGCGATCATCTTTGGGCTGGTTCTGCTGCAGTCGGCTTACCAGTCGTTGACGAACCGATCTTCAGAGAGCGGAACCCTGGTGGAGTCAGACGCGCTGGCTGAAAGGTTTCGGTTGGGCGGCGACTATCCGCTGGGCGGACGGCGGAAGAGCTACGGAGTGCGGAACGTGCCCGGCGGCTTCAGTTTGATGTTCGGTGCGGGCGCCCTGTCAGGACTACTGGGCATCGGCTCGGGGGCTGTGAAGGTGATTGCGATGGACCGGGTCATGAAGATCCCATTCAAGGTCTCTACCACGACAAGCAACTTCATGATTGGAGTGACGGCGGCGGCGAGCGCGGGGGTTTACTTGAGCCGCGGCTATATCCGTCCGAGCCTGGCAATGCCGGTGATGCTGGGGGTGCTTTGCGGAGCTTTTCTGGGCACAAAGGTGCTGGTGAAGGCGCGGGTGCGGACGCTCAGGATCGTGTTTGGGGTAGTGATCCTGCTGCTAGCAATCGAGATGATCGTTAATGGCATGACAGGAAGGATCTGAGGATGGACGACCAGCGGCTAGAGACGATTATCGGCAATCTGCTGCGCGTCGGCGTGCTGCTGGCGGCGGCGGTGGTGGCGATCGGAGGGGTGGTGTATCTGGTTCGGCACGGAGGGAGCGGCGTGGATTACAGCCACTTTGCCCCTGGCCCGCAAGAGCTTCGCACGCTGCCCGGGATTGTGCACTCGGTGGCCCAGGGCAGCAGTCAGGGGCTGATTCAGCTTGGCCTGGTGCTGCTGATTGCCACGCCCGTGGCCCGGGTGCTTCTGGCCGCCGTGGGGTTCTACCTGGAGCGGGACCGGCTGTACGTGGTGGTGAGCTTGATCGTGCTGGCGGTGCTGCTGGTGAGCCTGATGCATGCCACTTGAGCAGGCGTTACAGATCCGGTGCGCGGGGGGTTGACGAACGTACCCCGGAGGAACAAAGCTTTGCTGAGTGCATAAGACTTCGCGCAGTTGCGAGGAGCGAAGCAGGCCAGGAGTAAGGTTCGATGGATCCGCGTTTGGTATTGGGCATTGGCGAGTTGCTGTGGGATGAGTTGCCGGAGGGTAAGCGGCTAGGCGGTGCGCCAGCGAACTTCACCGTGATGGCCGGACGGCTTGGCAATCGTGCGGTGATCTTGAGCCGCATCGGGCGAGACGACCTGGGAAGAGAAGCGGTCGAGCTGCTCAATCCGCTGCCTGTAGATACAGAGTTTCTGCAGGTTGATCCTGTGCACCAGACGGGCCGCGTAACCGTCGAACTGAAACAAGGACAGGCGGAATATGTCTTTGCTCAGCCGGTGGCATGGGACTTCTTGGAACTTTCCGATGAGTGGGTGAGTCTTGCGGAGCGAGCGGATGCCATTTGTTTTGGATCGCTGGCGCAACGCAGCCTGGAGTCGAGGCAGACGATCCAGACCCTAGCTGCGCAGACACGCGCGTCTTGTGTGCGGATCTTCGATGTGAACTTGCGCACGCCGTTCTACTCCGGCGAGGTGATTCAAGAGTCGTTCGAACTGGCTACTGTCGTGAAGATGAACGACGCAGAGGTTCCCCTGGTGCTGGGGCTGCTGGGATTGCCGACCGACGCGGAGCCTGGCACCAAGGCGCTCCGGCTGGGCGCTGAGCGGATGCTGGGAGAGTTTCATTCAGTGGCGATGATCGCGGTAAATCGAGGTGGAGCGGGGAGTCTGCTGATCAAGCGCGATGAGTGGCCCGAGCAT
>CBJOJD010000503.1:0-3046 GCA_966443485.1 uncultured bacterium | reverse complement strand
CGAACTGCCTCCGGTTGAAAAGCCCACCACCGCCGCCAAGCGATGCACCTATGCGCAAGCCGTTGCCGAGGTCATCTTTGGATTTCTCGTGCTTCTGTGGGGACTCCTGATCCCGGCGCATCCCTTCCTGGTCTTCGGGCCCAGCGCGTCTTTTCTGGTCTCCACCTTTCGCCTGACCCCGGTCTGCCTGGTCTTCTATTGGGCAGTGCTCGGCCTTTACGCCGCTCAGCTACTGCTCAACTGCATCGCCCTCTTTCGCGAAGTCTGGCAGCAAAAGCGTTGGTGGCCCCATCTGGCGATGAAGACCTTGGGGCTGATCCCCCTGTTCTGGCTGGCGAGCGCCCCCGGTTCTACCTACATCCTGCTTCGTCACCCCGAAGCCGACGGCCCGCGCTTTGCAGCCCAGATCGGCCCCATCAACGGCTATATACATGTCGGGTTGGAGCTGATTTGCGCCATCACCCTGCTGCAACTCCTGTGGGAGGTCTCCAAGGCCACCATGGAGAAGTGGAGTCGTCATGACGTGGTGCGCTAGCCACACCACGTCAGCTCGTGGTCCCTACAATGCTGCTTCGAACACCCGAAAGCGTCGTTCCAGCTCCCATTGCGCGGCCGCCTTCGGATTGGCATCCAGAAAAGCCTTGCAGCTCGACGAAGGAGCATCCGATCCGACTACCTGCCGCTTGCAGGCCGCTACCGGCACGGTGAAGCTGTCCTCCGCCGACCATAGGCTCGCACCAGCCAGGAAGTCGTGCTCCATCCCCGTGCGCGCCAGCTGTTTCAAATCCGCGTAGCTCAAGTGGTAATCGAGCGCGGCGCGCGTGTACTCGTCCGTCAACTCAATGCGGCTGACACCCTCATCATCCGTCGACAGAGCCACTGGAACGTGGGCCGCCCGGTACAGCGGGAATGGGTGCTTGTCCCCCTTCACGCCCAGAATGCCCTCGTTCGAGCTGAGATTCACCTCAACCATCACGTGCTTTGCAGCCAGCTCCTGAAGCAACTGCTTCGGATTGTCCTCGTACATCACATCCACACCGTGGCCAACGCGCTCCGCATGTCCCAGCTCAACTGCCTGCCGAATGTGAAACCGTAAACCCTCAGGTGGAACCAGCCCTGGCGCCAGCTCGCCAGCATGCAGCGAGATGTGCACTTTGGGATAAACCGAGTGCAGGTAATCCAGCATGTGCATCTGCAGGGTGTAGTCGTGCATGGAGACCAGGCCGTCCTCCGGCATCACGAAATTGATCCCCACAAAACCGGGCTCCTGCTGATCCGCGCTCTGCTGGACGGTTTCAAATCCCAACAGCGTCTGAGCAAAGACTTGCTCCGGAGCAAATCCACGGAGCACTTGGTAGATATAGCGAATCTCTACCTGGCAGGCCGGCGCCGCCTCCGGCGTGCCGCACTTCTCCAGCTTCTGCCGGGAAGCCTCGGCGTTCTTCACCTCGCCCATGTCTGTCGCAACCTCATCGCGCAGCCCGCCTTTCAGCAGGGCAGCACGAATCGCGGCGAAGGTCTTCGTATCGGGGTCCGCTGGCCAACCAACCTGCCTTGCCAAAGCTGCTGCATGGCCAAAGCTCGGCGTATGCATCAGTTCCAGATACTGCTGATTCTGCGCCGCGGCCCGCCGCGCCACCTCGTCTACCCATTCGCCGACATGCTGCTTGTTCAAGCCTCCAAAGCGGGCAAACGTGGCGAAGAATTGATCGTGTCCGCTTACCCCAGCGCTAGGCACAAAGCTGCGCATCGAGAAGGAATCCACCAGCCGGTCGTACAGATCCTGATCGGCAGACGTGATGTTGCCGGTGAGACGTGTTGCGGGAACCAAATTAGGCGCGCACGGCGGCGGGGCGAACTTCAGCGCTATCGGATCCACGCAGAGACCGTCTTCCGCCGCGTCCTGAATGAACGTCTCCGCATATATGGCGCCGGAGAGGTGGACGTGCAAGTCCGCGCCCTTGGGAAACTGCTGAAGAAAGGCGTGCAGCGCCAGTGGCCCGGCCTTTACCGCTTGCTCGTAGGCCCGTGATGCCCGCAGATCGGTCTGGCTGCCTCGCATCGCCGCCGGATGCGGCGCACTCGCCTTCGGCTCTTCTCCGTGAACAGCAGGGCTGGCGGGCAAAATCAAAAGCAGAGTACTCAGTAACGTAACGGCGGGTACGACCCCGTTCAGAATGCGCATGATTGTTTCCCAGTGTAGGGCAGAGCCCCAAAAGCCGCGAAGAAAACTGGGGTATGGTCCGCAGTTCCGTCCCCTTCCTCCGGCGCTGCGCCCCTCCCCTGGGAATTTGGACTGAACTCGCCGGAGTTGCTATACTCTCAAAAGTTGTTGCAGCGCACTGTTCGAGGACACCCACCCTCTCCGGTCCACCCGGATTCCCGCACAGGAAATGCAACGAATAGTCTGCACTGAGGCCAGGTAGCTCAGTGGTAGAGCGCGGCCCTGAAAAGGCCGGCGTCGGCGGTTCAATCCCGTCCCTGGCCACCATTCAAATCAACAACTTAGCGGAACCCGCTGAATGCCGGTTTTGAGGCGCGGGAACAATACGGGAACATCCCCAGTTGGTCGCCTGTTTCCCGGCTCGATCGGGTTCCAAGACCCATCCGCAGTTGCAGCGGGATCTCGCCGCGCCCAAAGATCTCCCTGACTTCCGTTGGCAACAGAGGCTCAGGTTGCATGCAGGACCCCGTGATTTGTTTCTATGTACCTTTCGCAGTAACAATCCGGGTTCAACCGTGAGCGTATTCCCTCAGAGGGTTCGGGCGCTATGATGTTCCCGCATGTATAACGAGTTCGATGATGCTTGCTTCCCGGCGCCCAGAGGTACAAAGGGATACCGTACTCCTTTTGCGATCGACCGAGACCGGGTCATACACAGTCGGGCGTTTCGACGCCTTCAGGCTAAGACACAGGTTTTTAGCACGGGCGAATATGACTTTTACCGAACGCGTCTCACCCATAGCGTAGAAGTTGGACAGATCGTTCGATCAATCTGTGCTTTCCTAAAGCACTCATTCCCAGATTTGCCAACGATCGACCCCG
>CBJOJD010000502.1:0-3053 GCA_966443485.1 uncultured bacterium | reverse complement strand
CGTTGTGGCAGACGAAGACGTGGTGTTCAACAATGGGCAAAAGGTCGACCTCCTCCTCTGGACTAAACGGGACTGAAGCAGGGCGTGCCACAAGTGTGGCACCCTGCCCGTCCGCATCTGCGAGAATGGGAGTTTGAATTATGAGCAAAGATAACCTCCTCTCGCTGAAAGACGACATGGTGGCCTTCGTTGAGGGTCACGGTCTGCGCCGTCTACCGGGTTTCGTAACCGAAGACATCCCTTCCATCCTGTGGGAGGGCAAGGGCAATCCCGACGCTTGGAAAGACTTTGTCGAGATGGCCAAGCACGTCGGCGCGCCGTTCGTCACCTTCAGTGAAGTCGTTCTGGAGCGCGAAGAGCTCGACGCGCTGCTTGAAGAGGCGGGGGAGATGAACTTCGCCGATGAGGAATCGACTGAGCTGGTCGAGGCGCAGTGGCTGCGCAAGTACGTGGGCATGCTGGGGTACATCCAGCTTGGCTTCGTATATCAGGGGTTGGTTTTTCTGCACGAGACCACGACCGAGTGGTACGAGCGGTACCAGGCCCTGTTGGAAGACATCGAGAGCTTTCATGACATCGTGATCGACGATGCCCATGACATCGATGATGAGGACGAGTAGGCGAGGTGAGCGCAAGCGCCACGACTGCAGCTCCGCCAGCACGTGTTTATCCGCGGCAGCGGTGGGTGCTGGCTCCATCGCATTCCCAGGCGGCAGCAGCGCTGGCGGAAGCGGCACATTTGCCCTCCGTCCTGGCCGAGCTGCTGGTCTCTCGCGGCATCGCTGAGGCCCAAGAAGCTCAAGCTTTCCTGCATCCGGATCCCAGCCAACTGCATGACCCATTTCTGATGAAGGGCATGCACACGGCCGTTGAGCGGCTGGAGCAGGCAATCGCTGCCAAAGAGCTCGTCCTGCTCTACGGCGACTATGACGTGGATGGGACCACAGCGGTGGTTCTGCTGAAGACAGCGATCGAGATGCTGGGTGGGGCTGTGCGTTTCCATGTGCCTCACCGGATCCGCGAAGGCTATGGGCTGCAGTCAAGTGTCTTGGAAGCCGCCTACGCCGATGGAGTACGGCTGGTAATCACGGTGGACACGGGGATGCGTGCCTTCGCCGAGGCACAGACCGCGCGGCGGCTCGGTTTGGACCTGATCATCACGGACCACCACTTACCCAAAGCTGACGATTCCCTTCCCGAGGCGTTGGCGATTCTCAATCCGAATCAGCCGGGTTGCGGATATCCGGAGAAGTCTCTATGCGGAGCTGCTATCGCGCTGAAGGTGGCACAGGCCCTGCTTGAACGCCGGGACCCGGTGAAAACCCGCGAAAAGACACTGCCCAGTTTTCTGAAGATGGCTGCGATCGCGACGATCGCCGATGCGGTTCCCCTCACGGGTGAGAACCGAGTCATTGCGGCGCTAGGTTTGCGCGAACTTCGCAAGCCGGTCGGCCAGGGTTTGAGAGCGCTGTTCTCGGTAGCAGGTCTGGATCCGAGGACGAAGCCAATTTCGGGGTTTGACGTTGCATTTCGAATTGGACCTCGCATCAATGCTGCGGGACGGATGGATGTCGCTTCAGAGGTAGTGGAGCTGTTTTGCACCCGAGATTCAACGCGCGCGGCGGAGATTGCCGGCAAGCTGGAGACACTGAATCGAGCACGGCGGGAGACCGAGGCAGCGGCACTGGCTGAGATCGAATTGCGGCTAGCCAACGACCCCGAGTTTGCAGCCGGCCGGATGCTGGTGGTGGACGGCGATGGCTGGCATCGCGGAGTGGTCGGAATTCTCGCATCGCGCGTGGTGGAGCGAACCGCCAAGCCCGCCATCGTGGTGAGTATCGAGGACGGTGTTGCGCACGGATCGGGGCGATCAGTCGATGGATTTCCGTTGCTGGAGGCGATCGAGACGTGTGCCGATCTGTTCACACGCTTCGGCGGCCATGCATTCGCTGTGGGCTTTGCCATGCCGGCGGCGGCGGTTCCGGAGTTGAGACAGCGGCTGGCTGCGCATGCGAAAGAGCGCCTTGGAGAGCAAGAGCCGGAGCATCTGCTCCACATCCACGCGGAGTTGCCGCTCGACCGGATCACACCAGTGGTCGCGGGCTGGCTGCAGAAGCTGGAGCCGATGGGACACAGTAACCCTGAACCGATCTTTATCGCGCGCAATGCGCGGGTTGCAGCGGCTCCTCGTGTCATGAAGGATCGGCACATTCGCCTTGAACTGGTGCAAGAAGCCCAGGATCGCGTCGTGGGCATCAGCAGCATGCGCGCGGTGGGATGGGATTGGGCAGGACGTTGTACGGCCCTGAACCTGTGTGCGGGAAGCCGAGTGGATGTGGCATATCGAATTCGACAGAACGAGCATCCCGAGTATGGAGGCATCGAGATCGAGATCGCCGGCATACGACCAGCGGAATCCTAAAAGAACCAGGCCCACGGTGATCCGTGGGCCTTGTCATTACGGAGAACCAAGCAGGTACTAGCGATGCTTGGGCTCGCCCCCATGCGGTCTTGCGTCCCGTTCTTGCGGTGCAGGCCGCTGTTGCGGAGCAGGACGAGATTCCGGAGCGGGCCGGTACTGCGGCTGCTGCGGGCGCGATTCCTGCTGCGGAGCGGGACGATACTGCGGCTGCTGCTGGCGAGGCTCCTGCTGCGGAGCTGGCCGATACTGCGGCTGCTGCTGGCGAGGCTCCTGCTGCGGAGCGGGCCGATACTGCGGTTGCTGTGGTCGCGATTCCGGAGCCGGCCGGTACTGTGGTTGCTGCGGGCGCGATTCCTGCTGCGGAGCGGGACGGTACTGCGGTTGCTGCGGACGCGATTCCGGCGCGGGGCGATAGGTCTGCTCCGGACGGGACTGAGGCGCGGTGGGCCGATTCGGCTGGCCGTTGTAGTTGCCGCGCGGTGCGGCGTTATTGTTGACCGTGTTCGGCCGCCCAGCAGGCATAGGGTGATTGGGCGCGGCCAGCGGACGCGCTACAGCGACGTTCTGCGGACGACCATGGTTCACGTTGAAGAAGTTGGCACGGTCGCTTCGTGCGGCCTGGAAGTGCTGC
>CBJOJD010000501.1:0-3119 GCA_966443485.1 uncultured bacterium | reverse complement strand
CATCCATTGATCGCGATAACTGCGGAAGCCCACCGTCTGTCCCCACCAATGGTGGGCCACCTCGTGTGGAGTCACTATTTTCCAATAAACGTCAAAGAAACTACTTCCCAGGAGAGTATGTCGCTGCGTGTCGTCGAGAAAGCCACAAAGCGGTAGATAGACCAACATCGGCCAACTCTGGCCATAGTTGCAGGCGGTCTGTTGAGTCAGGGAGATGTGCGGGAAAGGCAACTGTCCGAAGTAGTTTGTGTAAACTTGGGCGGCAGTAACTCCCTGGCTAAGTTCATTCGCAAGCATGGGAGTCGTATTCAGCGTACCCATGTCGGAGCTAGCTCGGACGAGATGAGTGAAATTGTCCGTAAGCTGGTTGTTTGCATACGCATTGATGGTCAGGTCTCCTCCCGCGGGATAAGAGAATTTGCTCTCTTTGCTCTTGAAATCACCCAGGCTGAAGCCAACGACGGCCAGCGGAGTCTCGGTCTTCCATTCCGAGGTTGTGATGCCGCCATCGGTGCTCTCGCCCACCTTGGTTCCAGTAGCGACCACTTCAATGCCCTTAGGCGCGTGGAACAGCATGCGGTACGTGGCGTATTCGCCGAGGTCGTGGCTGGAACTGGGGTACCAGTTCTCGCGGGCGACGGGGTAGTAGTTCCCGCCTCCGTAGTTGAAGATCGCGTCCTTTCCGGCGTAGGTAATCTTCACCGTCGCGCTTTCACCCTTTTTGATCGGGTGCGAGAGGATTGCACCGAAATCCCAGTCTTGCTCCTTAGGCTCCTGCACAAAATCCAGCGGTTCGCCTCTGTCGGTCTCGACTTTGCTGACGCGCAGGGTGGGATAGAGATCGAGCGGAATCACGGCCAGACCATCCTGCTCGGCCAGTACTTTGACCGTGGCCGTGGCCGAGAGTGCTCCGGACTTCTGGAAGGAGATATCCAGAGTCTCGTTATCGATCCGGTAAGAAGCATTCCGTTCATTGCCGCTCGCCGTGCCGTCGGCGTATTCGGCGACACGATGAAACGCCAGCGGATAGGTCATAACCTCATTGGTGGCATCCCAGTTCTGCAGGGAAACTTCTTCCGGCTCCAGCCCCGCAACTCCAAGCGGGTCCACCTCAAAGATCAGCCGCGAGAACTTGTGCCCATGTATGGCTGCGTAAAAGAACCCGCCTGGAGCTGGACTCAGGACATCCGCCAGCAGGCGCAGGTCGAGGTTTCCCTCGATCTTCCGAAAGTAAAAGGGATATCCCCGGCGGTCATAAGAACCAGCCGAGTGCTTGCGCAGAAAACCGTGCAGGTCGTCTGCTTCCTTTGCAAAATCTCCAGACGCCTCGCCCTTGCCGGTGGCGGCTTTGCGCAACTCCGCCGCGGTCGAATCGGTGAAACGCAGCACCACCTTGTCGAAGTCCTCGTTGAACTCCTCGGTGTGGTTGACGATAGAGAGGTTGTGCCGCTCTTGGGGAGTGGGTGGGGTGATGTGAAGGTGCCCTTCGCCCTTGAAGGCGGCGCCCGTGACCTTGCCGTTCACTTCCGTGAACAAGGCAAAGGTGCCGCTGCGAAAGTTGAAGACCGCCGCATCACGATGCAACTCCAGATTGCTTACGGTCAGCGTTTCGCCGCCCGGCTCTAGTCCGCGCAGCTGCCGGTAGTAGTCATTGCTATTGGCAGGGCGCTGCGCATCGAGCGTCCCCAGGCAACCGGCAAAAAGAAGCACAAAGGAGACAGTAAACCGCGTACGCGCACAGAGTCGCACAGGATGGCCACCTCATAAATCGATTTCGTGGCGCTAGTATGCCTGATGGAAGTTAGAGTGCGCAATAAGGAACGAGACGCCTTGGCGGACAGCCCGGCCTAAGCTTTTCTGACCCGCGCACTCTCACCAAGTCGGGGTGCCCCGTCCAAGCTCCGCTTGGGCGGGAGACCAGATCCCTCCTCTGGGCAATCCGTCCCCATACTGAATGATCGGGTGCCCCAGATCCGGGTCCCCACGAACGGGTCTTTGCTCGTGGGGTGGAGATCTCCCGGTTTTGGAGACCTGGGAGCGTCGTATCGGACACTACATTCTGGAAATTGATTCACATCACCGTGGGAAAGGAAAAGGCTCGCGTAAAATCAGCGCGCCTTCTTTGCGTATGGGATAGCGACAGCGAAAGATCGGCTCAGAAAACCGAGCCGTCGGTCCGCAGGCCGTAGCAGCGACCTGCGGGCCGTGCTAACGCAAGGAGGTGAGGACATGGATGAGAAATCGTCCTGGATGCGATTGGTCATCACGATTGCCATAGATTGGCGGTTCATGATGGCCGTCCTGCTCCTCGTCCTGGCGCTACTCCTGAAGTAGCCAACCCCCGGCAGGGAATCCACCCCTGTCGGGATGAACCAAGTATAGCGCGATTGCAGATCGATGGAACTCATTTTGCCCCGTCCCGATGGGGCTTGGCACCGATGACGAGTGCCGGTTCCGCACGCCGAGGAGCGGGCTAACGAACAGTGCGCCTGCGGCTCGAAAACCCGAGATCACGTTGGAGGCACCCGCCTGTTCAGGCTCTACCTTCTGACAGCCGACGCGATGAATTCGGCCTCTTTGTTTTGTGCTGACGGCTTTGTCCCCGATTCCTTTCTCAGCCTGTGCTGTTTCCTATCGGCCCTTTCGACACATTCATCTTCTCTGCCACGCTCATGGCCTGTTCGCATTGGCAGCAAATATAATTGCGCCCGTCTTTACTTCTGCATGCTCGAATCTCAGAAATCGATTGTCCTCGCAAGACGCATTCCAGATTCTTACAAACATGCTTTGTGTTCATGCTCCATTCTCAATCGCAGTAGTTTGCAGCATGTAGGCAACGTCCTTGCCTGCATCATCTAGAAGCGTGTATCAACTCACAATTTCCTGCCACACGAAAACGCACAGATGAATAGTTCCACGATTTATCCAATCAGACGCACAAAGGCCGTCCGCGATGCGGACGGCCTTTGTTCTCCCCCTGATGAATATGGTTTTGCGCCGAAGGCGCGACTGCCTGGACGGCCAGTCCCTAGTCGTCGCCGGCTACAGGCTCGGCTTCGCGCTGTTGCCGATTGACCGGGCTGGCCGCATTGTTGCTGGCCGGACGAATCGAGTCCAGC
>CBJOJD010000500.1:0-3123 GCA_966443485.1 uncultured bacterium | reverse complement strand
TCGCCCTTGTACCAGGTGTTCATGGTGCGGACGGCGTAGTCCACGCGCACCGGGTCCCACCATGCTCCCATGAAGCTGAGTGCAGCTTCGACGGTGGCGGAGAACAGCAGCCAATTGCTGTAGGCGGGGATGATCTTGCGCGAGGACTCAAGGGCAGCGATGACGTTCTGCCGCACCTTGGTGTCGAGTTTCTTCCACAGCTCCGTGGGCGCGCGCAGGATGCCGAGCGCGAGAAAGGCGGCGTCGACCACGGGCTGGCCGCCTTTGGAGAAATTCATGAAGTCGGGCGAGGAAGGATCGGTGGCCATCGCCATGGCGCTGCGCGCCAGGCCCGCGCATTCCAGGCGAAGAGCTTCCTCGCTGCCTTCGGTCGGACCGTGTTCGAGCCAAGGGGCAATGCCGGTGAGCAGGCGCCCGAATGCTTCGAGGTACGTGAACTGGCGCCGATCCTCTGCGTTTCCATGAGGAGCCTCAACGGGCATGCGCTGCTTGAGCTTTCCTTCGCTCAGGGATTGCAATACGGGCCGCGAGACTTTGGCCAGAAGCTCGACCCAATAGGCGCGGTCGTTGCTCGCATGCGGTTCAATGGCAGGCTGCGCGGAGAGGTCTAGAAACGATGCGGCTCCCAGGCTGGTTCCGGCCACCAGGAACCTTCTTCGATCGATTGCCACGGCTTGTCGGGATCTCCTGATCTTCGGTCTATCTAGTGTGTCGCGGGTCGGTAGAAGAGCGCTGGTTCAGCTTCCTCGCGGATGGTCCATTATCACTCAGCGATCTGGGGAAGGTAGGAGCGACCTGTGCCGGATGAGGCGGAAGATATTGCCCAGAGACTTGCACGGTATGCCGCGGCAATTCAGACGATCCGATAGGCAGGCTCTGACGTGCGACCGGCGGGGAACATTGCTCCGAGGGGTGTCCGCTCTGCGAGGGTTTCGGCAGGGAAGGGCTTTCCTAACAAGTATCCCTGGACGAAGCGGCAGCCCATGGCCTGCAACGCCCGTAGCTCTTGCTGGGTCTCGACCCCTTCCGCGACCACGCGCTTGTTGAGAGAGTGCCCCAGCTGGAGCACCGTTCGCACCAACTCGGCGCGCCTGACGTCTTGATCTACGCCGCGTACGAAGCTGCGGTCGATCTTGATCTCGTCGGATGGGAAGCTGAGCAGATAGCTGAGCGAGGAATAGCCGGTGCCGAAGTCGTCCAGTGAGATCTCCATCCCATGCTGCTGCGCTTCCGCCAGGACCTTTTCGACGGCGCTGTCGCCCACCAGCAAGACCGACTCGGTGATCTCAAGGTGCAGCAGGCGAGGATCGAGGCCGGTGCCGGCCAGAATCTCCAGCACGGAGGCCAGAAGGTTGGGGTCCAGGAACTGCCGGGCGGAGACGTGGTGATGTGGGGAAAGCGTTCACGCCATTGCTGCAGCTGGAGTTGATACCTTATCTCTTGGTCCTCGTTGCTGGGGAAGAGCCTGCGCAAGGGGCGCATCGCCCTCATGTGCCGGGCTTGCACGGACCCAAAGGATTTCACAATGCAATACATGTTCCTGATCTATCTTGATGAGAACTCGTTGAGCCCGGCCGACCGGGAGGAGTGCTATGCCTCGTCTGCGGCTTACGCGCGCGATCTGCATGCAAAAGGCAAGAGAGTCGCAGCCTCGCCGCTGCAGCCTACTTCGACCGCGGTGAGCGTGCGGACGCGAGCAGGGAAGCGTTCTGTGGTGGACGGACCCTTTGCGGAGACGCGCGAGCAGCTGGGTGGGTTCTTCATCGTGGACGCGGATAGCCGCGAGGAGGCCATCGAGATTGCTGCCGCGATTCCGGCCGGGCGTTGGGGCACGGTAGAGGTGCGTCCGGTGCTGGAGATCTCTGGGCTCCCGGAAAATTAGTCCTCCGCTTTGTCGATTCTCGCCCGTGGCACTCGTTGTAGGTGCAGGGGACACTCTTTAGCCCACGGCTGGAGTGCCCGATCTCACAACGACAGGCTCATGGAGCCGCGGGAGGATCCGCATGCTTTCTACCACCGAGACGCAGAGTCATTTGAATCGCGAGCAGAGAACCGGAAGACGTCAGTTCTGGGCCGGCTGGATCGTTAGCGGGCTGGTGGCTGCATTCATGCTGTTCGATGCCGGCATGAAGCTCGTCATGCCGCCGCCGGTGCTGGAGGCGTTTGTGCGCAGTGGCTGGCCTGCCGATCTTTCCCGGACCTTGGGAATCATTCTCCTGGTGTGCACGCTGTTCTACGTGATTCCGCGAACCGCGGTGCTGGGCAGCATCCTCCTTACCGGGTTCCTGGGCGGAGCGGTGGCTACCAACCTGCGGATCTACAGCCCGGCATTCAACACGGTATTTCCTGTGATCTTCGGAGTGCTGGTGTGGCTCGGCCCGTGGCTTCGGGAATCGAAGGTCCGCGCTGCACTGCGCTAAGGTCTTGAAGTCGAGATGTTGATTTCAAGTACGGCTGTCGGTGCAGAGAGCGTCAGGCGGCTCTTCAGAAGAGCAGGCGCAGCTTGTGCAGAGAGTGCTCCCAGAAGGCCCGCTGCCAGCGGTACTCCTCTTGAGAGCCGATGGCAGTGTGGAGCACCTGAACGTTGGTGCGCGCAAAGTCGCCCAGCAGACGGACGGCTACCTTGCTCTCCTGCATGTTCTCAGAGCAGTAGTTCTTCCAGGTGAGCAGCAGCTTGCCACGGCGGGAGACCTGGTAGTGGGCTTCGATACATCTCTCGTTACCCTCAGGGAACGCGCCAACCAGGCAGAAGCCGCCGTCCGTCGGAACGATGGCGACCTTGCCGTCTTCCCCAGAGCCGGGGAGGTTCATCCAGGCTTCCATGTACTCCGGAATGGTGAGGGCAGAGTACAGGCGGCTACGATCGGCTCGCACGCTCACCGTGAGATCGATGCTCCACTGCGAGCCAGACGACCTGCTGGGACCTTCAATGCTTGTTGCCTGTGCGCTTAGCCATGATGTTGTGCTCATCTGTACACCATCCGACCCACTTGTTCAGCTTATCGGCGGACGAATGTCGCAGCGTTTCCTTTGTGACGATTCCGCGGGTATTTGCCATGAGCCGCAGCGTGCGGGGATGAGATGCAAGAGGTCGCCCCGCGCCGCTCACTTGGATGCTGGAGA
>CBJOJD010000499.1:0-3169 GCA_966443485.1 uncultured bacterium | reverse complement strand
GTGCCCCATCTACAGCCGACGATGCCACAGAGCATCACTTTACCGGCAAAGAACGGGACACAGAAAGTGGCAATGATTACTTCGAAGCTCGCTACTACAGCAGTGCGATGGGGAGATTCATATCGCCCGATCCGATGATGGCTTCAGGACATCTACTGAATCCACAGAGTTGGAATCGATACAGCTATTCGCTTAACAATCCTCTCAAGTTTGTTGATCCGGATGGGAAGGAAGCGATTCTGTTCTATCGGGCGCCTAATGGTCAAAGTGGCGACTACGGCCATGTGTTTATCTACGTTCGGAATGAGTCTACCGGGAGAGCAGGCGTCTTCGACTTCTATCCCGAAACTGGGGGTAGGTCTGCAATTCACCGAACAGTGAGCGATGCGCGACGAGATCAACATGCGGGCCTACGCATTCCGACTTCAGACGCCCAAGCCGATCGAATGTTGGACAAAATGGACGCGCTCACAAAGGCGAACATTCCTTTTACTGCCGACAAGGACGGAATCTTAAAGGTTCTTACCGGGAACACGAACGACTGCGTGACCACCACGGAAAGGATTTTACGCGCTGGCGGGATCAGCGACAGTTCGATATCGCCCACTGGCCTTTGGAACGATATGTCTTCAGATTTGACCAACATGGACGATCCGTCAACTCTGACCGGCAATCCATGGGACGCATCAGATGGGACTCGGACAGGAGAACTCAATAACGGACCGCTTACTCCCGTTCCGGGCAGAGTACTTGGCACCGGAAATCCGCAGGAACCTGATCTCAACCAATTCGGATTGCAGAAGACGCAGGGTGATAGAGACAGGGAGAGGATAAAGAACGCAACGACTTGGCAGTGATTTGTGGGGATACACAAGGGCTGGTACGCCAATCGGGAGACAGGAATGAAGCGATACGTTCGCCTATTGATTACAGTTTGCATTTTGCTGGCGATTGTCGTCCTGGCGATCGTGGTATCTCGCCGGGCAGATCGGCGGTTCCATGATCGGATGGCGCAGAGTTACGAGTTCAAAAGGACGCACATCTCCGGCGGTACAGTATTAAGTTTCACGCCCGTACAGGTAGCAAAAGGGTCGGGGCGAGATGGCGAAAACTTTCCTCATTTTAAGATTTGCTTCTCAATTGATTCATTTGAAGATATTCCCCGTGATCTACAAGCGCAATACCAGACGGCAGAAAAGCTCAGGACAGCCAAAGAGGGTCCACGGTGCATGGTCCCGCACGAGGAGTTGCGCCACGGCGATTTGAAACCCGGCGATACGATTGAGGTGGATTATCTTCTGTACGGGAGTGGCGTAATCACTGTTTCTCGAATCGTTGTTTACGGCCAAGACCTTACCTCCAGGCAGGCAGGTGTGCCGTCTACTGCACCGGGCCTCCAGCCCGTAACCCAAGTTGATCCCACGAAGGTTGGGGTTGGACTACGACGAACGCTGATTCATGTATGACGACAGCTACCGCTTGCAGAAGATACCGCGCGAAGCCGCCGTCCGGTTTCACCGGCAAAGAACGTGACTCAGAATCAGGAAACGACTACTTCGGGGCCAGGTACTATGCGTCTACGATGGGACGCTTCTTAAGTCCCGACTGGTCGGCGAAAGAAGAACCCGTACCATACGCGAAGTTGGGCGATCCTCAATCCCTCAATCTTTACGCCTATGTGTTAAACAATCCGCTTATACATGTTGATCCCGACGGTCACGCCTGCAGGCAAGGTGACTGGGGATGCAATTCGTGGAGTGCAAATAGCGCCAATAATGAATGGAACTCACTACATCAAATTCAGGCCCAAAAGCAGAGTTCAAACTCTTACTCAAGTGGAACGCGTTTCTGGCACGGCCTGAGAAATCTCTTTCATGGGCATTCTTGGAACTACATCAAGACCTCAGTTACGGACAACGAGACGTATACCGTTGCAGGTGTCTTGGCCCCTGGGGCCAACGCGGCTGCTCAGGCTGCAAAGGCTGCTGCTCAAGGAAGACCTACACCGTCTGCTCCGCCAACTCTAAGGCCAGTTCCCGGACCTGATCCAGTTCCTCCACAGGTACCGCCTGGAGAAGTGCCGGAAATCGAGCCAGGTGCTCCGCTTTTACAAAAGCTTGGTGTAGCTGCGCTCAATATTGTGAAGATGCTCGGGAACGCAGCCGGTGGTGCATCATCTGACATTCTTCCTCCGATGTATATTGACCCCAATATCGTGCATCCACAAGGTGGCTGCCCTAAGCCTGATTGCACGATTTAGCAAACGTGAATGAGTAACCGGTTTTCGAGGAGAAGAATGACAAAAGCTGTGGTGACAGAAGCTGAAATCGAAAAAGCTGAGAGGCTCAGCGCCCAGCGTGAATTTGGAGCATCTCTTGCAATGTTGCAGGAGATGCTCACCCGTGCCAAAGACGACCAAGTTCGGATGAGACTTTTGTTTGATGTCGTTACATGTTCAACTTGGCTAAATCGAAATGAGATTTTTGACGAAGCCGTTCAGGAACTGAAGCGATTTCCCGACTACGATGTGTCTTATGCCTTCGTTGTTATGACGCAAGTGAGCGCGCTCGTTGATTTTGGTCGGGCACAGGAAGCACTTGAGCTGATAGACACAAATATCGAATCTCCAATCCTGAAAAAGGAAGATTTTCAGGATTGGAAGTACGAGTACTTGTTCCTTAAAGGGCGTTCTCTGACTCGGTTAGCCCGCTGTGAAGAAGCACTCCAAATGTTCGACGAAGCACATGGCCTGTTCGCTAATGGGAAGTTTGAAGCGGACATGCTGCTAGATCGAGCAAATTGCTTGCTTTACTTGGAGCGATATGACGAGTCCTTCGAGGTAGCCAGTCAGGTGCAAACTCGGGGCGATGAGGAAATGGCCACGCTAGCCTTGCAATACATGGCTGAGTGCCGGATGTGGCAATCAAGAGTCCCTGAAGCACTTGAACTCTATGCGGCCATCCAAAAACGGCTTCCGTGCCGACTGGTTGAGGAAGAACGAATCAAGACTGGAATCAAAAATGCGATGGCGCGCCTTGAAAAGCTTCGGCCTCAAGGCAAGCCTTCCTAGCCTTCCGGGCGGCTTGCTGCATCTGGGGCCTCCGGCAGTGTCGTCATCGCCTCCCGCCGCCGGCATGATCGGGACCTTCGACGCGGCTGCCGCCGGCGC
>CBJOJD010000498.1:0-3202 GCA_966443485.1 uncultured bacterium | reverse complement strand
ATGGCCAGTTTCTCTCCGGCTCGGGTGGTCTTGCGCACGGCCTCGGCCAGTTGCTGGGACAGAAAAAGGGCGACCCCGAAGAGCCGCCCTTGGACTGCGAAATGGCGAAGACTCAGGCGCTGACGGGCTCCTGGGAATTGACCTTTACCGGGGTCAGCCAACCGAATCGGTCGGGCTTAAGGCCGTTGGCGATGGCGAAGAACTCATCGGCCACTTTGCGGGTGATCTCGCCGGGCTTGCCGTCGCCGATCAGGATGCGGTCAATGGAGCGGATGGGAGAGACTTCGGCGGCGGTACCGGTGAAGAAGACCTCGTCGGCGATGTACAGCAGCTCACGGGGAATCGCCTGTTCCGTTACGGCAAGGCCGAGGTGCCGGGCGATGGTGAGGACGCTATCGCGCGTGATGCCGGAGAGCGCCGAGTTGGCCAGCGGCGGAGTGTAGAGCACGCCGTTGCGGACCACAAAGATGTTCTCTCCCGAGCCTTCACTGACCAGCCCGTTCACATCGAGGGCGATGCCTTCCGCGTAGCCATTGGTATCGGCCTCCATACGGATGAGCTGGGAGTTCATGTAGTTGGCACCGGCCTTGGCCAGGGCGGGAAGGGTGTTGGGCGCCATGCGATTCCAGCTGGAGATGCAGACATCCGCGCCGTCGCCGCCGGGCATGTACTTACCCCAGGGGAAGTTGGCGATGTAGACCTCGATGGGAGAACCCTTGGGGCTGACCCCAATCTCGCCGTAGCCCCGGAGTACGATGGGCCGAATATAGCAGGGCGCAACCCCATTTGCCTCAATTACATCCACCACAGCTGCACAAAGCTCGTCGAGCGAATAGGGAAGCGACATGCGGTAGATCTTGGCGGAGTCAATCAGCCGTTGCATGTGCTCGGGAAGGCGAAACACGGCCGCGCCCTGGGGCTGGCCGTAGCAGCGAATCCCTTCAAACACGCTGGAGCCGTAGTGAACCACATGGCTCATGACGTGAATGGTCGCCTGTTCCCACGGAATCAAGTTGCCGTTGTGCCAAATCTTAGAGGTGGTTTGAATAGGCATGGGGGTACAAGTGCTCCTTCAGTCGCGATCTTCCGCGAATACCCCAGCCTATCGCGGACCGGGCTCGCGTGTCACGGTAGATCACGCGCGCTGTGACGGGCGGTTCCCGAAATGTCACTATGCGGGAGCAGGCACAGGAACACCGCGAGGGGAACCGTTCTGAGAGGCGACGCTGCGGACCGGCAAGCTGCCGGGTGCGCGCAAAGTTGGGTCTGCTCCGGAGCCGCAGATGGTCCGGAGCAGAGTTTCAGTGCTGTTTGCGGGCGGGCAGGGTAAGCCCTCTCTCCCGTTCAACCAAACCGGGAAATGAGATCATGCTGCCCGCGCAGTGGGTGAGGTTTCCAGTAGTGGCCCGGTCCTCACGCAGTGGTGCTGGTACTCCCACAGGAGGGATGGCCGCAGGTGCACATGATCTCGGTCTTGTTGGCCACACCTTCACAGTGGGCGCTGCAATACTTCGATTTGTCGGGCGCCATGCAGGTGCAGGCGGCGTTTGCGCATTTCTTGGGTGCGTTGGACATGGGAGGTCCTCCTCGGCACTTCTGGAAAGAGATACACCCGTTCGATGGCGATTGCAAGGGAAAGGATGGACAGCAGGGCGGGATATTCGCACGGTTGTAACCGGCTGCAGCGTCACTTCTTACGGGGAAAACTAGCGACGGAGATGACCCAGCAGATAGAACAGCAGGCTGAGGATAATGCTGAGCAGGATCGATGTTCCCAGGGGGAAGAATACGGAGACATGCTTGCCTCGATAGGCGATATCTCCGGGGAGTCGGCCGAGGGGAATTCCGAAGCGTGCGGCCAGCAGCAGGCCTCCGCCCACAAGAGCGAGCAAGATGCCGATTCCCAGGAGAGCCTTGCCGATCTCTGCCATCGCCATGGAACGAAGCCGCCTTGTCCTAGAATACTGGGAACTGACTGGCCCTTCCAGGTGGGACGAGGCCCGTCATCCCGTACAGCAAGGAGATGAAGTGCGCGTTTTGAGCTTGGTGGTGGGGATCTCCTGCCTGCTGGCAGTGCTGCTGGATGCATTTCAGACCATCATTTTGCCGCGACGCGCGGCCGGACCGGTGCGGCTGACCGGGATGTTCTACGCGACGACGTGGCGGCCGTGGGTGTTTGTGTGCAGCCGCATTCGCACAGCGCGGACGCGCGAGACGGCGTTCAGCTTCTACGGCCCCCTCTCGCTGATTCTGCTGCTGGTGTTCTGGGCGGCTGCCATGCTGGTGGGATTCGCGCTGATCTTCTATGCGATTGGCAGTCCCTTTGTGGACACGGTTCAGCATCCGGGTATCTGGTCGGATCTCTATGTGAGCGGAACGACGATCTTCACGCTGGGTATCGGAGATCTGACGCCGCGGGTTCCTGCGGCCCGCTGGTGGATCGTGCTGGAGTCGGGAACGGGGTTGGGGTTTCTGGCGGCGGTGATGGGGTACTTTCCGGTGCTGTACGCCGCCTTTTCTCGACGGGAGGTGAGCATCTCGCTGCTGGATGCACGTGCCGGGTCTCCACCGACAGCCACGGAACTACTTCGGCGGCATTCCCATGATGGTGCCGAGCAATCGTTGTCGACGCTGCTGGTGGAGTGGGAGCGGTGGTCGGCCGAACTTCTGGAGAGCCATATTTCCTTTTCCTTGTTGTGCTACTTCCGTTCGCAGCACACCAATCAGAGCTGGATCAGCGCGTTGACTGCGATCCTGGACACGTCGGCACTGCTGATTGCCGGAGTACAGGGGCATGAGGCGCGGCAGGCGCAGCTGACCTTTGCGATGGCTCGCCATGCCATGGTGGACCTGACGCAGATTTTCTCTCTTACTCCGCTACACCATGCTCCGGACCGGCTGCCTCCGGAGCGCTACGAGGAGATGTACGGGATGCTGTGCCAGGCGGGGGTAAGCGTCTGCCGGGACGGGAAGTCGATGGAGCGGTTGCGCCAGATGCGGGTTCTCTACGAGCCGTACGCCGAAGCGCTGAGCCGCTACTTCTGGATGCCGCTTCCACCCTGGGTCCCCGATCCTGCCCGCAAGGACAACTGGCTCACGGTGAAGAAGCTTCGAGCCAGTGCAGAGGAGGGCTCGCCGGCGCCGGCCCGTGTTCCCCAGAAGCGTCACCCGGCCGATGTGCTGCTCGAAGATCATCACGATT
>CBJOJD010000497.1:0-3238 GCA_966443485.1 uncultured bacterium | reverse complement strand
AGGGCAGCGCTCTAACCAACTGAGCTACGTCCCCTTGAAACGAAATTCGGGCTCTAGTGAGAAAAGTCCAGCCGAACTTCATATCGCATGGATTCAGGGCGAACACTCATGCGACTGCTTCAACAGAACTAAGTGTAACAGAAAGATCGACCTTGCGTCGGCCTGGGGTGTGCAAAAACAATCAAAAACCGACTGCCAGTGCCGCCAATCTTCGGCGCTGCGGGCCACAGTTTCGCTCACTGCGCCCGCGCCCCTCGAAAGCTATGCCGACCAGGCGGTCCGGTTAGCGCGTGTTGCGGAGATAAAGCCCATGTCCATCGAAATGCCCCGCACACACTGCAGCAAATTGTTAGCGATGGCCGGAAGCTTCTGCGCCGTAACCCGGAAAGACGGACCTGAGATGCTGACAGCCGCGACCGGCTGGCGCTGTGCATCCAGCACAGGAACAGCAATGCAGCGCAGCCCTTCCTCCAACTCTTCGTCGTCCACGGCGTAACCTCGCCGGCGCGTCTTCTCGATCTCAGTGCGTAGGGCTTCGGCAGTGCCGATCGTGCGATGCGTGAAGCGCTCGAAGCGGGTGCGCCGGATCACGTCTGCGATGCGATCTTCGGGCAGAAAAGCCAAGATCGCCTTCCCCACCGACGTACAGTGCACTGGATTGCTTGAACCGATCCGCGTGATCATGCGCACCGACCGAGCTGGCTCAATCTTGTCAATGTAGATCACACGAGCCTGCTCCAGAATGCACAGGTGCGCCGTCTCTTCCGTCTCGGCGACTAGCCGCCGCAGGTGAGGCTGAGCACGGTCCCGCAGATCGTACTGTTCAATCGCCTTATTGCCGAAGTCGAACAGGCGCAGACCTAAGCGGAATTTTCCGCTGCTGGTCCGCTCCACCATATGATGACGCTCCAGCACCATCAAGAACCTGTGCGCAGTGCTCTTATGAAGCTGCAGAGATGATGCCACCTGGGCCAGTCCGAGCGGAGTATCGCTCTCCCCCAGTAAATCCAAGACAGCAAAGGCCCGGTCTAAAGCCTGAACTTTATATGTACCTTGCGGCGCAGAGTCTCGCATTGTGATCCTTTGTTTCGCGTAATGGTTCTACTCCAGTCTCTCAAGATATGAGATTGACGTCAACGCCATGCAGCTTCCAGAAAGACGGAAATCCTCGTCAAATGACGATCGATTCTTCCTTTATTGGGAATGCTGGAGATGCGGCAGGGGCTGATACGGGTGGTCCCAGGTGTGATCAGAAGGTGCTATTACAGGACCGGGGCGGCTCGCCCGATAGTCGAGCTAGGAAGTGCGCTCGGGAACAGCATCTCCTTCGCCTGGAGCCAGAAAGAGGTTTGCCTCCAAGCCGTGCTGACGGGTGTAGAGGTCGTAGTAGCGCCCCCCCAGAGCGAACAACTCAGCGTGGGTACCCCGTTCGAGAATTCTTCCCTGCTCCACCACCAGGATCTGATCGGCTCGTCGAATCGTGGAAAGCCTGTGAGCGATGACAAAGGTCGTCCGGCCCTGCATCAATTGGTTTAGGCCAGCTTGGATCATCGCCTCTGACTCTGAATCCAGCGAGCTGGTCGCCTCGTCCAGGATCAGGATGCGCGGGTCCGCCAAAAGAGCGCGGGCGATCGACAACCGCTGCCGCTGTCCACCCGAGAGCTTCACTCCCCGCTCTCCAACGATGGTGTCGTAAGTCTCTGGAAACCGCTCTGCGAATTCGTCCACGCGCGCTGTGTGACATGCAGCCAAAAACTGCTCTTCCGTCGCTTCTGGCCGCGAAAACATGATGTTCTCCCGGATCGAGCCATCAAACAAGAAGGAGTCTTGCAGCACCACGCCCAATTGGGAGCGGTACGTATTCAGATCCACCTTGGACAGATCGATGTCATCCACTACGACGCGGCCCTTTGAAGGCGTGTGGAATGCGCAGAGCAAACTGATAATGGTCGATTTGCCAGAGCCTGAGGAACCCACCAGGGCCGTCGCCGTCCCGGGCTGCGCCAGGAAGCTCACTCCATGCAAGACCGGCTTGTCCTGCTCGTAGGCAAACTCGACCTCTTCAAACCGAACCCGCCCCTCGATAGCCGGTAACATCACGGTGCGATCCGGAACCTGATTTTCTTCCAGCTCCGACATAATTTCGCTGGTGCGATCCAGGCCTGCGAATGCCTCGGTGAGCTGGGTGCCGATGTTCACAATTTGAAAAACCGGCGCAATCATGAAGGCGAGGAACATGTTGTATTGGAAGTAGACGCCTGGTGTCCACCCATGCGCCAAGACCTTGTGGCCGCCCAGCCACATGACGATCGCTGAGACCAGGCCAAGCACAGTGGTCGAAGCTGAAGACAGCAGACTGGTCATGCTGAGCGAACGCATGATGTTCTGCAAGAGGCGCTCCACTCCGGCGGAAAACACGCTCGCTTCGCGCGACTCGGCGTGATATCCCTTAACCACGCGCACGCCCCCGAGCGACTCAGTCAATCGTCCAGTCACCTCGGCGTTGATCTTCCCACGCTCCCGGAAGATGGGCCGAATGGTCTTGAATCCGTACTGCAGAACCGTAACGAAGAGCCCCATGACGGCGAACACCGTAATGGTCACCTTCGGGCTGAGATACATCAGGTAGAAGAACACCAGAACAGCCGTAAGGAGGCCGCCGGTGAATTCCACCAGCCCCGTACCCACAAGGTTGCGCACGCCCTCCACATCCGTCATGATGCGGGCCACCAGCGTTCCAGTCCGGTTCTCGTCGTAATAGGAAACCGGCAAAAGCCCAACGTGGCGCTGCACCTGTCGGCGCATTTCGGCGATCAGCTTTTGTCCGGCGACTGACAAGAGTTGTGTCAGTGAATAAGACGTGATAGCCTGCACCACCATCGCCGCAAACACGATGGCAATGATTCCGGGCAGCATGTCCGGGCGCGGGTTAATCGGGTTCAGGACTTTGTCCAGCAGTGGCTTGCTGGTAAACGGCAGGGCCAAACCCGCGACGCGATTGATGCCCATGAGCACCAACCCAACGACCAGCAGGCCCTTGCGGGGAGCCACCAGGGTCTTGATCTGGGGCCAAAGCTTCCTAAGGTTTGGCTTGCGTTTGGGCAGGTCCGCCTGTCCGGCGCGCGCTCCACGTCCGTGCGCTCCAGTGCGCTCCGTGCGAGACCCCATACTCAAGCCGCTGCCCCGGAAGCCCCCCATGGCTAAGCCTGCCTCGCCCGTCGAGCTGCGATGAACGATC
>CBJOJD010000496.1:0-3242 GCA_966443485.1 uncultured bacterium | reverse complement strand
TCTAGCAAGAAACAAACTTTGGAAGGGTCCAAATGCGCGGGTCTGGAGACCCGCGCGACAGCCGGCTAGGAAGCCGGCGCTACGGCTTCATCCGTGCCGGGTCGCAAACAGAGCCAAAACCGTTTCATAGGAAGAATCGATGACCGCAGAAGTCCAGAAGTACACTCTCGAGCAGATCGAATCCCTCGAACTCGCCCCCGGCGCCGAGCACGAGCAGTTGGAAGGCTGGGTGCCCTCCTTGGCCAGCGAGGAGGAAGTCCGTCAGGCTCTTGAAAAGGCCTTCGACTATCGCGGCGACGTCACCATCACCACCAAAGCCGGCAAGACCATCGAGGCCTACATCTTCAATCGTCAGACCGGAAAGGCTCTCTCCGACTCATTCGTCCAGTACTTCGAGCCCAACGTTCCCGGCAAGCAGAAACTCAGCTATGCCGATGTCGCCCGCCTCGAGTTCACTGGCAAGGACCGCGCCGCCGGCAAGCACTGGGAAGACTGGGTCAAGGCCTACAACGAGCGCAAAGCTGCCGGCGAAAAGAACATCGCCCTCCACCCCGATAAGCTCGACTAGCTCTCCGGCGGGATGGCTCCCAACATCCGGAATGCAGCGCTGCCGCCTTCCGGATGCAGCTTCATCACTTCGTCACGCGCGCACTCAACACCGAGCTTTCGATCTGCGCCATGTCCCAGGAGGACGGCGCATTGCTCTTGAATACCAGCAGATACTCGCCCACCTGGGTCGCCATCACCGATGCCGGCCGCCCATTCTGCAGGTAGCTCAGCTCTTCGAACACCATCCCGCGCGTATTCTTCCTCTGTGTGTGCACAATGTTCGATAGGATGGGTCCCGGCTTCAGGCCATGCTCGATCCGGCTGATGTAGTCGACGCTACTCTGCACCCCATTCGAGTGTGGCCCTGCGATGTTCAGCTTCTCCGCTACCAGCACCACGCCATAAGACGGATCCTTTTGCAGAGCGCTGAACAGATGGAACGCATAGGCCTTGCCACCGCTGTCTGCCGTTGCGGTCGGCAGGCTCTGCGGCGTGAGACTCGACGGCCAGGCGTAAGTGAGGTGGAAATAGCTGTTCACGTAAGCCTTGCCGGCAATGTGTCCATCGGAAGGCGACAACGCAAAGGCAGCACTGCTCAGCAACGCCCCGGCGAGTAAAACAAGGGTCTTGATAGGCGACATGTGGGCTCTCTCTAGCCCGATTATCCAGCCGGGTGATCCAGAACACATGTGAGCTAGAACACGCCGGTTGCTCCCCCATTCCTATCTTCCCAGCGCTGCGCAGCGGCGTAGAGCGACGGAAATTTTCTCCACAGGGAAGATCCAACGCGGACATTCTACTCAGTTCGCTAACTCGGCCCCATCGGCGATCAAACTTATCTTGAACTTCAAAAAATTCTTGAGTGCCTGACGACGACCGGGCAGGATGGTGGCTATAATTGTCCCAATCTGAGACACTTCCTCCCAGAGAAGTTATCCAATTCAATAACTGTATCGCTGGTTGCCGGGTTCGCTCCTGTCGTCGAAATACTGATCTACGATGAGGTGCGCTCGTGAAGATAGGTCCAGTTACCGTCCACAGACCGTATTACCCCGTCACCTTCTTTCGGGAGCTACTCCTGAATATGATCGCCGGTTCCCCGCTGGTGCCGAGACACGTTCGGTGTACCGTATACCGGCTCTGCGGCTTGAAAGTACGCACCAACCGCATCAATGCGTGGTGCCGCATGGGAGCAAGATTAGCTATTGGCAAAGAAACGTTCATCAATCAGGGCTGCATCTTCGAGACCGCAGCTAAGATCACCATCGGGGAGAACGTCTTCATCGGACCTCAGGTCACCTTTGTCACTTCCACCCACAAACTGGGTGGTCCCAATCAACGTGCAGGGGATTTCATCGCCGAACAGATTCACGTCGGTGATGGTGCGTGGATAGGTGCAGGATCCTTGATCTTACCGGGAGCAGATATCGGAGCAGGCACTGTAATTGCAGCGGGCTCCGTCGTGAGAGGCAAGTTAGAAGAAGACTGGTTATACGCAGGAGTGCCCGCGACGCGCAAAAGACACCTGGACTCGAATCATATTTCGGTGGTTCTTCCCCTTCAAAAGCAAACTGGCACCCTGAGTCGCTGACCCAGTCGGCCCCCACCTTCTCACCGCGCCTAACGGTTCCTCTTTCCCTCGTGCTGCGGCGCCCGTTTATCCTAGCTTCATCGCCGCACCTTCAGAGGAAACCTACACGTGATTCCTGCGCCCGAACACTCTCACGGAGCTCACGCCCACGGCGGCACCGGCCAGCCGTGGCTGGACGTGATCCTCGCTGTCAGCGCCGTATTCATCTCGGTCGTCTCCTTGGTCGTCTCTATCGAACATGGCCGCACCATGGAAAAGATGGTGGAGCAGAACCAGAAGATGGTCGAAGCCAGCACCATGCCCATCCTCACCTTCGCCACCGCCCAGCTCGATCCTGCCACCAACAAGCCCCTCCTGCGCTTCGTCCTCCGCAACAACGGCGTGGGCCCTGCCATCATCGATCGCTTCGAGCTGTTCTATAAGGGCAAGGCCTATCGCAACCCCCACGACCTGCTTCAGGCCTGCTGTGCGCAGATCAAGGAAGTCGGACTGACCTCCGGCTTCTACTACGGCAATGTCTCCGGAACCATCCTCCCCGCGCGGGACAGCGTCGACGTCCTCGGCGTCCGTCCGCCCGGCACCGATCTCAACCTGTTCCGGACCATGCTCGAGGCAGGCAAAGACATGGACATCCACGCCTGCTACTGTTCCGTCACGGGGGAGTGCTGGCAGACCAGCTTCGACGCTCAACGGCCGCAACCCATTAACTCCTGCACGCCAGCCAAGGACGTCGTGCTTTGGTGAACTCAGCATCTCCACGGGCGGCTTGCCCTCCGACCGCCGGGCCGCGGAAATTCTAGTCAAGTGCTTTTCTTTGTAACGTGCTGATTCTAAACGCCCCGATTTTGCCGATTAAATAGGTCGAGTTGGGTACAATGGTTCTAAAGGGTAGGGAATTGGCATCGTCCGCACGTAAGCGGTTTGCACCCCCCACCCCTCCCCCCAAATTGGGCACTTTTCACCAGAAGTGGTGCAGAACAGGGCCTTTTGTCCCGCATCATCAGACAAAATTGATTTGCAGCGGAGCCGGGCTTTGCCCTCCTCAGCGCCTACAATGGAGTGTCGTTCCAAGTTTCTTTCTGCGCATCTTCGTCAAAGGAGA
>CBJOJD010000495.1:0-3249 GCA_966443485.1 uncultured bacterium | reverse complement strand
AAGCATTCCACCGGCGGAGTAGGGGACAAGACGAGCTTCCTGGTGGCCCCGATTGCTGCAGCCTGTGGGCTGGCCGTACCGATGATCAGCGGCCGCGCCCTGGGCCACACGGGAGGCACGCTGGACAAACTGGAGTCCATTCCTGGCTATCGCACCGCCCTCACGTTGTCTGAATTCGAGACAGTGCTGAGACGCTGTGGGGCTTCGATCGTCAGCCAGACTCCCCGCCTGGTGCCGGCTGACCGGGTCCTCTACGCGTTGCGCGATCGCACGGCTACAGTCGAGAACCCAAGTCTGATCTGTGCCTCGATCCTTAGCAAAAAACTTGCCGCTGGGCTAAATGCCCTTGTGCTCGACGTGAAGACCGGTTCGGGAGCCTTTCTGCGCCGCACGGAGGATGCTGAGTTTCTGGCTGCACTCATGGTGGCAACGGCGGAAGCGGCGGGCACCCGGACGGTGGCTCTTCTCACGGATATGGATCAACCGCTCGGAAGGGCCGCAGGCAACTGGATTGAGATCATGGAGTGCCTGGAGCTGCTGCTCGGGGAACGTCCGGCTGCGAGTGAAGATCTGCGCGAACTCTCGCTGATCCTGGCAGGATGGATGATCGCTCTGGGAGGCAAAGCCCCGACGCCGGAACTCGGCTACAAACTCGCGGAAGCCTCGCTCGCTGATGGTTCGGCACTCGCCTCTTTCTTGAAGATGGTCGACGCCCAAGGTGGCGATACCTCGATTTTTGAGAATCCGTCCGCTTTTCACAAGCCGGGGGCGACGCAGGTCCTGGAGGCATGGACGTCTGGCTACATTGGCGCGATGGACACGATGGAGATTGGCTGGGCGGTCCAGCGCACAGGAGCAGGACGAGAGCGTGCCGGGGAGCCAGTTGATCCCCATGCCGGCATTGAGTTTCTGGCGCGGCGTGGTGCCCGCGTTGAGAAAGGGCAGCCATTGGCGAAGTTGTACGCCACGTCCGCCGCACACCTGGCTGAGCCGGTCGCCAAGTTGAAGGCGGCCATCTCAATCGTCGACGAGCAGCCGGTCGAGCAACCGCCACTGGTTAGCCGAATATTCACTCGCGAGGATGCGGAGGAGTATCTGGCCAATGCTGCTAAGGTAGAAAAAAACAGGGACCGGCACTAGGGACCGAACTCGGGAGTCGCGGACCGGGGCTAAGAGACATACATCCTTGTCCGCCTTTCTTCCGCCATCACGACGATCGCTCCATTTGAACGGATGGTCGTCCTCCCAAGCCCTTTTCCCTGCAACTCTAGTCCCTTTGTCCGAAGGAGCCACTTGGATCGATTCACCGGGATTCTGGGTATTTTGGCCGTACTGTTGGCAGCCTGGTTGGGCTCGACTGACCGCAAGCATATTCGCTGGCGCACGGTGGCGTGGGGACTGAGCCTGCAACTCTTGTTTGCTTTCTTTGTGCTGCGCTTCACGTTTGGGCAGCAGGCGATGGCATGGGCAGGAGACGTGGTGAACAAGATGCTCGGCGCCACGGTGGCCGGCACCCGGGTTCTGTTCGGTGAACTGGGCTTGCCCAACTCGGGAGCCTTCGGTCCGCTGATTGCGCCCCACTCCGGTGCGATCTTCGCGTTTCAAGTGTTGCCGACGATCATTTTTATCTCCGCATTCTTCGCGGTGATGTACCACATCGGCCTGATGCAGATCATCATTCGCGCCTTGGCCTGGGTGATGCTCAAGACCATGCGTATTTCTGGCGCTGAGAGTATGAATGTGGCGGCCAGCATCTTCATGGGCCAGACCGAAGCACCGCTGACCATTCGCCCCTTCCTGCGCGGAGCCACGCGCAGCGAGCTGATGACGATCATGACCAGTGGCATGGCGCATGTCTCCGGCGGCATCATGGCCATGTATATCTCGCAGGGCATCGAGGCCAAACATCTGTTGGCTGCGGTCATCATGACTTCGCCCGGCACTATTTTGATGGCCAAGATGCTGGTGCCAGAGACCGATGTGCCTGCGACGGAAGGCAAGGTTGTCATCCCCAAGAGCGAGGAACATAAGGAAGAAAACCTGATCGGCGCCATTGCCCGGGGCACCATCGACGGCGGCAAGCTGGCCATGAACGTGGCGATCATGTTGATCAGCTTCCTGGCGCTGGTGGCGTTGCTCGACATGCTGCTGAGCTGGGCGCACGGGGGCTTGCCTTGGATTCCGCCCAGCCTGGGCGAGATTCTTGGCTTTGTCTTTGCGCCGGTTGCCTGGCTGATTGGGGTGCCGTGGCACGATTGCGGCCTGATCGGAAACTTGCTCGGCACGCGCATGGCGCTGAATGAAGTGATCGCTTACATCGCGCTCGGCACGCACAAGGCTACGCTCGATCCGCGCTCATTCACAATCGCGACCTTCGCGTTGTGCGGCTTCGCGAATTTAGGGTCGATTGGGATGCAGATCGGCGGCATTGGGGCACTCGTCCCGGAGCGCCGCAACGACCTGGCCAAGCTGGGCGTGCGTGCCATGTTGGCCGGAACCATGGCGAATTTGATCAGCGCGTCGATCGCGGGTATGTTTCTGGGCTAAGCGGACCCGCTCAGACTCTGGTTCTGGGGCTGGACACTAATCGTCTGCAGCAGTGCCAAACCGTGCTGCGTTTCGGGCTTTGGCCTTGGCTGCCTCTTCCTCGCGATTTCTCGAGGGAGCATTGGTCTCCAACGCCTTGAGCAGCCGTGCAGACGCTTGGGCGATCTCTTCGACAGCGTTGTTGAAAGCTGCTTCGTTGGACTTCGATGGTTTCACAAAGCCGCTGATCTTACGCACGTATTGCAGTGATGCCGCCTGAATTTCGGCATCCGTCACCGGCGGTTCGAAATTGAACAGCAGCTTGATGTTTCGACACATGAACTCTCTCCCAGGGTGCTGCGCGAGTCGGCGCAAACCCTACTCCTGGCGCGCAGCGGCTCCGGGTCTACGACGAATTGGAATGTGGCCTAGCTTTTCTTGGATGTGACGGCGGAGAACGCCTCAACCCGTTGCTCCACCCGCGTGCTGCTGCAATGGGGGCAGGTCACTCTTTCCTTTTCCAAGTCCGACATGTGCAATGTCTTGCCGAACTCCTGATGACAATCCAAGCAGAGAAAAACATAGTTGGACATAGCAATTCTCCAGCGCCATCATACCCCCGTTCCGCTGTGGAGGAAACAGGTAGAAGACACAGGTCCGCGAGCTTTTGATGGCTCTGGAAGGATGCGAGCCAGGTTGCGCCTCCTCCCGCCCATCTGCCAC
>CBJOJD010000494.1:0-3285 GCA_966443485.1 uncultured bacterium | reverse complement strand
CCCCACGCGATCTTCCCATCGGGAATGAGCACCAGGCTGCGCCACCCCGCACGTGCCGCATAGGCCGCCATGGCCGCAGACGTGTTGCCGGTCGACGCACAGGCGACCCACTCGAAACAGCGTTCGCGAGCCACGCTCAACGCTGCGGTCATCCCCGTATCTTTGAACGAGCCGGTCGGATTCATCCCCTGATGCTTGGCATAGAGCTGGTCGATACCCAGCGCTTTGCCTGCCCGGGGAAGCGAGTACAGGGGCGTGTTCCCTTCCCGCAAAGTCACCGCGTTCCCGAAGTTCTCGAGAATGGGAAGCAATTCGCGGAAGCGCCACACGCCGGAGTGGTCCAGCGTCTCAGAGGAACAGCGGCGCTCACGCCACAGCCACTTCAGCGCGCCGGGATTGGGCCGGTCGTTGCTGCGCCGTTGAGCCCAGCCGGGATAATCCACCTCGAACAACTCGCCGCAATCGACGCAGCGAAAATCGGGCTGCGCCTCTGGGCCGGAGATCCGTGCCCCGCAGCCGAAACAACGTAACTGATGTAGATTGTCGTTCATGCCTGGTGTTAGCCTACCAGCCGGGGTGCCCTCTCCGCAGCCTGCTTGGCGTCGGCGGCAACGATCAGCAGCGTGGCATCGTCCTGAAAGTGCCCTCCGCAAAAGCCTTCCGTCTGGGTCAAAATCAGCTCATTCAGCTGCGCCGCGGTAAGGTCCTGGTTCCGCCGCGCGGCAGCGGCCAGCCGCTCCTCGCCGAATTCGCCTCCATCCGGTGCCTCCGCCTCGGTGATCCCGTCCGTAAAGAGCAAAAGGCGGTCCCCTCCCAGCAGCCCGATCACCTCTTCCCCAAACGACCACTCCGGGAAGACACCCAGCACAGCGCCCGAAGCGTCGAGCCAGCGGACCTCGTTGCCCGTCACGAGAAGAGGGGCGAGATGGCCAGCGTTGCAATAGGTGAAGGTGCAGTCCTCACAGTCCAAGACTCCGAAGAGAAAAGTGACGAACTTCCCCGTCGCTATGCTCTCGCAGAGCAGCGTGTTGACCTTGGTACAAAGCTCTGCGGGGCTGACCGCCTGATGAGCGAATGCCCGCACCGCTGCTTGGACGTTCGCCATCAGCAATGCCGCTGAAACTCCCTTGCCCACTACATCAGCAATACAAAGCGCCGTCTTTGAGGAACTGAGCCGAAACACGTCAAAGTAGTCGCCGCTGACTGTTCTCGCCGGTCGCCACGCAGCAGCTACTTCAAAGCCGGATATGACCGGGATCGATTTAGGCAGTAGCGACTGCTGGATCTCTCGCGCCCTAGCCAGCTCCTGCTCCTGCAGCGCAAGTTGCGCGGAGCCCATTTGCAGCGTGCGCTCCAGATCGCGCGTGCGCTGCTCCATGCGCTCGCGGCTCGTGCGGTAGATGAACCCAACCGCGCTGTAGACCACAATGACTAGTACGGGAAACTTCCACCCAGTCAGCAGCAAATGCTCCAGAGTTTGTGGAGACGGCGGCGCGACCGACCACACCACCACAGTGCAACCCACGTAAACCGGCACCGTCACCACAGCAAGAACCAGCAGGAAGGCAATCCAGTTGTAGGGAAACGGGCGGTGCCAGTAATGCCGCCCCAGATACTCCATCGACGGGGTAACCAAGTTCCCGAAGAGCATGGAGTACAGCAGCACGGTGGCAGGATTCACCCTCTGCCCAATTGCCCAAAAGATGGCCGCCACAATCGCCGCCACCGACAGATAGAGCATCTGCTGACGGCCAAGACGAAGCAGCGACGAACGACTTAGGCTCACGGCAATTCCTCTCGCTTCGAGAGTTAAATTGCCGACATGCTAGCGCGTGTAGACACTCAATTCCGTGACGGCCAGCAGCCTCATCCGCGACTCAAAAACCCAGTAGCACCGGCTCCATCTGCAGATCCACTCCAAACCGCTCCGCCACCCCTGCGCGGATCTGATCCGCCAAAGCGAGGATGTCGGCCGCACGCGCTCCCCCTCTGTTGATGAGCGCTAGCGTATGGCGCGATGAGAGCCCCGCCGATCCGAGCGAATAGCCCTTATGGAAACCGGCCCGCTCGATCAGCCACGCCGCCGAGATCTTGACGTAATCCTCCAGCCCAGGGCCGGCCGGAAATGAGGGCGGCTCCTGGCCCGCGGCCGCAGTGATTCGAACTACGTTTGTCTTCGGCACGATGGGATTTTTGAAGAAGCTGCCGGCGCTGCGGCAATCAGCATCGCCATCGATCATCAGCATTCCCTTGGACTGGCGAATGCGCCGCACGCCCTCGGCTACCTCCGCGAGGGAGAGAGTCGCTTGCGCAGGGAAGGCCCGCTGCAGATCGGCATAGCGAAGGGTAGGCGCGCCATTCCTCTCCAGGCTGTAGACCACCTGGGTGACCACGTATCGTCCTCGGTCCTCGCTGTTGAACCGGCTGCGGCGGTAAGCAAAGCCACACTCGCTGTTCGCAAACTCGACCCAGGCGTTCTGTTGAAGGTCGAACGCTCGCACCCGCTCAATCGTCGAAGAGACCTCCTGCCCGTAAGCACCTACGTTTTGCACGGGAGTCCCCCCCACCGTTCCCGGGATACCGGCCAGGCATTCGATTCCAGCGGAGTTCTCGGCACAGGCACGACGGACTAGATCGTCCCAAACTTCGCCCGCCGCCACCCGATACAGCACTTGGCCGGGGTCTCGGCCCGGCTGGGAGTGAATGCCTTTCAGCGCAATCTGCACCACGAGGCCAGGAAACCCCGTGTCGGAGACCAGGAGATTGCTCCCGCCACCCAGCACAAACAACGGCACTTCCCTTTGCGTCGCCCACTCCGCCGCAGAGGCCACGTCCTCCTCGGAGCGAGCCTCGATAAAGAACCGGGCCGGGCCACCGATGCCGAAGGTGGTAAGGGACGCAAGGGGTTTGTTTTCTTCCAGAAGCATCCCTTTCAGGCTACAACAGAGCATTTCCCGTAGAATAAGTACAGGCAATCACCCTTGCCGGAGGCATACATGTACCCAGAACTTATGGTGATCCCCATGCGCGAGGAGCTGACCCGCGCCGGTATTCAGGAAACCCGCACCGCCGACGAGGTGGATGCCGCGCTGGCCCAGCCCGGCACAACCATGTTGGTCGTCAACTCCATCTGCGGATGCGCGGCAGGTAAGATGCGCCCCGGCGTACGCTTGGCCTTGGCCAATGCTGCCAACCAGCCCGACCATAAGATCACCGTCTTCGCAGGCCAAGATCGCGCAGCCACCGAGCGCGCCCGTAGCTACTTCGACGGGCATCCGCCTCGCT
>CBJOJD010000493.1:0-3298 GCA_966443485.1 uncultured bacterium | reverse complement strand
CGAGCTTTGCCCCATGACCGACCTGCACATCGAGGTGGACGGGAAGGGAAATACGCGCCCCACCCCCGGAGCCCCCAACGTCCATGCCTGCCTGGAATCAGACCACCACGGCTTCCTCGACCTCCTGCTGAGCCGCATCGCCCCGGCCCCCTATTGATTCGGCCCAAGAGGATAGAACTGGGGTGCCCCATCCTAACCGCGTTCTTTGCGGTTAGGGTGGGAAAGCTCGATGTCAATCTCCTGAGCCCGATCAGTAAGCTGGGCCGCTGCGCCAATTTCAGATCTGCTGCGGCAGCCGTCCGGCCCTCCCTCCGTGTTCTTTCGATCGCGAAAACCCTTTCCCCTACACCATCCAGTCTGGTCGGCGCCAAGTCTCCTCTGCCCGGCCTCCCTTCACGCCTGTGCTCAGCGTCACATTCAATCCCGTTGACATGCGGGAAAGTGAGGAGAAAAATGGCGAGTCGAAATCCGCCATTCATCTCGCGCATGTCTGCGCTCCCATCGGAGCGTTGACACGCCCTAAATGTAGTCGTTTCTGGGATGTGGAAGCCGGAAGACCGGCAGAGTCCAGCCCAGTGGAAGCAAAGCTGAAGGGGAGGATCGTGTGAAAATGCTCTCGAATCTTCGCGCTCTCGCAGCGCTGAGTCTGCTCGCCGCAGGACTGCTGGCCACCGGCTGTAAGGCCAAACCGGAGTTGAGCGCCAGCAGCGCCCAAACCCTCATCCAGGGCGAATACGACAAGCGCACCCCAGAGCCCGCCCTCATCGCCGTCGATGAGATGGGTCTGAAACAAGGACTGGCCTCCGGCCTGTGGAAGCTCACCAAGGTGTATCCCAACCAGCGCTGGGCCGATTACACCCTGACCGACACCGGCAAAAAGTCCGTCAAGCTGCAGAATGGCGGCGACGTCATCCAGTGGCGCCCCGGCGAGGGCGGCAAGGACTTCCACTTCTTTATGGCTCCGGCCGTGGCCAACAAATTGAAGGCCAAAGAGGTAGGCGATCCCCAGGACGACGTCGTGCCCGGCGTGGATCCGGCCAAGACCACCCGCTTTACCGAGGCCTACGACTGGACCGGCATCCCCGACCCCGTCTCCACCATCGCCCACAACGCCATCAACAAGCCCAGCGTGAAGCGCGTGGCCGAGTTCGCTCTGGTCAATAACGCCTGGACTCTGCACGACATCAAGTAGTTGATTCTCAAGTCTTTTTGCCTCTACAGCGGGTGCCGGATGTCCTCGGTGCCCGCTCGGAGACTCCTCCCAGCCGAAGGCTTGCGGGAAGTTCCGGCCGCTGGCTCCCAGCCTCGCGCGCCCGCTAATATGGGTGTGGGCTCGGCGGGAATCGATTGGCTCGGGCGAGAGGGTACCCCCCTCCCCCATCTACCACGCCCTTTGCATCGGGATCTGTGCAAAACCGGGGCAGTTATACCGCAATTCGGTAAAGATGCGCCTCCAGCGCCCATAAATCGAGAAAATTGACCCCACGCGGCGATTCTTGCTATTGTTAGAAGGTTCCGCAAGAACGCCCGATTCGGTGTGTGTTAACCGAACGGACGGTACGGGCGGGTCGCGCAAGCCTCAAAGTACGCGAGTTGCGCGCTCCATCCCGAGGCCAGGCAGGTTGAAAGCCGGCCAGACAAGTCCCCGGATCGCTCTCCTCTTGCAAAGGGCAGGGACAAAAACGATACCCGCAAGCTGTAAATAGGGCCCACGAGCCCGTAAGCGGGAGATCGAGATATTCGCTACGGCGCTCGCGCGTTCTTCACCTTGAAGGGCTATGCGAGCCGGAATTGCGAAACGGAGTTGGCTTCCCCGGGTTCGTTGCGGGCAGCGTCCAGCCACCGTCGTAATTCTCGTCTGAGATGGGAAGAAACCAGACGCGAAGCACCAAGGGCTTCTGCGTGTCTTGACGGGCCAATGTGGCTTTCCGAGACGGCGCGACCCGAAGCGCTCGCGGCTGTTTAACATGCTGGGTTTTGGGTAAGGAGTTTCGTTTTGCCTACGTTCAATCAGCTTGTCCGCAAGGGCCGCACGGCCCCTCGTTACAAGACGGCGTCGCCGGCGTTGCAGGCCTCGCCGCAGCGCCGCGGTGTTTGCACCCGCGTGTACACCCAGACCCCCAAGAAGCCGAACTCGGCGCTCCGCAAGGTCGCTCGCGTTCGCCTCACCAACGGGATTGAAGTCACCACCTACATCCCCGGCATCGGCCACAACCTGCAGGAGCACTCCATCGTGCTCATCCGCGGCGGCCGTGTGAAGGATCTTCCCGGCGTCCGCTACCACGTGGTGCGCGGCACGTTGGACTCGGTGGGCGTGGCCAACCGCAAGCAGAGCCGCTCCAAGTACGGTGCCAAGCGCGCCAAGGGCGGAGCCGCAGCGCCGACCAAGGGTAAGAAGTAGCTGTTGGCTGTCAGCTGCCAGCTTAAAGACGGTTCCCGGACGGAGCACTGAGCCGGGACTGGGGTAGTAGAAGCGGAGCGGAAAGCTCCAGAGAGTTTTGAGGAACTATGCCAAGAAAAGGGCACATTTCGAAGCGGGAAGTGGCCGCGGATCCGGTCTACGGCTCCACCCTGGTCACCAAGTTTGTGAACTCCATGATGTGGGGCGGCAAGAAGTCCACCGCGCAGGGCATCTTCTACCAGGCCATGAAGAACCTGGAAGAGAAGGGCGGCGGCGAAGAGGCGATCAAGCTCTTCAAGAAGGCCGTGGAAAACTGCAAGCCTCTGCTGGAAGTCAAGACCCGCCGTGTGGGCGGCGCCAACTATCAGGTGCCCATCGAAGTGAATCCCGAGCGTCGTACCTCTCTGGCTATCCGCTGGCTGATCACCTACGGCCGCGCCCGCGGTGAGAAGGGCATGATCGACAAGCTCACCAACGAGCTGCTCGACGCTGCCAACGGCCGCGGCGCCGCCATGAAGAAGAAGGAAGACGTGCACCGTATGGCCGAAGCCAACCGCGCCTTCGCTCACTATCGCTGGTAAGACAGCCGCTAGCTACGAGCTTTTAGCTTCTAGCTTTCAACCGGTTGCAAGCAGATTTGGGACCGCTTTAGGCGGTCCCGCAAAGACAAGCTAGAGGCTAGCAGCTAGAAGCTGGCAGCTAGAATCAACCGCGGACATCCCAGTCCGCAAGGATGAATTAAAGTGGCTCGCACTATCCCTCTGAATCGTTGCCGGAACATCGGTATCATGGCGCACATTGACGCCGGCAAGACGACAGCGACAGAGCGCATCCTGTTCTACACGGGCATCACGCACCGCATCGGCGAAGTGCACGAAGGCACCGCCACCATGGACT
>CBJOJD010000492.1:0-3327 GCA_966443485.1 uncultured bacterium | reverse complement strand
CGTCACCGGCATGCAGGGCGACGACCCGCGCTACTACCGCGTAATCGCCACCCCCAAGCACTTCGTCGTGCACTCCGGTCCGGAGCCCACCCGGCACATGGCCGACGTGGACGTCAGCCGTCACGACGAGATGGACACCTATCTGCCTGCGTTCCGCGCCGCGGTGACCGAGGGCAAGGCTGGATCGGTGATGTGCGCCTACAACTCCATTCAAGGAGAGCCGGCCTGCGCCAACCAATTCACGCTGGTGGATCAGCTGCGCAACAAGTGGCACTTCCAGGGCTACGTGGTGTCGGACTGCGGCGCAGTGATCGACATCTTCGAGGGGCACCACTTCCGGCCCACCCAGGCGCAGGCCTCCGCCATTTCGCTGGAACGCGGGATGGACAACGAGTGCGCCGATTTCACCGCCAAAGTTACGGACAACCACGACTACAAGGCGTATATCGACGCGGTGCAGCAGGGCTACCTGAGCACCGAAGCGCTGGATCAGGCCCTGGTGCGGCTGTTCACGGCACGCATCAAGCTGGGCATGTTCGACCCCGCCGACATGGTTCCCTACAGCAAAATCGATGAGAAGGAGTTGGACTCGCAGGAGCACCGCGAACTGGCACGCAAGGTGGCGGACGAGAGCATGGTGCTGCTGAAGAACGACGGTGTTCTGCCTCTCAAGCCTAGCGTGAAGAAGATTGCGGTGATTGGACCGCTGGCCGATCAGACCAAGGTGCTGCTGGGCAACTATAACGGCGTGCCGAACCACACGGTGTCCGTTCTTGAGGGAATCCGCAAGGAGTTCGCGGGCGCGCAGATCGAGTACGTCACCGGCTCGCAGTTCCTGAGCCGCGAAGCCGAGCCCGTGCCGAACTCCGCGCTGACGACGGACGGCAAGCCCGGATTGAAGGCCACCTATACGCACCTGGATATGAGTGACATCAACCATCCCGAAGCCATGAAGGTGCTGGCGGAGCGGGTGGAACCGAACCTCAACACCGCCGGGCAGTCGATTCCGTCGGAGGTTGCGTCAGTAAAGCCGCTGGCCATCCGCTGGGAGGGCATGCTTACCGCGCCCACGACCGGTGACTACAACATCGGTCTCAAGGAGAGCGGCTTCTTCCGCATGCAAGTGAACGGCAAGAACGTGACCTCCTCTTATGGTGGCGATGCCAAGGAAGCCAAGCTGGGCCGCGTCCATCTCGAGGCGGGCGAACCCGTGTCGCTGAAGGTGGAGTACGCGCAGATGGAAGGTGGCACGCCTCAGGCGCAGCTGGTGTGGTCCAAGGTGAACCTGGCTCCGCAGCCACAGGCCATTGAAGCCGCGAAGAAGGCCGACGTGATCGTCGCGGTAGTCGGCATCACCAGCGAACTGGAAGGCGAAGAGATGCAGGTGAGCGAGCCCGGATTCCTGGGCGGCGACCGCACCAGCCTCGATCTTCCTCAACCCGAAGAGGACTTGCTGCGCGCACTGGCAGGCACGCACAAGCCGCTGGTTGTCGTACTCACGAATGGCAGCGCCCTGGCAGTCAACTGGGCACAGGAGCACGCCAACGCCATCATCGACGCATGGTATCCGGGCGAAGAGGGCGGCACTGCTGTAGCGGAGACCCTGAGCGGCAAGAACAATCCCGCCGGCCGGCTTCCGGTTACGTTCTATACCGGCGTGGATCAATTGCCGAACTTCGAAGACTACTCCATGCACAACCGCACCTACCGATACTTCAGCGGCAAGCCGCTCTATCCGTTCGGCTACGGATTGAGCTACACCAACTTCAGCTACAGCGACCTGACGCTGCCGACCACTCCGCTCAACCCCGGAGATTCGCTGAGCGCTGACGTAACGGTGACCAACACGGGCAAGCTGGCGGGCGACGAAGTGGCCCAGCTCTACCTCAGCTTCCCCGATGTGAAGGGAGCACCGATTCGCGCCCTGCGCGCCTTCAAGCGCGTGCACCTGGAGCCCGGCGCTTCGCAGAAGGTGCACTTCGACCTGAAGCCGCGCGACCTGAGCATGGTCACGGAGGTGGGCCAGCCCATCATCGCGGGCGGACAGTATGCAGTCTCGGTGGGCGGCGGCCAGCCCAACACCGGCGCTCCTACTGTCTCCGGGAAGTTTGAAGTGAACGGCACGGTGAGCCTGCCCGAATAGGTGCTCGACTGCTGCAGAAAACCAGGGGCGTTCGCTAAGCGAGCGCCCCTTCTCTTTTGCTCCTGGTACGGTTTTGAGCCTGACTTCGCTACGTGAAGAACAAATGCAGATCCTTCGCTGCGCTCAGGATGACAACGCGCGTGAGATGACAACGCAAGTGAAGGGGTGGGACTCCGAAGCAGATTTGCGGAAGAACCACGCCGTCTCAATTTGCCGCGCTCGCCGCTGCCTGCGCGGCTGTCGGCTGCCTCTCCATCACACCTTTCATGCGTAGGTACACCGCGTTGGTCCATCCAAAGCCGATCTCGTTGTGCTTGTAGCCGGTGCTCACCTGCACATTGGCATTGCTCGAGACCACGTTGTACTTCTCGCGAATGGTGCCGTCCTCCGCGAAGCCCTGGTCGACCGTGCGGTTGAACTTCGCGGCAATGCGCGCCGCGTCGTCGTGAAAGCCCGCCGTCTCCAGTCCCGAGACCGCGATCCAGTTGGTCGGCGCCCATCCAAACGGTTCATCCCATTGCAGGCCGGTGTTGGTGTTGCTCATGGAGAGCCCGCCGGGCCGCTCGAACAGATTCAGCTTGGCCACCATCTGCCTGGCCTCTTCGCGTGTCGCCACGCGAGCCCACAAGGGATAGAGCGAGCTGATGTACGCGTAGGTGGATTGCCGTGCATGCTGGAAGTCGTAGTCTGCGAACACGCCGTCTTTCGGCCGCCAGAGATAACGATGCATGGCTGCGTCGCGAGCCTGGGCCCGTTTATCCCACCGGATCGCATCGGCCGGCTTTCCAAGCAGATGGGCAAAGTGCGCCATGTCGCGCTCATAGCGATCGAGCAGGCTGTTCAAACACACCGGCGCAAAATGATGGGTGGCGCCGGAGAATGGCCCAAAGCGGTTGCTAGGATCGAAGCCCGACTCGCGCATTGCCCGGTCGCCCACGTAGAAGTCTTTGCTCAGCCGGTAGCCTGCTGCCCAGGCCCGCATGCACACGCGGCTTGCTTTGACGTCACAGCTGGTCTGCTTCAGGCGCGCAGCCTCGGCGGAATCAGGATGCCCAGATCCCTTAACCAGGCAGCCGTCTCCGCCACTGTGCGGATGCGCGACCAGCAAGCGAATCGCATCGGGATAGTCCGTGCTGTCGTCGGCCATCTCCGGCACTGGCCCGTGCCCGTAATCAAAGTAGCGC
>CBJOJD010000491.1:0-3354 GCA_966443485.1 uncultured bacterium | reverse complement strand
CGATGACAAGCTGCAGTTCTTTGATGTCACCAGCAACGGCCAGCCGCTTTTGACGGGATTCAACATCAGCATCGATGCTCTTGGGCCGAATGTCGCCGATGAGAAGGTGTTCAAGGACATCTCCCCCGACCGGGACGGCTTCCTTCATCTGAAGTTCACCGGGCGCCAAAGCACAGCCACGCTCAACGCGCTCGAAATTTTGCCAGGTGTGCCCCATCGCCAGCTTCCAGTTCGCCTGGTCATGCAATCGGCTGCTGTCACCGATCACAGCGGGAATCTCTGGCATCCCGATAATTACTTTCAAGGCGGAACCATCTCGGATCCACCGCGCCAGGTCAGTGGCACTTCCGATCCAGAACTCTATGCGCAGGAGCGTTTTGGGCACTTCACCTACTCCATCCCGGTGGACACACGTGGACGTTATACCGTCATTCTCCATTTCGCAGAGTTGTATTGGCTACCGGATCCCTCAGGGAAGATTGGGGTGGGGAGCCGAGTCTTCCGCGTCTATTGCAATGGCACGACACTCCTCGATAACTTCGACATCTTCAAAGAGGCCGGGAGTCTGCACGCGGTCACGAAGGAGTTCCACCATCTGCGGCCTACTCCCGAAGGTAAGCTCGATCTGACCTTTGACCCGATTAAAAACTACGCAACCATTTCAGCAATCGAGGTCATCGACGAGAGCGAGTAACCTGGTCTCCCTTGCTGCCGTGAGTCCGCAAAGACTCGCAGTGCCGCGCCAGAGACGAGTCCGGCCCTAGACGAGCCGATCTCTGGCGTGGCTGACGTGCCAAACTAGCTCGCACCCGCGTAAGCCCAAGTCCTTTCGCATAGCACCCCGAATGCCACTCCCCCACCTTCTTATTCCGGATGAGTTCCGGCGCGCCGTTCCAGGCGCTTCCATCTGTGCTCCTGAAAGAGTCGGCGAACCATGCTTGGCGCACCCACGTGACATTTCGAACAATTCCTAAACTGCTGATATTCATACAGTTGTAAGCTGATCCTCTCCAACGACAAACACAACATCATTCCGACATGATTGACGAATCCTTCTCAATCATCGCGGTGCTACAGTGCCGTTTTGTTTGAGCTTCCTTTAAGAAATTTGCTCCACCGAAGCGCACGACGACGGTAAGCCGGACGTCACGTGCCTCCGGTTGGACATGCCTGGAAGCAGGTCAATGATCCGAGGGTTGCTCGGGTCTCGATCCGGACACGTTTGCAGGGCAACAACTTGGAGCCGCGCCTTCGTGGCGCGTGGATGCTTTGACCGAAACAGTCAGATGGGCCACCGAGAGCCCAGGATCGACTCGCACGGAACCCACTGAACGCTGCCATACCGGCAGCTTCAACGGCTCAGGCGAGATTTAGACAGGAGATAAGGATGAATTCTTCGCAGCATTTCATTTTGGCCAGTGAGGTGACCGCAGGTTGCAAGACGTGGGTCTGCCTCATCGCCATCGCGGTTGGGTTAGTGCTTGGTGGAACGCCGCCGGCGCTGGCGCAATCAATCTTTGCAAACCTTTCAGGCACAGTAACCGACTCCAATGGAGCGGTCGTACCGGGCGCAAAAATCAGTGTGGAAAAAGTGGAAAGCAAGGAGGTCCGGCGTTTCGTTACCAACGGGTCGGGCTTCTTCTCGGCTCCGGAGCTGACGGCCGGAACCTACAACGTCTCGGTAGAGGCCAAAGGGTTCGAAAAATGGAATGGCTCGGGAATCGTCCTGAACAGCGGCGACGGCAAGACCCTCAACATCCCCCTGAAGGTGGGATCTGAGACGATGACCGTCGAAGTCAGCGCTGATTCCGATCAGATCGCCGTCCCCGATACCGGCGCAAAAATCGTCCGTATCGATTCGCAGGATCTGGACAATCTCTCCCTGGTCGGCCGCAATGCCTTCGAGGTTCTCAAGATCCTGCCTGGCGCCGCTCAGGTTTCCAGCGGCGGCACCAACCGCTCGAACTATTCCGGCCAGATGGTTGGCATCAATGGTTCGGTAGGCGGCAACACTGGCGGCTTGTCCGGTGTCTCGCTGAATGGACAGACCGGTGCGGGTGTCTCATTAAACATGGACGGGCAAAACACGGCTGATCCAGGTGCTCTCGGTAGCGGCACTCCGATCAATGCCAATCCGGACATGATCGGCGAACTGACGGTCCAAACCTCGAACTATGGGGCTGAGAATGCCAAGGGACCGGTGGTGATTAACGCGGTCAGCAAATCGGGCAGCGCAGCCTTCCACGGCGACGTCCGTTTCAACGCTCGCAACTCGGCGTTGAACGCCGAAGAATCAAACTCCAGATTTAACGAGTCTCAAAAAGGTAACGGATTCGCTCCTGGCCAGCTAAAGATTCCCGGCCACAACTACTACCCCGGCTTCGGTGTGGGCGGCCCCATCATCATCCCCGGCACCAACTTCAATAAGTCGCGGACCAAGTGGCAATTCCACGAGTCGTACGAGTACTATGGGCAGCTCATTCCTGCCCAAAGCTTGGACCGCGCGTTTGTTCCCACCGCCGCCATGCTCAATGGCGATTTCAGCGCCATGGCCGGTTGGACTAATCAGCCCTGCCACTCGCAGCACTTCCTAATCCCCAGCGACCCGGGATTAAACTCTGATGGCACTGAAAAGAACAAGCCCTTCGGGTATCGTCGCGCACAGGGTTGCACGATCTCCAATGGGGTCCTCTCTCCGGCCTGCATCTCCCCTCTGGCCCAGCAAATGCTGAAGCTTGCGGCCCCAGCTGCCACGGCCGCCCAGCCAAACGACCTTGGCTTCAACTTCATCAAGGGATTGCAAGGAAAACAAAACTCCTATCAGAATGTTGCGCACGCCGACCTTAACCTCTCCGACAACACCAAAGCCTACGTGAACTGGAGCCACCAGAGCGAAGGCGCCGAGCAACCCGATGGGCTTTGGGGCAACACGGGGGATTGGGACGTTCCAGTTGCAGGTGAGATCAACAAGAACAAGACGGATCTCTACACGGGGAATTTCCTGCACGTTTTCTCGCCCTCGCTGACCGTGGAAGCCCGTTTCGGCTACACCCATGAGGACTTCCCGGGTTCTCCGCAAAATCCCAAACAGGTCTTTCGGTCCAGCTTGAACTTCCCGCAGAAGGGAGTCTTCAACAGCCCCATGGCGCCACGCATCTCCAATGGCTGGGATGGCAGCGGCATCCCCAATCTCGGGGATTGGTTCGCCTACTATCACCCGAACTTCTTCGTCGAGAAGGTTATTCCCAGCACCGGCGCGGACGTCACCAAGGTGATCAAGACCCACACGGTCAAGGCGGGCTACTTCTGGGAGCACGTATCGAACGCCCAGGACAACAGCAGCATGGCGGAGTC
>CBJOJD010000490.1:0-3355 GCA_966443485.1 uncultured bacterium | reverse complement strand
CCGCCGATGTCCTCCAATGGAAAGTACACCAGATGCGTAGCCGGAGCGACAGCTACCGGGTGCGCGTGCGGCATGTGAAATCGCGCGATTTCATGAAGCTCACGACGATCTTCTTGCAACACCGTAACCGTCCCCGACTCCGCGGCCACGTAGAGGCGCTCCAGCACGGGATCAAACGCCAGTACATCCGGGTCCTCCCCAACCTGATGAACGCTGAGGAGCTTCATTGCATTCAAGTCAAAGATGCCCAGCGAGTGATTCTCCTCCCCCGCAATGAATGCAAGCTGGTGCGCTGAATCGATGGCGATACCATGCGGATTCTCCAAGCCGGGCAGCTTATATCGGCTCACGATCTTCATGGCAACCGGATCGATCGATACCAATTCGTTCACTCCATGCACCGCAACCAGAATGCGTCCTGATACCGGATCGTAGGCCGTGTTGCCCGCACCTCCACCCAGCGCAATCGACGCGATGAGCTTGTTTGTCTGTGCATCGACCACTGCATCTACGCCCCCGTGCTCATCAGAGACGAAGACCCTCTTCGTTGCCGGCGAGTAGGCCAGGCCGTCCGGATAATCGACCGGACCTGCTGCGCCTATGATCTTGAGCGCGTTCATATCCAGAGCCATCATCTGATGCGCGCCGGTTGCGGACGCAAATACACGATTGATCTCTGGAACCGCGATCACCCCATGCACGCGCTTGAAGCCGTCCAGGTTAGCAACTACCTGCCTCTTCTGTAGATCAAAGACGACCAACTGGTCGGCATTCATATGCGCTATGTAGAGCCTGCCGTTCTTCGCATCCAGACTCTGATAGTCGAATCGAACAGCTGGACCAGGCAGCGGAATGTCGGTCACCTGCTTCAGCGCAATACTTCCCTGCTCGCCGCCTGCGCTCGTCGCACGCATTGAGCCCATGGCAACAAGCATGGCCACCGCTGCCACGCCGCCAAGCTGATTCGACATCCTGCGGATCCTCATCAGAAATGCCCTTTTTCCGGCCGCTCCCGGCCCTCTATTCCAGCTAGAACTCGCCGAACGCCCGCAAACCTGCTTTGGGAAGTAACGCAACCTGCCCATAGTACCCATCCCGCAACTCCTCGGTAAGACACGAGCGGACCCTTGTGGTCGCCACCCGCTCCCCAATAATCTAGCCGAAGTCGCCCCTACACCTATCTATTGTGGAGTTCAGATGCTGCGGTACCCGATTGAGATTAAACCGGCAGGCGATTGCCTGGTCGTAACCTTCCCTGATGTCGAAGAGGCCGTCTCGGTCGGCCTTACCTTGAGTGAAGCCGTCACGCGCGCGGGGAAAGTCCTGGCCGCCACTCTGGAGACCTATCTTAAGAACGGCAAGATGATCCCCATGCCTTCGAAAGCGCACGCTTCTCAGTACACAATTCCTTTGCCCGCAGCACTCTCCAGCCGCTTGCTGGCACAGCCCAACACCGGGCGTTAGCCGACGCGGGCCGGTTTTGCGACTAAGCGACTGTCCTCCCCAAGGGCTCGGGGAGAAACCGCGTCGCTGGGTGTCGCCCTCAGCCATGCGATGGAGCGGTTTCGCCGCTGCCATCTCAAGCTCCACAAATGTGCTAGTTGCAATCCAAAGCGAGGTTCATGTGAGCGCGATGCGGTCGGCAACAAGCTAACGTTTCGAACCGCGGGCATGCTGAAAGTGACCAACGGTGACAAAAACGTGCTGGATAACCGGCCGCAAGGAGCCAAGACCTCCAGACGTAGCGTCTCAACGCGGAGGCAAGCCGTCTCTATGCTTGATGACTATCGATATCCCCTCGAATAATGAGTCAGAGTTCTTGAGCATTGCGCCAAAGATCTTGTATTTTGGGACGCCCGTCGCGCTGATCAGCAGTGTCAATGAAGACGGATCCCCAAACCTGGCCCCCATCTCTTCCTTCTGGACCCTGGGATGGACCATGACGCTCGGTCTGCTGAAGGAGACCAAGACCTACCAAAACTTTCAGAAGCAGGCGGACTGCGTCGTGAACCTGCCCACCCCGGAGCTCTGGAAACAGGTGGAGCGACTGGCTCCGCTCACCGGACAAAACCCGGTCCCTGAGAAGAAGAAAGCGCAATTCCGGTTCGAACCCGACAAGTTCGCTATCGGAGAGTTCACCGCTATCGCCAGCACCAAGGTCGCCGCTCCCCGCGTGAAGGAGTGCCCGGTCCAGATGGAGGCGATCGTCCGCAAGATTCACGATCTTGAGGCGGAGCCCCGGCTAGCTGGCCTGGGTGGCGGCGCGGCCATCGAAATTGAAATCCTGCACGTGCATGTCCACAAAGATCTGGTCGTGAATGAGCACTACATCGCAGCAGACAAGTGGCAACCGCTCATCTACAACTTTCGACATTATTTTGGGCTCGGTGACGAGTTGGGCAAAACCTTCCGGGCTGAGGTGTAGCACCTGGCACTTCCCAGCTTGCGTCACTCGCTCACATTTACCGCAGGGATGCTTCCCAGGATGAGCAGCATTTGCATTACAATCACCGGCAACCTCTTCAGCGCCGCTTCAGATAGGCAATGAGATCCTGGCGCTGCTGCGCGTTGGAGACCGCAAAACTCATGTTGTTATCTTTCACCATCACGTCAGGATCGGCTAGCCACCTGTCCAAGGTAACGTCGTTCCAGGTGATGCCCAAATTCTTCAGCCCCGCTGAATAACTAAAGCCAGAGACGCTTCCGGCGCGCCTTCCATACACATCACCAAGCCTCGGCCCTTCGCGATTAGCGTTGAGCGCATGACATCCGCTACATAACTTGTTGAAAACGACTTCTCCTCGAGCCGCATTGCCAGCGCCTCCCGATGCGGCCACAATTGAAATCCGACGGAGCGCCAAACTTCCGATTGCCTGCATGTCCCGAGGTGACATGTCCGCATGCCTATGCAACAGCCGGTACTGCCAGGGGGGCATATGCTCTCCCCTGACCTCTGCAATGATCTTCGCTGCAAATACCTGCTGCTGATCCGAAGAGAGGGCCCTCCAATGCGACAGGTTCATCTCTTCGCGACCACGCGCGACATCCCTTTCAATGAGCCATGATCCCGGCGCAAGCCTCGAGTACAACGGCCACCTGGTCGCGTTCGAGTGACAATCTGCGCACTTCGAAGTCAGCACCGCTCTCGCCTCGGCAGGCACAGTTGTGCCCTGCAGAAGCGTGCCGAGCTCTTCTGCCGGCTCGGCACAGGGGTTCCCGAACGGAGGGATGAAGCTTAGGGATACGAGCGCCGCTACACTCAATCCGACAATCACGATCCGGCGCATACCTTAGGTCGTCTCCATCAGCGGAGCATCCACCACAGCCAGATGGTTGTGACCGCGGGTCACCTTTA
>CBJOJD010000489.1:0-3368 GCA_966443485.1 uncultured bacterium | reverse complement strand
GGTACCGGAAGATCATCCGTTGCGTGCGGGTCGCAAGCTGACCGATGGCGTGCTTCGAGCTTTGGACGCGGAGCTTGATGCGCTGTACCAGGACTCGGGCAGGCCGTCGATTGCGCCGGAGTACATTCTGCGGGCTCTGTTGTTGCAGGTCTTCTTCTCTATTCGTTCGGAGCGTCTGCTGGTCGAGCAAATCGATTACAACCTGCTGTTCCGATGGTTCGTCGGCTTGGGCATGGATGATGCGGTGTGGAACCACGCAGTGTTCTCGAAGAACCGCGACCGGCTGCTGAACTCCGATGTGGCGCGGCGGTTCTTTGCCGAGGTGAATCGTTCGGCGAAGAAGTACATGAGTGACGAGCATTTCACTGTGGACCGGACGCTGATCCAGGCTTGGGCATCGCAGAAGAGCTTCCGCCCCAAGGACGGCTCGGACGATGACGGCGGTGACTTCCACGGCCAGAAGCGCACCAACCAGACCCATGCTTCGACTACCGATAGCGACGCCCGGCTCTACAAGAAGAGCTACGGGAAGGAGTCGAAGCTGAGTTATTTGGGCCATGTGCTGGTGGAGAACCGCAACGGCCTGATCGCCGACGCGATGGTGACCACGGCCGACGGCACGGCCGAGCGCGATGCGGCGCTGCTGATGCTGCGCCAAAAGCAGAAGTGTCGCTCTCGGCGCATCACGGTGGGTGCAGACAAGGCGTACGACAGCGAGGATTTCGTGCGCACAGCCCGGGAGCTGAAGGTAACACCGCACGTGACCAAGAACGAGAACGGACGCGCCAGCAACCTGGACCACCGCACGACGCGTCACGCCGGCTATGCCATCAGCCTGAGCCGGCGGTGGCTGGTTGAAAAGGGCTTCGGCTGGCTCAAGCAGACTGGGCCAATCAGGCAGGTGAAACTACGCGGGCTTCAAAAAGTGGACTGGTTGTTCGTCTTCAGTTGCGCTGCGCACAACCTCATTCGACTACCGAGACTGATGATGCAGGCGATGACCGGCCCGCAATGTGCCTGAACATCGAAAGCTGAGGCCCTGAGCCGATCTCAGGGCCCTCCGAAACCTGAATCAACAATGCCCAGAACTTACTTTCCAACAAATCTAGACCCGAAACCTGCCAAGATCCCCAGAAACCTTGCGGCAAATAGGCCTATTTCAACAAGTTCATAGAGGACTTCTACGGTCTGCTACTCCTCGAGTCTGCCGAATCATCGAGTTGACCGGCGGAGAGATCCCGCGGCCCAATCCGCCCTGCTGTGAGAAATGTCGCAGACCTTAATTATGTTGACGGCATCACCGTCTCCATGTGTCACACCGCCTCCTCAGATTTGAGGTAAAGCGGTTCCGTACCCTCTGGGGCCGATGTGCACGCGGCCAAAGATGCTAGCGGATCCGATCGCTTGTCTGGAGCGTAGTGGAATCTCTCCGCCTCTCTGAGCGCCTACGGCGTGGTGTAACTCGCCGAACTGACCTCGCTCGCGGCAGCGCCCGTTGAAATGGCGATGGCGCGAATGACCTCCGTGCCCGACAGCTGAATCGGTCCGTGATACCAAGCGGACGTTGTGGTTGGTGCCGAACCGTCCGTGGTGTAGCGGATCGTCGCTGTCGGAATGGAGTCGGCAAGAGTGATCTGTTGTCCGACTCCATAGGTTCCCGAGGCCGGACTGATGGTCGGCGCGGGGGTCTGGACAAAAGCTGTGTAGCTCGCGAACGCCACCTTGCTCGCCGCCTCCCCAGTGGCGATAGCGATCGTCTTGATAATCTCCGCGCGTTGCAAGACAATCGGCCCGTCATAAAAGAACGAATGCGGCGTGGGCGTGGTCCCGTCCGTCGTATAGCGGATCGTCGCCTTCGGATCGGCGTCAGTAATCGTGATCTTCTGCCCGCTCGGATAGCGCCCCGAAGGCAAGCCGATCACGGGCTGCGGTGCCTGCGGAATAAGGCTGTAGGCGGCCTGGATAATCGGCGTCGGCGAATACCCCGGAGCGATCGCAATCGCCTTCACGACCGTATAGCCTCCCGAGAGCGTAATCGGCCCGGTGTAGGCCATCGATCCCGCATTGGGGTTGCTCCCATCGGTGGTGTAGTGAATCAGCGCCGCATGCGTCGCATCTGTCATCTCCAACGTAACTGAACCCACATACTTGCCTGGCGCAGGCAAGATAACCGGCACAGCCGGCAACAAGACGGAAATGCCCAGAGAGCCGCTGCTCAACGTAAAGATCGCCGTCCCCTCGTAGTCAGCTTCGATTGTGTGCGAGCCGGCCGTCAAGGTTGATGTCGTATAACTCGCGATCCCGCTGCCATCCAGTTCAATCCCTGCCACAACAGCGCCATCGACGCTGAAATTCACCCGTCCCGTCGGCACCGCACCGCTATCCACAGCCGCCACCGTTGCGGTGAATGTATTGCTCATACCCAGGTTCTGGGGATTGAATTTGGCCATCAGTCTCGTGGTCGTCGCAAAGCTGTGCTCCGGTTTCGTCGGCATCAGCTTCGTGACGAATCCGCCTCCGTTCCCAGTAGTCTGCAAGGCGCCCGGAGTCACCGGAAAATCCGATCCGGCGCTTCCGGCCAGATACACCGCTCCGTCGCTTCCCAGTGCGAGCCCTGCTGCAATCGCCCCCTTGCTGCCACCCAGATAGGTGGAATAGACCAACGACGAACCAGTGGGATCGAATTCCGTCAGAAAAGCGTTGGTGCTGCCGTTGAGCGTGGTCTGGAAAGCGCCTGGGGTGGTTGGCAGGCCGGGGCCTGTTCCGCCGGCGATAAACGCATCTCCCGCCGCGTCGACCGCAATCCCACTCGCCCCAGCTTTGAAGAACGTGGAGTACACCAATTGAGAGCCATCCGGGTTCAACTTGGTGAGGAACGGTCCTCCTCCCGAAGTCTCAAACGCCCCGGGCGTCACCGGAAAATCTCCGCCGGCGTTACCTGCCACGTAGGCACTGCCCGCTTTGTCTACCGCAATTGCGTTTCCTATCGAACTGCCGTTGTTTGTGCCCACGAGGAAGGTTGAGTAAACCAGTGCCGTGCCTGTCGAGTTCAGCTTGGAGACGAACGCACCCGGCGAGCCGCAGTCCTCGTCGAAACACTCGACGTTAAATGTGGTTTGAAACGCCCCTGGAGTCACTGGAAAACTCCCGAAGCTGTAAACCACGCCTGTCACATAAGCGTTGCCTTCGGGATCGATGGCCAGACCGTTCACTCCTTCCGTGGGAATGCCCTGGGTGAAGCGATTGAAAGGAGGTTCATAGCCGCCACCTCCGATGAAGGTGGAGTACACCAGCGCAGTCCCGGTGGCATTCAACTTGCTCACGAAGGGAGCAGTCTCGTCCGCCGGGAAGCCGTCATTCACCGTCTG
>CBJOJD010000488.1:0-3395 GCA_966443485.1 uncultured bacterium | reverse complement strand
TTTCGCGTGGAACAGGCTTTGGTGACGCCGCGAATCGGGATCAAGGAGGCGGTGGATTGGCCGCTGCGCTTCGCGGTTCCGGGGCATCCGTGCGTGTCGGGGCCGAAGAACTTGAAGGGGAGACGCGTCCGCGTCCGCTAAAATCTCGTCAAACGAGTCAGAAGTTCATTCGCATCCCGAGAGGAAATTCTCCACCTTGAGAGCCAGCGCTTCCCTGTCCATCTCTGCCCTGGTAGCTGCGTTGTTGGGCACTGCCACATTGACCATGACTGCACAATCGCCAGCCGCGGGCCAGGCTCCGCCGCCTCCGCCGCGCAGCTTCCCTGCTCCGACGAACCTGCAAGTGCTGCCCAAAGACATGACGGGGGAGCAGGTGCACGAGTTGATGGAGAAGTGGGAGGCCGCGCTGGGCGGCCACTGCAATACGTGTCATGCTGCCGATCCGAAGAACATCGGGCCCAATGGGCGTCCGCGGCTGAACTTTGCGGACGACTCGAAACCAGAGAAGGCGACGGCCCGGTTGATGTACAAGATGACTGAGGACATCAACACCAACTACGTGGCCAAGGTGAATGGATCGGGGATGCCGGTGACCTGCGGAACCTGCCACCGGGGCAAGCCGGCGCCGGAGCCGTTTGTGGCGCCGGAGGAACATGAAGGGCCGGGCGCACCGAAGCCGCCCATGCCGAAGTAGATCGGCCAGACAAAAAGAAGGCGGGTGCCCTCCTGAGATCCTGGTCCTGAGATCCTGATCCTGAGATGAAGACCTGAGATCAAGTCCTGAGATCAAGACCGGGGGGATCCGCCTTTGCCTTTGGAGGCAACTCGACCCGGTTAGCTAAGGCTTCCAGGTGAAGGTGGTAATGGAGCCAGCGGGCAGCTCGGTGGAGACGGTCTTGGCCTGGAACTTCACCTGGAGAGGCTGGGCGGATTTGCCCGGGTTCAGGACGTAGAGGACGATCTCACCATCGGGATTGCGGAAGGCGACGTCCTTGATCTCGGCGCCAGTGGGTTCGTCGGAGGCGATGCGCACCGCTCCCTTGTCCAGGAACTTGGTGGCATGACCGAGGACGTAGTAGTCGAGCTCGGGCTTGAAGTCGCCCTTCTCGGTGTCGATGGTGACGAGGCCGCGGCAGGTGTCGCAGCCGCCTACGACGGGACCGTGGTTCTGGTCGGTGGCGAGGGCCCATAGAACGTAACTGCGCGACCAGTTGCGCATGACGGCGATGAGTTCGGCAGCCTCTTCGGCGAGGATGTTGCCGCCATCGTGATAGCCCTTCTGCCAGGTGCCGCCGCTGGATTCAGTGACCCACTGGTCTTTGTGCGGAAACTCCTCGTGAAATTTGGTCATGACGGCGGGATCGCCGGCGTAGTGGTGCCATGCGGTGCCGGCGGCGAGGGCGCCGGCCTTGGGATCGTTCAGCACCGTGCGGGGGTAGTCAGGGCGGTCCCAGTTGTGGTCGTAGGCCATGACCTTGGGGGTGAGGTGAGCGGCGGCAAGGGCGGGGGCCAGGGCTTCGCCGAAGAACCTGGCCTGCTCTGCGCCTTCCATCTTCATGCCGCTGTAGGTGGGCGGCGGGTAGAGGGGCTCATTCTGCACGCTGAGGGCCCAGACGGGCACCCCGGCGGCCTGATATCCCTGGATGGTTTTGACGAGGTAGGCGGCAAAGGCGGGGTAGGCGTCGGGGCGCAGCGCGGAGGCTTCTTTGGTTTCGGGGTTGGCGCCGAGCATGGAGCCGGTGGTCTTCATCCAGCCAGGGGCGCTCCACGGGGTCAGCATCACGTGAATGCCGGGATTGAGCGCCAGCGCCTTCCTGAGCTCGGGAAGGATGTACTCCTCGTCGTGCTTGAGGGAGAAGTGCTCGAGCTGGGGATCGGTCTGGCCGGAGGGCGTCGTGCAGGCCTTGGCAGCCTGCTGGCAGAGGTCATCGAAGGAGTAGAAGGTCACCGCGAGGTCGGAGGAGCCGACCGGCTGCCGCAGGAAGTTGATGCCGATGCCCTCGCCTTTGCGGCTGAAGAGCAGCTTGAAGGCGGCGTCGGTCTTGGCGGGGGGAAGCTTCTTGGCAAAGAGCCAGGCAGCAGAGTCGGTGAGCGAGGCGCCGAAGCCATCGATCTCCTGGAAGCGCTGCGCGTCATCAACGGTGATCAGGGGCAGATTGGCGCGGTCGGGTGCGGCTTTGAAGTGCAGTTTCTGGCGGGAGGAGAGGGCTTCGAGCAAGTCCGGGGTGGTCTGGTAGACGGAGACGGACTGCGCACAGAGAAGACTGCCGGTGAAGGCAGCGCAGGAGAGAGACAAGGCGATTCGACGGAGCATAGGTTCTCCTCAAGGCGGAAAGAGAATGCTAGTACATGGAGCGGCTCTGGGAAAAGGTTTGTCTAGGGGATGATGCGAATTCGAGCGCAGCAGGCGTGCTGTCCCATCCTAGCCGCAAAAGGCGCGGCTCGGATGGGGTACCCGGATCGGGTCAGCGGGTGGGGACTGCCTGCGAGAAGGCGGACCACCACGCGTCGAAGGCGGCCAGCGAGCGTTCGCACTGGATGCGGTGGCGCTCCTTTTTATCGCGGATCTTGCGGCGGGTCTCTTCTTCGAGCGGTTCCAGCAGGTCGAAGGTGATGTTGGCGGGCTGGAAGTGCTTGGGGTCGGCGTGGGTGATGTAGTTGACCAGCGAGCCGAGCGCGGTGGAGCGGGGGACATGGACCGGTTCTTCGCCGCGGGCGAGCGAGGCGGCGTAGAGGCCGGCGAGAAGGCCGGTGGCGATGGACTCGGTGTAGCCTTCGACGCCGGAGATTTGGCCGGCGAAGAGGATAGGGGTTCGCAGGTCTCCAGACCTCGAAGTGCCGGGGTTGTCGGCTGGTTGAGAGGAACGCGGGTCCTTCGACTCCGGCTGCTCTGGCAGCCTTCGCTCAGGATGACTGCTTGGTGAGAGAGCCAACCGGAGGCGGAGGGTCTCATCGAGCAGGGCGGGGGCGCAGATGTAGGTGTTGCGGTGGATCTGGCCGTAGCGCAGGAAGCGGGCGTTTTCGAGGCCAGGGATGAGGCGCAGGACGCGGGCCTGTTCGCCGTACTTGAGGTGGTTCTGAAAGCCGACCAGGTTGTAGCTGTCGGCGCGCAGGTTTTCTTTGCGCAGCTGGACGACGGCCCAGGGCGTCTTGCCGGTGCGGGGATCGCGCAGGCCGACGGGCTTCATGGGGCCGAAGCGCAGGGTATCGCGGCCGCGGCGGGCCAGGACTTCGATAGGCAGGCAGCCCTCGAAGTAGTCGAGCTTCTCCCACTCCTTGGCTTCGGCAGGCTCGGCGGCGATCAAGGCATCGAGAAAGCGGTCGTACTCCTCGCGATCCATGGGGCAGTTGATGTAGTCGGCGGTGCCCTTGTCCCAGCGGGCGGCGAAGTAGAC
>CBJOJD010000487.1:0-3408 GCA_966443485.1 uncultured bacterium | reverse complement strand
ACCCGCGGCAACCACTCGACCCATCACCGGACGCCTCCATAGCAACGCGCCGCATTGAACGCCAGAGGACTCCCTGCGCATCCATCGGACACGCCCATCACCTCGGCATAACACCGTTGCGCGGGATTTCCCGACCCATGTCCACCCGGGCCGCCCTGGCCCTTGACGTCAGGCCCAATCCCCGGAAACCGAAGCTCGCCCCACCACGCCGGCTTCGCCCGCAGATAGAACGATGGGGGAAAGGCCCGCACTCCCATCGCCCCCCACTCCACGGCCTTCTGAAGATTGCTGTAATTGCCCGCGATCAAGCTGGCAGAGCTGGCCCCCGCTGCGTGGCACGGTGGCACTCCCCCGCCACACCCATCCCCGCTCCCGTCATCGCTTGCGCTGCCGTATCCGAGCGACCAGCCAATCGCTGCTTCGTAGCCGCGCGGCGCCGGATACTGCACCCTGTCTACCTGGGGCACATCTCTGCCGTAAGCCTTCAACGACTGCATCGGATCGCTGCCCACCACATTCCCCAGAAACCGATTGCGGCTCGTCCGATACGAAAGCTGCACCGCTCGTGCCGCCTGAAATCCGTAGTGCCCATCGCGCCCCGAACAACTCACCGTGCCCCGGCCCTCGAGCGGCAGGCACACGCGATTCGTTCCCACAATCCAGTTGCGGAACGCCGTCGTATCGCTCGAAGATCCCCACACCGAATCCGCGTAAATGTTGGGCAACACATTCCCTTCCAGCAGATTGAACTGCGGATGCGCGCCGTGGAAGTTGATCCCGCCCACCACCACATTCGGCGAACCGCTATCGAAGCCGCCGGTCATGTAGTTATAAGCCACCACGTTCCCGGCCGCGCCCCACTGCAACATCACCGACTCATGCGTGCGCTCGATGATGTTGTTCTCCACCAGCGTCGCCGTCGTCTTCAGCGCCAGCCGAATGTCCGAGTCGAACTCCCCAGGCACGTGCAAGAACGCATTCGAGAAATAACTATCGCGAACCTCATCGTGAAATCCCCAGCGCACGCTCACATGATCGCCATCCGCGTAGTTCGACTCCACCCCTTTGATCCAGCAATACGCACAGGCCTCCATCGCAAAGTTCGCCGCGTAACCGGTGTTATTCGCTCGCACCTGCAGATCCTCGACCCCCGCCCGGACCGCAGCCATGCGAAACGGAACCGCAATCGGCCCGTGCTGATAGGCGCTGTAGAGGGCCGGCCAGATCGTCACCCACTTATCCGCAATCGACTTCACCTCCACGATCTGCCCCCGCGCGTACTCGCCGTCCTTGGTCCAGCCTCCATCGCACCAGGTACACCTTCCACCGCTGCCGGCTGTGCTCACGAACACCCCATCGTTCTCCTCCGTGATCACGAGATAGCTCCCCACCGCCATCCCCTCCGTGCTCGCCAACTCCACGCGGCTTGCGCCCGCCTGCGCCGAGCTAACAAGAGCCCGCGGCATGAAGGCAACATCTCCACCACCCATCTGGACAATCGCTCCGCCGCGGCCCGTCGCGTTCAGCACCGTGCGGTCGGCGCCGGCTCCACGCAACGTAACCTCCGCGGGAACGCGAATCGTGCCTGCGATCTCGTAAGTCCCCACCCCAAGCACCACCGCCTGCCCCGCCGGACACGCCGCCAACCGTGCATTGATCTCTGCAGTATCTGCGGGCGCATTCACCACCGCGCACGCCACCCTCCGCTCTGGAATCCCGCCTACTCCTGCCGACGACCAGTCGATCGCCTCATCGCTCTTCAGCAGGGATGACCATAACTGCGCCTCCGCCAGCCCGGTCAGCACTGAACAAAGGACGGCCAGGGCGAACCATCGCTTCATACGCTCGCCACCAGCTGGTCCACCAATCCCAGGTATTCGTGCTTCTTCACATCCCAGTTGTTGCGTGCGATAAACCGCCAACTCGCTGCCTGCAACTCCGTCCGTCGCGCCGTCTCCTCCATCAGCTGCGCGATCTTCTCCGCCAGATCGTGCGCATCGCCGGACTCGAAGAACTGCACCAGATCGCCGCTGAAGTAGTACTGATCGATGCGCGTGCGCGACGCGATCACCGGCACGCCCATCGCCATAAACTCCATGATCTTGGTGCTGAATGCCTCGTCTCCGAAGGAATCGCTGCGCTTCGGCACCACGCCCAGGTCGACGCTGGCCATGATCTCCGCCACCTCTTCCAGTGGAATGAGTCCGGAGATACTCACCCGATCCTCCAGATCGCGCTTCCGCACCAGATCGCGCAGGCTCTGCCGATCCGGTCCGTCGCCGATGATCAAGAACCGCAATCCGGGAGCCCGATCGCGCAACAAAGCCACTGCCTCGATCGCGATATCCAGTCCCTGATGCCAACTCAGCGTGCCCGGATAGCACATCACGAACTCCTCGCTCCCCGACGCTGGCCGTGGCCGCGGCGAAAAAATCGACGGGTCAGGATAGTTGATCAGCGACGTACACTTCTGCGGCCGCACAGACCTGCGCACCAGCTTCTCCCGCCACAGATCGTTGGAGATGATCACATGACTGGAGTAGGCAATCGAAAGTTGCTCCAGCCACACCAGCGCCCGAAATACCATGGACTCCGGCCGTACCTTGAACTTGCTGGCATAGAACTCGGGCACAATGTCGTGAATGTCCAGGATCACGCGCGCTCCCAGCAGCCGCGGAACCAGCGTCGCAAACACCTCGAAGTCCGGCACGGAGTGCACGTGAATCAGCCCGTAAGGCCGGCGCACATGGTGCACCGCCAGCACCCACGCCGATCGAAAGAAGAACGTGAGCAGCTTGATGAGATAACTGAATGGCCCGGTCTCGTCGATCACCCGCGTCTGGATGCGAAACACCCTTACACCCTGAATGACCTCGAACGCCGGCTGGCCCGGCCGCGCCAACGCAATCGCCTCCACCTCGTCGCCGCGCTTGGCCAACGCCTCGGCATAGCGCCGCACGCGGTTGTCCGCGTCATAAAAGGTGTACGCCAGCATACAGGCCCGCATCATCGCCTCACTTCTGCCCCGCGCCAAGAACGGCGGCCGTCTCCTGCTGCACTCGCGCCCGCACCGTTCCTGTCTCCGCGACCGCACCCTTCCCCGGCCTCATCTCCTGCATCAGCTTGGCGATGGTCTTCAAAGGAGCAAGCCCGCCATGCAACAGGATCACTAGCGCCAGGTACAGCACGGCAAACAGCACCGTGCCACAACCGATGCGCAACGCTGCGCCCCCTGCTCCTGTTGCGCTCGCCACCGTTCCCAGTCGAGGCAACAACAACCACGCCATCGTCCCACCGAGCGCGGATGCCACAATGTATCGCCACACCACCGACGTCACCTGGCTCACTGCCAACCCAATCGGTTTGCCCGCGAACCACATCGCCGGAGCCACCAAGATCCAGAACGAG
>CBJOJD010000486.1:0-3420 GCA_966443485.1 uncultured bacterium | reverse complement strand
TCGTTAGTTAACCAGCTGCGAAACAAAGAATCCATGCTCTGTCAAAAGCTGAATGAAGTGGATGCGGCGCGGGAAAAGCTAGCTCGGGAAGAGAAGCTGGCCGCCATCGGAAGACTCGCCAGCGGCATCTCCCACGAAATCCGAAACCCAGTGGCGATGATTGTCAGCTCCCTCCACACCGCGGCCTATCCGAATGCGGAAGCAGCCGAGCGCGAAGAGATGTTCGGCATAGCCCTTCGCGAAGCAAAACGCCTGGAGCACCTGACCTCTGACTTCCTCGCCTATGCCCGCCCTTCCCTGCCCCAGCGAGCGCCCTGCTCTATCGACGACATCCTGCATCACGTGGCAAATGCCACCCGGCTTCGTGCCGCCGCCAAATCCATCGCGGTACACCTTCAGTCCTGGAGCAACGAAGCCTTTGAGATCGATCCATCCCAGGTCGAGGGCGCTCTCGTCAATTTAAGCCTGAACGCGATCGACGCAACCCCGACCCATGGCCACATCGAGTTCCGAGCCCGGGTTCAAGATGGCCAGCTTCAGATTGACGTCGAAAACTCCGGAGATGCCATCGCCCATAAGCACTTATCCCATATCTTCGAACCATTCTTTACGACAAAGAGCACCGGAACTGGCCTCGGACTCGCCATCGCCCGAGGAGTAGCTCAAGCGCACGGTGGAGACCTGTGGGTCAGCAAAAATCAGAAGGGCGCGGTGGTCTTCACCCTGGCTCTTGAACATTGCCGAAGCACTGCACGCAGCGGAGACAAAGACCATGGCTAAGGTGTTGGTCATTGACGATGAGCCGGGAATGAGGAGGATCCTCTCCGTGAATCTCCAACGCGACGCACACGTCGTGGTGGAAGCGGCGGGAGTCTCCGAGGCCATCAATCTTCTCCGCCGCGAAGACTTCGACGTCGTCCTTACCGATCAGAAGATGCCCGACGGCTCGGGTCTGGACGTGCTCCATGCGGCACAGGAGGACGACGCGAGCACCTCTGTCATCTTTCTCACCGCCGTTGGGACGCTTGAGCTGGCTGTGGAGAGCATGCGGCAGGGCGCCTTCGACTTCCTCACCAAGCCATTCGTCCCCGACGTGGTTCGTGCCGCCATCCGTCGAGCCAGCGAACACACCTCCCTCCTGCGAGAAAATGCCGTTCTCAAGAGCACCATGCGCAAGCTCGAAGGTGCGGACGATATCCTGGGCGACTGCCAGGAGATCCGAGCCGTGCGCGAACTCATTATGCGAGTCGCAGCGACGAATTCAACCGTGCTGATCACCGGCGAAACAGGCACAGGCAAAGAACTCGTTGCCCGGGCTATCCACAAAAATAGCCAACGATCCGATCGGCCCTTCATCGCAATCAACTGTGCAGCCGTGACAGAGACACTCATTGAAAGCGAGTTGTTCGGCCACGAACGCGGTGCGTTTACAGGCGCCGACAAGGCCAGGGCTGGCCTGTTTGAAGCCGCACACAATGGCACGCTCTTCCTGGATGAGGTCGCGGAGTTGACCGCAGCAGCGCAGGCGAAGCTCCTGCGGGTTCTTGCTTCAGGAGAGATTCAACGGATCGGGTCCACCAATACCCGGCGCGTGGACGTGCGTGTCTTGGCTGCAACCCACCGCAACCTGCAAGATCGCACCCGCGAAGGGCTCTTTCGCGAAGACCTTTACTACCGACTGGCGGTCGTTCCCATCCATTTGCCACCACTTCGCGAGCGCCGCACCGACCTCTCCGAGTTGTGCAGAATACTCTGCCTCCGTATTGCAGAGGAGATGAAGGTTTCGCCACGGCGGGTCAGTTCCGCTGCTCTCGCTCGCCTCAGCGACTACAACTTCCCTGGCAACATTCGCGAGCTGCGAAACCTACTCGAGCGCGCGCTCATCCTCAGCCAGCACCCGGACCTCCAGCCAGAGGACTTTCTTCTTCCCGCACTGCCCCTGCCTTCTCCTACGGCGCAGCAGGAATGGAGCATCGACACACTGGTCTCTCGACTTCCTCTTCACCTCAACCTGCGCGATACGCTCGCCGGATTGGAGAAAGGCCTCATCGAACGAGCTCTCGCCGTCTCCAACGGGGTTCAGGCAGAAGCCGCCCGACATCTCGATCTCTCTCGCAGCGATCTCGGCTACAAGGTTGCCAAATACGGACTGACAGACACACTGGGGCGCACCAGTGCGAAGACCTCCGACTGGGCGGCGAAATCAGACCAAGTGTCTACTCGCCGCCCCGAAGGTTCATGAACAGACTTCCATCACATCGCAACCGGTTGGCCGCCTGCTATTCCTCGCCGGGCGTGGATGGCATCTCCAACTTCTTCTCCAGCGTATCCACCTTGGTCCGAGCCTCACCGTAATCCACGTAGTCGCGGATCAGATCCGCGGTCTTCGAGGCGTAGTCGTGGTTGGCGCGGATGTAGTCCTTCCAAGGCTTCATATTCACCTTCTGCTGATTGGCATTCAGATGCTCAATGCAGGCCGAGAGGTGATTCGCCATTCCCTGCAGCAGCGGCTCTAGATGGTCGATCGTCTCCTGCTGCCAGGGCGATCCATCAGAACGCAGAGTCTTGGCTTCGTTGAAGTCACCGATCAGCTCGTTCACGTGATCCTTCATGCGTTCAATGCGGTTGGCGTGCGATTGCCAACCCAATGAAGAGTGCGCATAGGATTCCAGAAGCTCCGCATCCTGCTCTGCCAGCACCGCGTGCTCCCTCACCTGTTCAAGAAGCTTGGTGATCTTCTCGGAATCAGCAGATTGTGCTCGCAATCCAGAGACTCCTAGAAACAGAATCGCAAAGATCGGCAGTGCAATCAACGCGACTTTCCGCACAAGTCCTTTCATCGCGGTCCTCCTTTTCATTTCCGTTGTGGTGTAACCAGGCCGTCCCAAGCGGCATCTTGACCCTTCTGGCTTAACTCACAAGCCCAAGGCCCGGCTCGACCTGATCGTGCTACCAAGCGCTGCGGCTGGGGCTCCGCATTCATCCGTCCGATGACCCGGAACCTCACCGCGGCTCTCATGCCGCTCCATCTTGAGCCCTCCATCGAGAGGGTCCCGACCTCCTTCCTCCGATCGCATCGATCGCAGCCTCACCCGCGGCTGCTGACTGCATGGAGCGCAACGCTCCAAACACCGCAGCCAGCAGCGGAGCGGCCAGAACAATCCCCAGGGATCCCACCAGCGCCGCCAGCGATAGCTGCACGGACAACGTCAGCACAGGTGGCAGCTTCACCAATCGCCGCTCCGCGATCGGCGTCACGATGTTCCCCTCCAAGAAATGAGCCAGGCAAAACACCAGAACTGCCAGGGCACACTTCTCAGGACCCAGAGAAAACGCGATGAGCGCGGCCGGAAGTGCCGACAGCACGGGTCCAAGATTCGGAATAAACGTAAACAGCGCTGCGATAATCCCCAGCGTTCC
>CBJOJD010000485.1:0-3422 GCA_966443485.1 uncultured bacterium | reverse complement strand
GGGAAAAAGCAGTTGGCCTCGGATCTGGGCCGATGGGAGCGGATTGTCGAAGCGATTGGGTCGGTCATGTACATCAAGCCGGAGGAGAGTGAGTCATGAAGTGGATTCCGAGCTTCGGTTTTCAGCGCCGCAAGCGCGAATTGCAGGAAGAGATTGACGCGCACCTGCAGATGGCGATTGCAGATCGAGTAGCGCGAGGCGAGTCGGCAGAGTCGGCGCGTGAAGCCGCGGCGCGGGAATTTGGAAATGTTCCTCTAGTGCAAGATGTCACGCACGAGATGTGGGGCCAAGGCTGGCTTGAACAACTAGGCCGGGATGTTCGCTATGCCCTGCGGCAACTGCGCAAGAGCCCCGGGTTTACGATCACCGCGACGGCGATGTTGGCCGTAGCGATCTGCGCCAATAGCACCGTATTCAGTTGGATCGACGGCACCATGCTGCGTCCGATTCCGGGCGCGCGCAAAACGGGCGAGCTCGTGAGCCTGCAGCGGGGAGAACGAAGTTTTTCACCCGTTCCCCCCTTCTCGTATCTCGACTATCGCGATCTGCGCGAGCAGAACCACACCCTCTCCGGAATGCTTGCCTTTCATCACGATTGGATCACGCTGACTGGCGGCGCACAGCCGGAGCGTGTCTTCATAGCGAACGTGACGGCGAACTATTTCGATGTGCTCGGCATCAAGCCGATGCTGGGACGATTCTTTCTGCCCGAAGAAGAGACGCGGCCAGATGCGGTTCCCAACGTGATCTTGAGTTATTCGCTGTGGAAGACGCGCTATGCCGCAGACCCGGCAATTGTGGGCAAGTCGATTGAGATAGCCCGGCATCCTCTGACGGTGATCGGCGTGGCGCCGGAGGGGGTTGTGGGAGCAATGCCCGGGCTGCGTGACGATCTGTGGGTAACGCTCGATCCCCTCGGGAATGATGCGTGGCGGAGGACGCATCGCAGTGGCGGTGCGGTCTGGCTGAATGTGATCGGAAGATTGCGGCCCGGAGTGAGCCGTGACCAGGCGGCCCAGGATCTTGACACCCTGATGCGCCACATTGTGGCGGCGTATCCGAACGATCATCTGGGCGAGAACCGGATCACTCTGGATCCCATGTGGCGCTCGCCATTCGGCGCCAACGGATTCATGGCGGCCACGCTGCCCATCTTGCTGGCCTTCGCCGCCCTTGTGCTGTTGCTGACCTGCGCGAACGTGGCGACGCTCACGTTGGTGCGGTTTGTAGCGCGGCGGCGTGAGCTTGCCATCCGGCAGTCGCTTGGGGCGAATCGCATGCAACTGGTGCGGCAGATGGTGTTGGAGGGCGCGATGCTTTCCATCGTCGCAGGAGCCGTCGCCCTCGTGTTGACAACGTGGACAGCGAAAACATTCGGATGGTTTTTTCGGGCGGGCTCGAATCCTACTACCTTGAATGGGAGCATGGACCACAACGTTGTGATCGGGATTGCGATGTTTTCCCTGTTGGCCGCCATGCTCTGCGGCGCGCTCCCCGCCTGGCGTTCCTCTCACGCGCCGGCCGTTGAGGTACTCAAGGCAGAGTCTGGGAGTATCTCCGGCGGCTCCCGCAACCGGAAACTGCTCAGCGGACTGGTGGTGGCGCAAATCGCGGTTTCCCTTCCACTGCTGTTGTGCTCCGGGCTATTTCTGCGAACACTGCGGAACCTTGCCAGCGCGAATCCCGGATTTGAGCAGGACCACATTCTCACTGCCACCGTGGGACTGAATATCGCCGGCTACAGCCACGACGAGGAACAGATGATCCGTCACAAGATTCTTGATCGCCTGTCGGCATTGCCCGGCGTGAAGGCTGTGTCTTTTACCGACTGGATTCCGATGACCCTGACCCACAAGGGCGACGATGCGTATCCGGAGGGGTATGTGCCACACCCACATGAATCTTTGCAGGTATACCACGCCGAGGTGTCCGCACGGTATTTCGAATCCCTTCATATGCCCATCTTGGAAGGACGCGAGTTCACACCGGATGACGATGAAAAGGCTCCGCGGGTACTCATCGTGGATCAGACCGCGGCGAAGCACTACTGGCCGGGACAGGATCCGCTGGGAAAGAAGCTCAGGATATGGGGCATGCCTTTCACCGTGGTCGGCGTCGCGAAAAATTCGAAACATATGTTAATGAATGAGCTACCGGAGCCTATGGTCTACATGAGCTTTTTCCAGGCGGGGTACGAGACGATCGTGCAGGTAGAGACCGAGGGCAATCCCCTCGACCTGGCGCCCGCGGTGGAAAACGCCATTCACGGGATCGATACACGGCTGCCGGTTTTCGATGTGCGTTCCATGCGGGAGTGCACCCAGTTGGCGAGCAGCTTCGCCGTCATCCAGAGCACCCTGGCGGGAATGTTCGCGCTGATCGGGCTGGTTCTCGCCGTAACCGGCATCTACGGAGTCGTGGCCTATCGAACGCAAATGCGGACCCACGAGATCGGAGTGCGCATGGCTCTCGGTGCTTCCCGGGTGGACGTGCTGCGGCTCGTGCTGTTGCAGGGACTATGGCTCACAGGCATCGGGTTGGCTGTGGGATTGGCGTTTGCACTGGGACTGACACGGCTCATCGCCCGGCTGTTGTACGGAATCGGCGCCGACGATCCAGTCACCATGACCTCCGTCCTCGCGCTTCTGGGAGCTATGTCGTTGCTGGCATGCTTTCTTCCCGCACGTCGAGCAATGCTCCGGAACCCCGTGACCGCAATTCGCGAACTCTAAGCTGCAGTTCTGAAGGATCTTCGTACTCAGTTGACATGAAAAGCCCGATGCGCTCGTAGAACTGGGACGACCTTTGAAATAGTGGCTTGTTCTTTACGTGAGCGCTTGCATCTGAAACCAGGAGATCGGTTCAAGTTCTTCTTCCACCCGTGATGTTGGGACTTTCGGCGGAATGATTACGCCAACCAATGGCAGCTTATTTTCAGGCGCCCAGTCTGAGCGGCCTGAAAGCTGCTGCTCCTCGCGTCCAGTTGGCGATTTTCAGCGCAGATGCTTTACGCCGCTCAAGACGACACTGCATTGGGACGGCGTTGTGGGAGAACATCTCTGGACGCAGGAAAGAATAGTGAAGTATATACTTGACAATTATCCGAGACCGGTAAATACTCAAGTCTGCGCTTCAGTAATAAAGGCGATGGAGGTTGAAGATGATGATGGCAGCAAAGCTGGAACCGAAGGTTGTGCATGCGACGTGCGTAGTGGAGCGGAGCTTTTCGAAGCCTGCGGGCGTGGTCTTCGCGGCTTTGAGCGACCCCAACAAATTGCAGCGCTGGATGGGCGGAGGCGAGCATTCTGAGCTGCTGGAGTTCGGGTGCGAGTTTCGCGAAGGCGGCAAGCAGATTCTCAAGTACCAGATGAGGCCGGGAACTCCGATCGCCGGCGCAGTGATCACAAACGAGGGCAGGTTTC
>CBJOJD010000484.1:0-3477 GCA_966443485.1 uncultured bacterium | reverse complement strand
TGCGAAGATGTAAGTGTAAGTGCGAGGATCGCGTTCGAGCTACGATCATCTAGCGGCTTTGTAAGTGACTGGATCGGCGGCACGATGATACGTTGCCTCTAACACCATATCCGCTAGCCAGCATTGGGGCGCAGTGCCATGGTTTCCTCATTGAGCGAGACGTAGTCACTGCCTGCAAGGGTGTTATCGATACCGTTGATCTCGTTGCTCCGCTCAACTGGTGCGCGTCCTGACAATCTCGAGGAAACACACGAGTCCTGAATGAACGGACCGTGGGATTTGGGCAGAAGTTCTCTTCGAAAGCAGTAGCCTGCCTCCCCGCTGGTCGCCGTCCTGATCCCTGAGAACGGTTCATTATCCGGGGTCAGATCTGAATTATGCAGAGCCTCGAGATCTGGGAAACGTACTGCAGTCGGCGCCGATGAGTGCTTCGACCTGAAACCGACAACTGAGTTCCGGTGCAAAGGTATCGTCTTGACAACCGAGAAGTCTTCGTTGGGTTCAGAATGTAGTCATCGGTGCTCGCCAAGGGATAAATTCCCGAGTCCCTCACCGACGAAACAGAATCTACAAACAATGCGCACATGCCCTATTCGCATCGCAGGGCCACCATGGGGTGGACAGCAGTGGCACGCATTGCAGGGATAACACAGGCTAACGCCGCGACCGCGATGAGCACCAGCGAAGCTATCAGCATCATCCACGGATCCCGCGTGCCGCTCTCGATCCAGCGCGCGATCAGACGGTTCAAACTCAGGCTCAGCGCCAGTCCCACAGCGATTCCGATTCCTACGCTGGTGCCGGCTGTCAGAGCGACAAGGCGGAGAATATCGCCGCGGCGCGCTCCCAGTGCGACACGCACCCCGAGCTCGCTTGTCCGCTGCACGACCGTATACGAGACAACGCTGTAGAGTCCCACTGCAGCAAGAGTTAACCCCAAAAAGGCAAAGGCCCCGAAGAGAATCGATATGAGCCGTCCGCGCTGATATTCCGGCTCGCGCTGAATCCAGCCTTCAAGGTCGCGGATATCGTTGATTATCTGTTGATCTGCATCGAGCGAAGCTAATTGCTGGCGGATGCTGTGGAGCAGGGTAAGCGGTTCCCCCTGCGCGCGAACCAAGACCTGGGTGAACGGAGCCATCATCAGCGTATAAGGCGCATATACCGCCGGTGCCACCGGCTTGTTCAATCCGTCATTCAGTGAATCGCCCACCACACCAATGATCTCGAGCCATCCCGCGGCTCCATTGGCGGTTAACAATCTGGGCGGGAGAGTGGCGAACCGGGGAACGCGCAGAGAATGACCCACGGCGTCTATGCCACCGAGATAATGACGCACAAACGCCTGGTTCACCAAAACCAACGTGGCGCCACGTGCGATCTCACTCTGGTTCCAAATGCGGCCTCTGCCTAGCGGAATGCGCAGGATGGAGAAGTATTCGGGGCCGACGAGTTCCACGTGAGCCTCCTGCGCCTGTTCGGCCGATTTGCCGAGAATCTCAACCGGTAACGTGAATCCGCTGTCGGGTGGTGTCGCGTTGCTGGAAATGCCCGCGGAAATGACGCCAGGCGTCGCCGCAATCTTGTCTCGAAGATCAGTGAAGTAGCGGGCGCGATCCGCCCAGTTGGTGTGGGCGTTCTCGTGAATCGGAATTTCGACGGACATCACGTGCTGCGGTTCATAACCGAGCGGCACGGTGTTCATGCGAATGAAACTCTGAATAGCCGTACCGGCTGCGGTCATCAGAAGCAGGGTCAGTGCGATCTGGCCGCCAATCAGCGCGGTGTGCATGCGCCTTCCTTTCACACTGCCGGTGAGGCGGCGCGTGCCGGCCTGCATGATTTGGCTGATTTCCGGCTGCGACGATTGCAGGGCTGGGAATAGACCGAAGATGACTCCGCTGAGAACCGCCAATCCCACGCTGAAGAACAGGACGGGCAGATTGATGTGGAAGTCGGCCTCGTAAGGATAGGAGTATTCGGGAAGCCGCGGAACGATAAATCCGATCGCCCGATAAGCGACGAACACTCCGAGCACAGCTCCCGCCATGGATAGCAGAAGCGATTCCGTGAGGAGCTGACGTACGATACGCACTCCGCTAGCTCCCACAGCCGAGCGTACTGCGAACTCATGCTGGCGCGCTGTGCCACGCGCCAGCAGCAGAATCGAAAGATTGCCGCAACCGATCGCCAGCAGCAGCACAACTGCCGCAAAGAGCAGATTCATGGTCTTTTTGAGATCGCGCGTGTAGGTCTCCGCCAGTCCGCGTACGCTGATCTTGAATTGTTTGGGAAATACATTCGGCGTCTGTTTGTTGAACTCCTGGAAGAGGGGACGGAATTCCTCCGTGGCCGCGGCGAAGCTGATCCCGGGTTTCAACTTGATTTTCGTGCTGTACCGATGTATCTGATCCGTTGCCATCTTCATCGGAACCAGGACGTCTCCATCGCCCCATGTGAAGCGCACTGGCATCACACCGATAATCGTGTAGGCCTTATGGTCAAGCTGTATGCTTTTGCCCACCACTGCGGGATCACCACGGTAATGCCGCTGCCAGAATGTGTATCGCAGCACGGCCACCGCCTGCGGATCCTGACCGTCGGGCGCGTCAGCGGGACCGAAAATACGACCTAGTAGCGGCGTCAGGCCGAGGAATTGCAGATGCGTGCCCGTCATTTCGATGACCCGCACATTTTCGGGCACATCCCCACCGGTCACCATCTCTTGCGATGACGAGGAGGCAACTACATCCTCAACAGCATGGCTTTGCCGTAGCAGGCGAACTTGCGGACCGGTCAGGCCCCAGGTTCCGTCACGGCCCGCGCTGTCCGTGATCCACACATCGCAGATGCGGTCCATCCCTGTATAGGGCCAGGGATGGAGCACAGCATCGTAAAGGATGCTGTAGACGGCGACAGTGGCGCCAATACCAAGGGTCAGAGAAAGCACTGCGGTGAGCGAGAAGCCTGGATTGCGCACGAATTGCCGCAGCGCAAAGCGGAGATCCTGGAGTACAACTTGCATCAGCGCCTCCTATGATCTGGGAAAGAGGAAAACCAGCTTCATGGTCTTCCGGCCAGTGAATGCAAAACGCCCGTAACCTGAGAAGAAACCTAAGCTGCAGCGATGATACTCTCGGAGACTTATCGAGAGTCATTAATTATCGATCTCCACATTTCCCTGACATCTATCGTGCGCGGATCACCTCGCCGCTCCATCGGCGATCTGCTAATCAAGGCCGCGGTGACCAAGACTGAGTCGTCATAGAGCCACTATTTCTCACCTAAAACCGGCAGTAGAATGAGAGCTTGGGATTTCCATGCGTCTATTTCCTCAGGACTCTTTGTCCTTTTGCACGTTATGGTGAGAAATCACATCACTTGGCGACGCGGGCTCCCCGTTCCTGTCGCTGCATGGACGGCTGTGTGTGGGCTGGGCCTATTTGTCGGGAGCGCCATTGCGCAGGCACCGACATC
>CBJOJD010000483.1:0-3480 GCA_966443485.1 uncultured bacterium | reverse complement strand
GTAGAGGGGGAGGCACCTTCGCCCATCCCGTTCTTGCCTGTGCCTATGCCGGCTATTTGAGTCCCAAGCTTGAGGTTGAAGTCCGCGAAGTCTGGCTCCGGTATCGGGCAGGTGATCCAACGCTTGCCGACGAGGTGCTGGAGCGCGCTTCTCCAGAAGCGAACCTTTGGGTCGCGACCAGGGCTGAGGCGCGCGCGATTCGCAACGGATACACCGAGACCTTGCGGGATCACGACGTTGTCGGGCGCGGTTATCGCGACTGCACCGACGAAGCCTATCTCAAGCTGTTCGATGCTCCTGCATGGCGGCTTCGGCAACAGCGCAACCTTCCGAAGGGCACCAACCTCCGGGATAAGTTCGATATCGTTGAACTGTCCGCTATTAAATTGACGGAAGCTTTGGCGACACAACGGATCACAGTGGAAGATTCGCGCGGAAACGCCGAATGCAAAGAGGCCACCGGACGCACTGCTGCAAATGTCCGTTTCGCAATCGACCGGGAAATTCAAGACCGGCAAAAGCGTTTGATACGATAGGAAGTCACGGCGCGGTCGCAGATGACCGCGCCCTTTTTCTTTTACGATTTGCCGCCGTCGATTACTCGGAAGTTGCGCGTTACCCGAACCGGCTTCTTCGGCTCCAACGGCAGCACCGCATCAATCAAATCCCCAATCGTCCAGACGCGATCAGCAACCCCAATGGCGACCGCTGGCGTGGTCCGCAGGGACTCATGCACGCGGCAGAGATTGTAATGGGCCACGTATAGGCTGACCGCCGCAGCGTGGTTGCTGAGCTTCTTTGAGAAGCCGTTGGTAAGGCGAGCGAACCGCTTCTGCGTCATGCGCAGCGTGAGGTTCTGGCGCTCAACGTAGCTGGTCGAAATTTTGACCGGGAAGCCGCTTACTACCTCACGCTCTACTGCGATTACCTCAGCGGGGCTATAGCGGCGGGCGGCATCTTTTACGGCCAGGTTGGTTACGCTGTAGGTCTTTACGATCACGCCATGGTGGGCCTTGCCCCGGAAGGCATCGCGGATGGCGTTCTGGTAGGGCAGGAAGCCATCAGTGCTGATCTCTGGCTCGCCAAGCACGCGTTCGCGCAAGTCCTGCGTAAACAGGTCCGTATTCTCGCTATCACGCTTGCCTGTGCGGTAACTGATGGCGCGGCTGGCAGAGCCAAGAGCAATGAATGAATACTGATCGCCCTTGTGGCTGATCTCATGGCGCTCAACGCGCTTCTGCTTTTTGCCGACGTAACCCCAGATCTCATCAAGCTCGATGCGGCCGACGCGGACGCCAACCATCATGCGGTCGTGCAGCTCGGCGCAGCCCCGGCCGATGCGCTCCCCAAGACGCATGATGGTGTCGCGGTGGATGCCGGTAAGACGCTCAGTGGCGCGGATGCTCTGGCCTTCGGTGAGGCAGGAGATGACGAGTATTTTCTGTTCGCGGGAGAGTTCGTTCATGGCGGGCCGAATCCGTTATTGGGGAAGGCCCGCAAGCGTTCTGGAAAACACGCCCTGCAAGGCGTATATACCAGTAGGTTGCACTCACTGGGGCCGAATCCCGGGGTTTGCGATCAGGGGTCGTTGCGGCTGCAACCACGACGGCCCCACTGGTTTGATGGTGGAAGCGGTCAGATTCGAACTGACGGGACCCTGCGAGGGGTTTGGACGCCCAAAGGTCCGCCGAGGGGTAAGCTCGGTGCAATAGGCCACTCTGCCACGCTTCCGCACACAAAAACGCCCCGCCAGCCGAAAGGCCGGCGGGGCGTTTGCTTGTGTGTGTCTGAGCAACCATGACGAATCTTTAACCCATCTTCGCCAGCATGTCCAGCACCACCTGCATCACCTGCAGTATTTTGTTGCTCCAGCAGCACCTGCAGGGTATAAGGGTGTCCAGCGTCACCTGCATTCCGCTGGTGAACCAGCAGAAGGAAGGCCTGAATGGCTGCCGTCGATGCGGTCCTAGAGACCCATGGAAAGGTTGTGGAAGAGGGGTTCAAGCGGTCAGGCGGGCTCAAATATCGGAGCTACGCCATCTCAACGCTCCGGGGCGGCGTCGGAAAATCGACGCTGGCTTTCAATCTCGCCTATGAGCTTGCGACATCCAGGTCGATGCTGATCGGCGACCTGTGCCCCCAATGCAACCTCACTGAAACGCTTCTGAGAGACGCGGAGCCGGAGGTTTCGATTCTGGCAGCTCTGCAGCCCATGCTGCTAGGACCGGCTTTCGGAACTGCTCCGGAGGATTTGTCGTACCGGGTGTCGAACTACTGCGATCCGTTCAAGACGGTGAAAACATCGCATGTCATCCCCGGCGATCCGTTGATGTTCGCCTTCCCATCAACGCTGTACCAGCAACTGCAGACCGCCTACACGCAGAATAAGCCAACGGCAGTGAAATCGCTGCTGGAGTGCCTAAAGACCGTTCTCGACAAGGAAGCGGAGGAGAAGAAGGCCGAAGGCATCCTCCTTGATACTAGCCCCTTTTATGCCGGCGGGACGCATTTGGCTTGGTGCGCTGCGGATGCGATTATCATTCCTGTACGCGTCGATGAACATTCAATCGACTCGCTGGAATTGACGCTGGACCTGCTGTCCAATCCCGCGCGTGACTTCGTCATGTGGAACGAGCGTGCCGGCGGACGGCCAGCGCCTCGGGTCGCGGCAATTGTTATGACCATGGTTGGGTCTAAGAGCCAGCTCCGCGCGACTCCGGACCGCGCGTCAAGAATGTACGTTGAGCGGGCTCTGTCGATTGCAGAGAAGTATGCAAGCCTTTTCGATCACGCCAACCCTGCAGACTCCTTCGTCATTACCGACGATTTCGTGTCGTCAGGCCGTATCAGCGGCGCCAAAAGCATTCCGATTTCGCGGCTTAAGATCGGTAGCTTTCATATGGTGGAAGGGAAGCGCCTGCAGGTGAATTCGTCTGCCGAACGCTATCAGCGTGAATTGGCGTACCTGCTTAGCATCCTTTGAAATGAAAGAGGCCGCCCACTGAGGCGGCCTTACTGCATCTAACTACTTCGGCGGCTGTAGCCCGGAAGAGTTTGCCCAATCATTAAGATGGGACGCTACGTCGGCTTGCCGTGCCTTTCTTATAAGGACGTCGCGATCAGGACCGGGCGGGAGCTTCTTGGCTTGCTCTAGCACCTCTTTCGACCAAGAGGTAAGCCGGTCTTGAAGGGTCAATTGCTGCTTGAAACGACGCCGATGCTGAGTCATGGCGCGCTCCTTTCCATGAGAGGAAGGCGGGAGCGCAGTCAGCGTTCTCGTCACCGATAGTTGCCACGATCCGCTCGGTGATGCCGGTAAAACTACCAGACCACTGTTCTGGTTTCGCCATCAATTGTTAACTTTTGGAATTAGGACACCCTCCAATTCAGCTTAGGACACTTGGGGTTAAATACGGACAGTACCCAAATCCGCAAAAGAACATATTGCGAACAGAGAACAGATAGTGTACATTGCTTTTA
>CBJOJD010000482.1:0-3505 GCA_966443485.1 uncultured bacterium | reverse complement strand
ATCCCCACCTACTCCAAGGTGAAGTTCGCCGGGGTGTATCCCGGCGTGGACCTGGTCTACTACGGTAACCAGAGCCAGCTGGAGTACGACTTCGTGGTCGCTCCGCAGGCCGATGCCAAAGCCATCCGGCTGCACTTTGACGGCGCGCGCAAGCTGGCGCTGACGAAAGACGGCGACCTCGCCGTCTCCGCAAAGGATGGGCAGATTGCGTTCCACAAGCCGGTCATCTACCAGGACGTGAACGGCCAGCGGCGCAGCGTGGAAGGCAAGTTCACGCTGATGGCGCATAGCTCGGTGGGGTTCACGCTCGGTGAGTATGACCATGCGCAGGCGCTGGTGATCGATCCGGTGCTCATCTACTCCACGTTTCTAGGTGGTGCGAGTACAGCTGCCAGCGGTGTCAACGGCGTGTACTCTTTGACCATCGACGGCACAGGAAACGCCTACGTGACTGGATACACAACCGCACTCGATTTCCCTGTAACTAGTGGCGCCTTTCAAACTACGAACGAATCGCCGTCGGCGGGCACGATTTTCATTTCGAAGCTAAACCCGACGGGTTCTGGGCTCGTTTACTCGACTTATTTAGGGGGAAGGTATGAGAGCCCATCCACGTTGAGTATCGCTGTAGACAGCATGGGGAGCGCTTATGTGACCGGATCGACAGACTCCTACAATTTTCCTGTAACAGCTGGCGCTTTCCAAACTGTGAAGAAGGCTGGCTTAAACACTGCATTTGTTGCCAAGCTCGATGCCAACGGGGATACGCTGGACTATTCCACCTTCCTTGGTGGAGGCTATCAAGAGGCGGGGACGGCCATCGCCGTCGACGGTTCGGGCAATGCGTACGTCACCGGCGTGACCCTTTCTTCCGACTTTCCAATAAAGCCTGCCCCGCTACAGAACAAGCAGCGGTATAACGTCTTCGTAACCAAGTTGAACTCGACTGGCTCTGATCTCGTCTACTCCACGTACTTCGGCGGTAGCAATTACAGCGGGTCAACCGGGATAGGGATCGACAGCGCTGGAAATGCGTACATTGCAGGATCGACCTCGGCAAGCGATTTTCCGGTCACTCCTGGAGCATTTCAGACCATCCTCCCAGGTAATTCGGGCGCCTTCATCACGAAGGTGAACTCAAGCGGTACCGCGCTCTCTTATTCCACTTTTCTCGGTGGGAATCGTGGTGGGTATGGGATCGGGGTTCCGGGTGGAACGCCTCCTTTCAGCTCCGCGACTGCGCTCACGTTGGACAAGTCAGGAAACGCGTTCGTTGTGGGCGACACGACAGCAATTGACTTCCCTGTGACTGCGGGAGCATTCCAACCTACGTTCAAAGCGCATTTTTTCACAACCGCCTTTGTCACGGAGTTGAATCCCGGGGGGAGCAACCTCGTCTATTCGACTTATCTAGGTGGAAACCAATGGGATGGAGCAAATGCTATAGCGCTTGATCACGCCGGAAACGCAGTTGTTGCGGGCTATACCTACTCTTCAGATTTCCCCGTAACCGCGCAGGCCTTGGAACCAGCGAATCCAGCGGCTCCCGGCATTCTGTTTGTAGCCAGATTGAACTCCACTGGCACATCGCTGCTATATTCCACTCGACTGGGCGAATCGAACGACAACATATCTGGAGTTGCGATCGATGACATGGACAACGCCTACGTCGGAGGCTCAACTACGTCGAACAAGTTTCCAACAACTCCTGGGGCATTCCAGACCACGACTGAAGTTCCGTTGGATTGGGATGTATCGGTTGGATTCGTGACGAAACTGAGTCTGACCTCCACATCAACTCCCGTGATTTCGCCCGCGGCTGGCAAGTACGCAGGGGCTGCTACCGTCACTCTCAGCGATCCTACCCCCGGTGCGACGATTTACTACACGTTGGACGGATCGGATCCCACCACAACCTCGCCTGTGCACACCGGACCGATTCAGGTTACGACCTCGTCCATGGTCAAGGCATTTGCATTGGCTGATGGGTTCCAGCCCAGCGCGATTGCAGCATCCTACTTCAGCATCACTCCTCAAACCACCGCGCCGGCGATCAGCCCTGCGCCCGGAAGCTACGCGGTGGGGCAGTTGATCTCCATCACCGACGCGAATCCGAGCGCGACGATTCGCTACACCACCGATGGATCCGTGCCTACCACCAAGTCGAACTGGTATCACGGGCCGATCACGCTGACCGGGTCGGAGACGATTCGGGCCATTGCCATCTCCACCGGAGAGGCGGCCAGCAACGTGACCACCTCAACCTACACCACGCCGTAGAGACGGGTGGCTCCGGGCGTGCGGATGTTCGCCTGCCCGGGGCTGTCCCGATGGGAGACCTGTTTTGAGGAGCGGGCTCGAGGTCGCCGCATTTTCCCAAGATCAGGTGGGGCGCGTCCCTCGCAGGAGAAGGAAAAGGAAAAGGCCATCCGCTGGGGATGGCCCTTTTCGATCCAGGATGGACGTTTACTTGAAGGAGGCGATGCCGCTGGCCTCGTCGTCATAAATATCGAAGACGGTGTAAAGCTTGGTGAGTTGCAGAACGTCCTTGACCTTCTTGGTCAGACCCAGCAGCTTCACGTTGGCGCCCTGATTCTTGGCAGTTGTGAAGGCGCTCACCAGTTCGCCCAGGCCCGAGCTATCGATGTAGTTCACGTCACCCATGTTCAGCAGGATGTTCTTGGAACCCTTGCTGATCAGGTCGCGAACGGCCTCGCGCAACTGCACACTGCCCTCGCCCAGGGTAATCCGCCCGCTGAGATCCAGAACGGTCACGCCGTCCACTTCACGGGAAGCAATCGTAAGAGCCACGGAAATTCCTCCTTGTTTCAGCTACTAAGTTACAGCACAGAGGCACTGCCATCTGCGAAAATCTCTCCGCGCCGGGCGAGGCCCGGGTAAGAGGAGTCTGCGCGGTGCCGCCCCGGTGCTTTAGGTCTTCTCGTCCGTCCGCGCCAGGTGTTTCACCAGCGTGAGTTCGGTGCCAGGATGCAGTTGACGAAAGTGTACCTCATCCATGAGGGAGCGGATGAGGAAGATGCCGCGCCCGGTGCCGCGCAGCAGGTTCTCAGGGGCGGTGGGGTCAGGCAGGGTATCGGGATTGACGCCCTTGCCCTGATCGCAGATCTTGAAGACGAGGGCATCGCCGGTAACTTCGAAGCTGGCGCAAATGTGTTTGCCGGGGTCGTACTCGTTGCCGTGCAGGACGGCGTTGACCGTGGCCTCGCGAACCGCCATGGTTACGCGGAAGCACTCATCTTCGTCCAGGCCGGCTTGGGAAGCGAGCCTCTCCGCCATGGCCTCTATTTCGCCCACGCTCTCCATCGTGGAACTCAATTCGAGAGTCTGCCGCGCTACCTTCGGTCCGCTCAATCTTTCTGAACCCGCCTCTTCCCGGCGCCGGGCCGCAGATCTGCCCTGTCACAGCCGCCTGTGCGCAGTTTCAGGGTTAGTGGGAAAGTGTGTCAAGGAGCAGGAGGGATTGCAGCTCCCCGCAAGCGCAATC
>CBJOJD010000481.1:0-3509 GCA_966443485.1 uncultured bacterium | reverse complement strand
GATTGAAAGCCGGTGGGACATTCGCGCAGTCTGAACCATTTATCGGCACGGAAAATTTGGAAGTTAGCTAATGGAACCGTGCTTGTCAGGTACTTTCGGCGCCTCGCCGGTTGGTCGCGCAGAACGCAAATCAATGCGGTTATTGGGAGCTTTCTATTCGGTAAGTTTCCCAGAGCAATAACGAAGACACAGGGTGTGGGTCCTCTGTGGCTCAGACAGTGCCGCGTCAGATCCCTACCCCAATAAGCGGCACCAGCATGGTCGGTCGATCACAGCTAAATTGCAGTCTCTAAGCTACTTAGCGTTACGCTTAAATTACGACCGTATTTTCTGTATTATCATAGAGTTACAGCGATGGATACGGATTCATAATCCCTTCGTTGGGGCTTCGAATCCCTCCGGGCCCACAAAGATAGACGGCCGCATAGACAGCTCAATGACGACTCATCTCGACAAGATCCTGGCCAGCACCCGGCAGACCGTGGCAGCAGCCCGGGCGCGTGTACCGATTTCTGCCCTGGCGCAGCGCGCCGCCGCCCATCAGCCGCGGGGCTGGGCTGCAGCGTTGCGGCGCCAGGCCGCGCAGGGTCCGGCAGTGATTGCCGAGATCAAGAAAGCTTCGCCATCGAAGGGGCTGATCCGTGCCGACTTCGATGTGCAATGGCTGGCTACGCGTTACCAGGCGGGGGGTGCCGCGGCTCTCTCCGTGCTCACCGACGAGCCCTATTTTCAGGGCAGCCTGCGCAATCTGGAGCTGGCTTCCGCGGCTGTGGCTCTGCCCTGTCTGCGCAAAGACTTCATGGTGGATGAGTACCAGGTGATGGAGGCGCGCGCGCACTGCGCCGATGCCATCCTGCTGATTGCGGCCGCGCTGAGCAATGAAGAGATGAAGCGCCTGGCCCAGGCCGCCCGTTCGGCGGAGCTCAGCGTGCTGGTCGAAGTTCACACTGGCGAGGAGTTGGATCGGGTCCTGGATGCGCTGGGTGGTTCCGGGGCGGACGCGATCGGCGTGAACAACCGCAACCTGAAGACGTTTGCCGTCACTCTCGACACCTCCCTGGAGCTGGTGGAACGCATTCCTGCCAGCGTGATTCGCGTTGCAGAGAGCGGCATTGCTGCTGCGGACGATCTGGTCCGTTTGCGCTCGGCCGGATTTGACGCCTTCCTGATTGGCGAAAGCCTGATGCGCCAGCCCGATCCGGGGGCTGCGCTCGCCGAACTGGTTTCGGCCGCGACGACGGTCCGATGAGCCTTTGGATCAAGATCTGCGCCAATACCTCGCTTGAGGACGCGCGTCTCGCAGTCCAGTCTGGCGCCGACGCAGTGGGATTTGTGTTCGCGCCCAGCCCGCGACAAGTCACGCCCGAACAGGTTGCGCAGATCGCGCCGCTACTGCCCGCTGGAGTTGAGAAGATCGGCGTCTTTGTGGACGCAGAGTTCGAGGAGATCGCGTCCGCCGTTCGCAGCAGCGGACTGACGGGGGTCCAACTGCACTCGGACAGCGGTCCGGAGTTGCCTGCCCAACTGCGTGCAGCATTCGGACCAGGCCTGCGCATCTTGCGCGTGGTGCACTTCGGGCCGGAGGCGCTTCAGGAAGCTACGGCTTATGCAGCAGACAGCAATGTGGATGCGGTGCTGATCGATTCGCGCACCGCGACCGCAGTGGGCGGCACCGGCGTGACGTTTGACTGGGCTGAAGCTCGTGGCACTGTGTTCAATGGAAGCAGGCGCTGCCGGTTGATCGCTGCGGGAGGATTGCGTCCAGACAACGTTGCTCAGGCCATCGCATTGCTGCAGCCCTGGGGAGTGGATGTGGCCTCCGGCGTGGAAGCTGGGCCCGGACGCAAAGATCCTGAGAAGGTACGACGGTTTATAAGTCAGGCACGAGCCACGCAAAAGCCCGAAAGCGAAGTCGAGTAGCGACTTCCGGATCGATGTGGCAGGCGGGTGGTGTTCAGGCCAGTCCTCCGCGGCGCGCCGCCAGCCAGGCGATGTAGAGTCCCGAGGCTGCGATCAGCGTGGCCCCCATGACCATCCACACGGTGGGAACTTCGCGCCACAGCAGCCAGGCAACGATCGCCCCTGTCACCAACTGCGTGTAGTGGTACTGCGAAACGTTCGCCGCAGAGGTGTGCTTGAGCGCCACGAAGAAGCAGATGCTTCCGGTGGTGCAGAACAGCCCCACGGCGACGAGCGCCCACAACAGATGCACGGTGAGCGGTTCAGCGCGGAACAGCATGCAGAGGCCGCCGGCCAGGATCATCATGACTCCCGAGAAGAGGGTGAGGCTCTCGGCGGTTTCAGTTTGAGTGAGGGTGCGCGACCACACCATGTTCACGGAGAAGCAAGCTACGCAGACGGCGCAGGCGGCATAGCCGATCCAGTCTCCGGGACGAGTGGTGCCGAAGGGATTGACCGCGATGACCACCCCGGCGAATCCGAGCACAATCGCAGCGGCCTTGCGCAGTTCCAGACGCTCTTTGAGAAAGACGGCGGCGAGCAGTGCGATGACCATGGGCGCGGTGAAGACGAGGATGTAGAAGAGCGTGAGCGGCAGATGGCGCAGCGCGATGACCACGCAGATGTTGTTGCCTAAGTCCAGGCAGGAGCGCACCGCCTGGCGTTTGGGCTGGCGCGGCAGCAGACGCTTCAGCTCTCGGCGCGCGGCGGCGAACACAAAGAGGCTGGCGGAGATGGACAGGCCGAGGAAGGCCAGGATCTCGTATGCGGGCAGCGGCGATCGGCCAATGATCTTGATGGTGGTATCGGTGAGCACCCAGCAGGTGAACCCGATCAGCGCCAGCCCAATCGACTCAAACTCGGATCGCTGCGTCATTCAGCGCTGTCAGGGGAGAAGAGCTGCCCGGATGGAAAGCCACAAAGGATGAATGCCGAAAGCCTCATAACTCCAGGGTAGCAATGCGTTCCGGGAGACGGCCGAGCGTGAAGGGCTTGAGCCTGCCTGGGAATTTCGGGCAGAGAGGCCGCTGACTGGAACTCCCCTTCCCGGTTGCTTTCATTTGATGAGCTGGAAACAAAGCCCGGGCAATTGTTGGATCATCGCAGCCGTGCGGTGTGACTGGCGCGACACCAACCTCCCCTATAGGTGTCGCATCCCATGCCGGAGCGATGGTTATCGCTGAAGGAGAGAGCAGTCATGACAGATGCACGCGTTGCACGGGGAGACTCGCGCGAAGACCAATACACAGCCAGGATTGAAAAAGTAACCTCGAAGGCGCCCTCGTCTCTTTTTCTAGGGCTTGCCCTGGGGGCGATGGCGTTGTCGGCCAGCTTTATGGGATGGGGCCGCAGACACGAATCCTTGTTCGTGGGCCAGTGGGCGGCTCCGTTCTTGCTGATGGGGATCTACAACAAGATGGTGAAGCAGCACGGCTCGGACGCGGAGCGCGAGACGTCGCGCTACTCGGCTGCAGCCTAAGAGCAGGCAGGGAAAAGAGGAAGCCCGCGCGCTGAGCGCCGGGCTTCTCACCTCGAGGCCCATCGGGTCT
>CBJOJD010000480.1:0-3522 GCA_966443485.1 uncultured bacterium | reverse complement strand
GACCATGCGGCCGGCGCAGGCAAATGCGGGCTGCGAAGTTCACGCAATGCCCGGCGGCCGGTTTTTCAACCGTAGCGAAATCTTGTGAGGGGCCTATGAATCTCCTTCGCAAGCTGGTCCTCGTGATCCTCCCGTTCATCCTGGTTGGTCAAGCCGGGACGAGTCCGATCCAGCAGAGCTCGAACGAGGCAAAAGCCCAGGCTCCAGATGGCGTGACGGCTCCGCAGGGATTGTCGAAAACGGAGCTGCCGGCCACCGCGGGCGCCATGAAGCTGGGCGTGCTGGTGACCAATAAGACTGGCAACATCGTCACGGGACTGGACAAGAGCCAGTTCCGGGTGATCGACGACGGTGTTCCTCAGCGGGTTGACTCTGTCGAGCTGACGCCGGCACCGATCACGATTGTGTTGGTGGCGGAGTACAGTGCGCATTCGTATGGGTACTTTGCGGGTCGGGCTTCGGACTGGGCCAGCCGGTTCCTGAATTACGTTGAGCCAACCGATTGGACGTCGCTGGTGACCTTCGACATGCGGTCCACGGTGCAGGTGGATTTCACGCACCGCATCTTCGATGTGCGCGAGGCTTTAAGGTCACTCGGGTCGCCCCAGTTCAGCGAGGCAGATCTCTTCGATGCCTTGATCGACACGCTGGATAAATTGGCGCCGGTCAAGGGGCGCAAGAGCATTCTGCTTCTGGCTACAGGGGTCAATACATTCAGTGCGGCCAACTTGGACGATGTGCTCAACCGGCTGAAGCGCAGCAACACGGTGCTGTTTGCCGTCGGCCTAGCGGAAGCGGAGTCGATGCGTTACGGCATGGGGATCTCGTACCAGATGAGCAAGAACTGGTTGGACAGCTTCGCTCACCAGACGGGCGGGTTGGCGTTCTTTCCGCGATTCGATGGCGAGATCCCTGAGATCTCTCAGAGCATCGTCGGCTACTTGCGCAATGAATACACGGTTGTCTACACGCCTACAGATCAGCGCAAGGACGGCCGATACCACCGGCTCAAAGTTGCGGTGGTGGGGAACGACGGCAAGGCGCTGAAGGTCAGTGACGATCACGGCAAGCTCCAGGACGTAGAAGTTTACGCGCGCGACGGCTATGTGCCGGGCGAGGATGACAGGCGATAAGGAGCGCGAGCCAGTTTTCCAACAAGCCGAGCCTGCGGTCCGATTCTAGAAAGGAGTTCACGTATGGCGGCGTTCCTTCGCAAGATGGTTGCGGCCTTGCTCTGCCCATTGTTGATTACGTTTTCTACGCCGGCCGGTGTCAGCCAGACGCCGACTCGTCCTGCGCCGGCGACCGCTGCGCTGACGCTCCATGACTATCTGCAGAAGCCGTATGTGGAGCTGTTTGCGCTGGCGCCGTCATTGTCGTTTCCGGTATCGGAGGTGGAGAAGGAAAGACAGGCTCTCAAGCGCGGCGAGGAAGGATGCAGAGACAAATTCAAGGACACGGCCAAACAGTACGACCGCGATTTGAAAGACAGGCGTAAGCAGCTGAAGTCCCGCGGAATCGAGCTGGAGGACACGGCGCGCCACGATCTCCACTGCAGTATTCAGAATCTGGAGCTGCTGAAGAGCGAGGCCGAGGTGTTGTCAGGACAGGCGATACCGCATGCCTACGACAACCTGAACGCCAAGCTGGACCTCATTCTGGAGTGGCCGGCGCAGTACCGGTCGGCACAGACCGCACTGAAGGATGGCAGTTATCAACAGCGGCGCTGGTCAGACGTGAAGGACATTGGATTTCGCGAGATCGCTTCGGGGCAGAAGGACGATGTGAAGCGAGGAAGAGACGCGCTGGAGGAGCTGAAGCGATCAGGTCTTCTGCCGCCGGAGGTGGAGAGCAAGGAGGTTCAGGCCTATGTCAAGAGCCTGGCCGAACAGATTGCCAGCCACTCCGACCTGAGGGTTCCGCTGCATGTCTCGGTGTTGCAGTCGCGCGAGATCAATGCGTTTGCGTTGCCCGGCGGTTACCTGTTTATCGAGCGGGGATTGCTGGAGCAGGTAGACGACGAGGCACAACTGGCCGGGGTGATCGCCCACGAACTCGCGCACGACACGGCTCGGCACAGCGCCAAACTGATGAAGCGCGCCACCATTGCCAGCCTCTTCTATCAAGCGGCGCAGGTGGCGGCTATTGTTCTGACGGGCGGTGTGGCGGGAATCGGTCTTTATTATGCGCTGCAATATGGCTATTACGGCCTGGGTCTGGTGATCGATCTGAAGCTTCTGGGCATCAGCCGGGACTACGAGCTGGAGGCCGACCAACTCGGTATCCAATACGCGTGGAACGCAGGGTATGACACCTCTGGTTTTATTCGCTTCTTCGACAAGATGGCCACGCGAGTGGGCTATGTGAACGGCGTGAGCTGGTTCCGCACGCATCCTCCGTTCTATGAAAGGATGCTGGCCGCGCAGCGCGAGATCATGTTCATGCCCGAGGCGAAGAACAAGATCGTCGAGAGTGCTGCCTTTTCCCAGATGAAGCGGGCGTTGGCTCCGATTGCGGAAGCAGCGGAAAAGGAAGAGGTAGGGAAGCCGAGCCTGCTGCTGACCAAAGAGGAGGGATGTGCTCCGCCCAACAAGCTGGAGTACAAGCCCGACCAACCCATCGAGCAGATCTGCTCCCGGCCCGTGGCGACCGAGCGTGGCCCAGACCGGTGAGCGTGGGAACAGATGGGGCGCGAGGATGACGGCGGGCGTCAAAATTTTCCGCTGCCTGTCCAGATTTCCTGACAGGAACGGAGCGAGGTGCTTGAGGGGCACTGCCGCCATGGGTCGAAAGCACAGCAGATAGGCAGGCTGCGATTGGCAATCCATTTGCAGGTAGTAGCGGCAGATGAGCATTGGTCCCCAGCAGGATGCCGCACGCGGACGACGAACCCGGAAGAACTTCAAACCGAGTCGATCCTCTGCGCTGACGTGCCAACGGAGTGAAAGGATTTCGATGAAAGCGGGCTCCCTCCCCAGATGCTGCACCCAGAGAACGGTCCTGGTTGTCACGCACCCAGCCGATGAAGCGTCACAAGTGCTCGTGGCGCTTCGCAATGCGACTGGAGCGTGCGCCAGGATCGTGCTGGCCCAGCTGAACGCTCAGCCATCGAGAGCGGGCGAGAGCAACGGCCTGGCGCGGTGGAGCTTCGAAGTACCCCGGACTCACAGGAGGGCAGCTGGATCTCTAGAGAATGATCCGGCGTGGGATTCGATCCTGCGTCAGGTGTTCTTTCTGGGTGGGGTGAGCGCTGAGGATCTGCCCCGGATCGTGCGTGCGTTGCAGGCCGATCGGGTGGTGACTCCGTCGCCCACAACGGCCGAGCACATCTGGAGGGTGCTGAGAGGGGAAGCTGTGAAGCCTGAGGTTCCGGTTCCGATGTGGGTGACCAATCGCCATCTCGCGCCGGACTTCATGGCCCATCGGACGATTCGCCGAATCCTGGTTCCGCTCTCGATGCGGCGTGATTTCGAGGTCCATCTGCACCTTGCCTGCCGCTTTGCCAGGGCGTAGGACGCGACC
>CBJOJD010000479.1:0-3553 GCA_966443485.1 uncultured bacterium | reverse complement strand
TGCTCGACCCCATCAGGAACGTCGCCGACACGCTGATCGATACTTCGACCTTCAACGTGCACGAACTGCGCGCCCATATTCAATCGCGCTTCGGGCAGGAAGAAAAGGCCAAACGCCTACTGGTTTCGTGCCTAAGTTTTGGGTTCAAGAACGGCGTACCCCTGGATGCGGACCTGGTCTTTGACGTGCGCTTTCTACCCAATCCGCACTTTGTGCCGGAGTTTCGCAAGAAGACGGGGAAGGATCCCAAGGTGGCTGCCTATGTGCGGGGCTTTCCTCAGACGGTCGAGTTTCTTGGCCGCGTGACCGACCTCATCCAGTATTTGCTGCCTCACTACGTGAGTGAAGGAAAGAGCTATCTCACCATCGCATTCGGATGTACGGGCGGGCAGCACCGCAGCGTGATGATGGCGGAAGAGATTGCAAAGCGGCTCAAGAAAACAGGGTACCGGGTAAAAGCTATCCACCGCGACATGCCTACCTCGCGTTGACGGCCGCTCACACCAGGGTTAGTGAGCAGCCGGACGTCCTTTCTACCAAGTCTTTTTGATCAGCGTATCCACTGCAAATCCACCGTTGGGATCACGAGTCGCGCTCACCGAGACTCGCGGCGAAACCTTGTACTGGCCCTGGATCACCTGATCTTGCGTCGTTGCCGTGTTGTCAGAGAACGTGATGAACAGGTTGCCGGTGACCCTCTGCTGAATCGTGATGTTGGCCCCGTTCCCCTGCGTGGTTCCATTGCCCAATACGGGGCTAATCGATAGCTGCGAGATACCTGCCGCCTTGGAGATGCGGCTGGTGATCTGGCTCGACACCTGTGACGCAACGACGGATTCACCTGTCTGCGTTGCGCTGGGGCCGGCATTATTGGCCGTGGCATAGGCACTCGCTTCAGTGGTCTGTCCGAAGGCGAGCAAATTGATGATGTCAGCTTGCGGCAGTGAAGGGTCAGAGGTGTACTGCGTCTGGAGATGATCTGTGGGTCCGCTGAATCGCAGATCGATGTTGTACTGCTGAATGGTAGTGGAGATGGAAACATTCACGACGGGCTGCGTCTGATAGGGATTTACGAATTGAATTGAACCGCCGTTGAGCACAAAACGATCATTGTTCAGAATGACGTCGCCGCCGCTCAGATTCACGCGCCCCAGGATGACAGGTTGATCCGCTGTCCCGCGCACCTGCAGGTTGGCGGAGCCGTTCACGCTCAGTGTCCTGCTGACCAGGTTCACATTGTTGGTAGAATGCACGGCCACATTGAGATGGATATTTTGAGCCATGCCCTGGGTGCGAGGGGCCGAAACCCCGCCTGAGAACTGCCCCATAAAACTGGTCAGATCGAAGCCCGGGGTAAAGGAGAGGTCGGCGACATTCACAGTTCCACCGAGCATTGCATTTTCAGTAGTGCCGGCGAGATGGACGTTGCCGTCGATCGATTCCCGCATGCCCTGGGGATAAAGCATACGGATGTTCCGGGCCGCCAGGCCAAGATCGAATTGCAGGTTGGGCCGGTAGGCGACACCGCCGGAAGCCGTTACTTTGCCGCCCCCCACCGTGCCTTCGAAGCTGCTGATGTCGATGCGATTGGTTGAGAGCTTAAGCACACCGTTGCCGTTCTGCAGTCCTACCGGCAAAGTGGCCATCGCAAAGTTCGCTTTCACAATGTCGACTTCGCCTCCCAAATTCGGGCCGTTGCCATTGGAATCGATATTGAAGCGAACCTCACCGGAAGACTGGATCTCTGGATTGAACAGCTGCGCCAATTGCAGATTGACGCTGCCATGCAGCATCAGCGATGTAGGTCCTTGCACCCCGACTGGAACTACGCCCTGGAACTGGAGGTCTGTATCTGTGCCCCGAATCCCGCTACGTTGCACCGTCAGCATTCCATGCGCGTAATCGGCATGGATGGGCGAAGTAGCAGCAAGCTGGATGTTGTTGGCATAGGCCAGATTGAGGTAAGGAACAGTCACATGCGCTTCAATGGCGTTCCGGTCCTTGAGTGGCCCGTGCAAGGTGGCGTGTAATTCCGTCTGACCTTGGATTTGTCCGGCGTATGCGGGCGAGTAAGTGGCCAGCAAGGGCTCGATTGGAACTCCCTGCGTGTCTACCGTTGCATCGGTCATGTAGTCGCCGACCAGGTTGATTCGCGCCTTTGCCTGAAGGTTTGTGTGGAGTGCCGCTGACTGCAGCGTTGCATTGGCAATGTGATTGGCAATATCCATTTTCAAGCTGACACCCTGCATCTGTTGCTTCTGCAAAGTGAGTGTGGGGATCTGCAGCGACGCTGCGAGTTGAGGATTGTCGAAGCTTCCTTGTCCCGCCGCTTGGATGTTCAAAGCGCCGTCGAGGTCGAGATGCTTCGCTTTGACGAACTGGAAATTGGCCAGCTGCAGTCCGCTTGAACTCAACTGCGCGTTGTAGGTCTTGTTCTTGGGCTGGACCGAGACCTTGCCCTGCACAGTCCCACTGGGAAGCTGCACGCCGAGGTTGGCGTCGACCTGTGCGCCAGTGCCATGGAACGTGATCTGCACGGATGAGATGGGTTCGTCATAGGCGGTTAATTTGCTCAAAGTCAAATTGCCGTTTCCAACCGGGTTGACTTCAGAGCCGTGCAGCGTGACGTGCGTGTTAAGAGTGCCTGAAACTGGGATCTGCTTGCCAGCAAGTTTCTCCAGGTTTGCGATATCGATCTGAGAAGCATTGAGCTCTACGGAGACAGGACTGTCTTTGGTAAAGGCCCACTTTCTCAGCCCGACCGTGGAGTTGAGAGTGATGCGGCCTTGCGATGAAGGCTCGAGGTCTACGTCCTGCAAGCGAACCTGTGAGGGGCTGGCGTCTATACGGGAGCGCAGCACCTTCCAATCGGTTCCGTTCACCTGCAACCCAGATGCGCTCAGTTGTCCATTGAGGTGAGGAGCGGACATGGAGCCCTGCACCGTTCCCGTAAAAGTGGCCCGACCCGCCAATTGAAGCGGTGCCGAGTTGGCAGTGCCTGAACGGAAGCTGTTGGCGACGGCCGCAAGCTCGCGTAGATCATTGGCCTGCAGATTGATTGCCAAGCTGGAGTGACTGCTGACCGTGCCGTTCATGGTCAGGGAGGTTTGAGGCGTGTGCAGATAACTCCTCGTGAGGGTTACCTGACCGTTCGCGCCAGTGTAAACAGCGTGCAGCTCGCTGTTGATCGGAACAACCGGGGGAACGGCACTGGGCGTCGTGACCACGGCTACGCTCTTGGCCTGGGCTTGGCGTGGGCTAGCGTTCCCCTGGATGGTGGCGTCGGCATGGGCAATCAAGTCTTGTGTGGTTTTGCCCCAGGAAGCAGTTGCGTTAGCATTCACCACGCCTGCGAAGTTTACGTCCTGGGTGGCGGCGCTTCGGCCGGCAAGCTGTTTCAGTTCGCCGAGGGAGACGTTATGTACCTGGGCAGTGAAGTCGGAGTGGGAGTTCCCGCCCAGGTCCTTCATTGTTCCCTGAGCGGTGACTTGACCGCCCAATATTTGCGCGCGCAGATCATGGAGAGCAGCGTTTCCGTGGTCCAGCGAGTAAT
>CBJOJD010000478.1:0-3567 GCA_966443485.1 uncultured bacterium | reverse complement strand
AGGAGAAGAGAGGGAAGAAAAAGGAGGAAAAAGGAAAGGAAAGAACAGGAGAGAGAACAGGGCCGGACATGATCTGAACCATCTCGGGCAGCTGCGCAAGCTGGCAAGCGCATAGGCAACGGGGCTGGGTTCTCTTGCACGCGCAGAGACGATTCATAAGAAGCGCACTGAGACCCGTTTGGGGCTGCCGTACACTGGAGGGAAAACCAGGGGCGGCGATGGCAGGGATCCAGCCGCTACTTCGGATAAGGAGATGGCGGCCATGAAGAAGATCGGCGTTCTGTTCGGAATGGAGAATAGCTTTCCCGGGGCACTGGTGGAGCACATCAATGCGCGCAATCTGGAAGGCATTCAGGCCGAATTCGTAGAGACTGGCGCCGTGCTGTTGGACAGGTCGCCGCGCTACGCGGTGATCGTGGACCGCATTTCCCATGATGTTCCTTTCTATCGTGCCTTCTTGAAACATGAGGCATTGAACGGGACGGTCATCATCAACAATCCTTTCTGGTGGTCGGCCGACGACAAGTTCTTCAACTACACGCTGGCCGCCAAGCTGGGCGTGGCGGTGCCGCCGACCGTAATTCTGCCGCACAAGAAGCATCCTGAGGGAACGACCGATCGCTCCATGCGAAACCTGGAGTATCCATTGGACTGGGATGCAGTGTTTGCTTATGTGGGCGAGCACGGTTTTCTGAAGCCGGTAGACGGCGGCGGCTGGCGCGATGTGCATCATGTGCATAACCGGGAAGAGTTCTTCAGGGCCTACGATCAATCGCGCGATCTGTGCATGATGTATCAAAAAGCCGTGAATTTCCAGGAGTACTTCCGCTGCTATGTGGTGGGGCAGAAGAAGGTTCACATCATGGCCTACGATCCGCGGCGGCCGCACCACGAGCGCTACATGCAGGATGCGCCCAAGTACGACAAGAAGCTGCTGAAGCGGGTGGAGCAAGACGCGTTGAAGCTGTGCCAGGCGCTGGGTTATGACCTGAACACGGTGGAGTTCGCGGTGGAGAACGGCGTTCCGTATGCGATCGACTTCATGAATCCCGCACCGGACGCGGATCTGCATTCGGTGGGGCAGGCGAACTTCGACTGGATCGTGAAAGAGGTTGCCGACCTGGCGATCGCCAAGGCCAAGCTGGCTCCGCAAAAGCTGGAGCTGAAGTGGTCGTCGTTCTTGAATGTGGAGCAGAAGCCGGTGAAGAAGACAGGGGCGAAGAAGCCGGCCACGAAGAAGAGTGCGAGCACGGCGAAGAAGCCACCAATGCCAGAGTCCATTGTGCAGTAAGTTGGGCTGTCCTTACAGATCTTAGATTCGAGGCCCGGGCCATCTGAAGTTCATTTACTTCTACCTCCGTTGTGCTTCTGTACAATGACGGCAAGTTGTCTCCAGGAGTGCGCATGCGACCCTCTTTCTCGCTGGGCATTGAAGCGGAGTATCCGCCTGTCGCTCCGGTGACGCGCGACTTGCGCTCGCACATCGAAACAGAGATGTTGGCGCAGGGCAAGATGCGGCTGCAGGAGCGGGTGAAGGCGGAGATGCACACCTCGGTGGTGGAGGTGGGCACGCGGGTTTGCCGCAACATCAGCGAGGCGCGGGAGGACATCTACGCGCTGCGCCGGGAGATGATCAAGCTCGCCAAGGAGCACAACCTGGTGCTGGTGGCGGGGGCGACGCATCCGTTTGCGGATTGGCGCACCCAGCAGATCTATCCCGATCCGCGCTATCACCAGGTGGTGAAGGATCTGCAGCTGGTGGCGCGGGCCAACCTGATCTTCGGGCTGCATGTGCATGTGGGCATCGAGGACCGGGAGGCGGCCATCCGCATCATGAACTCGATGCGGTATTTTCTGCCCCACATTATGGCGCTGGCCACCAATTCTCCTTTCTGGCTGGGACTGAATACGGGGTACAAGGGATATCGGGCCAAAGTTTTTGAGAATTTTCCCCGGACCGGCATCCCCGATGCGTTCTCGAGTTACTCGGAGTTTGAGAGTTATGTGAGCTTGCTGGTGCGGACCAACTGCATTGATAACGCCAAGAAGATCTGGTGGGATATCCGGCCGCATCCGTTCTTCAATACGGTGGAGGTGCGGGCCTGCGATATTCCGCTGCGGGCGGAGGAGTCGATTGCGATTGCGGCACTGATTCAAGCGACGGCGGCGCATCTTTACCGGCTGCATGAGCGCAACCAGGATTTCCGGCACTACTCGCGGCCGCTGCTGATGGAGAACAAATTCCGGGCGGTGCGTTACGGGTTGGATGGCCAGTTGATCGACTTCGGCAAGCAGCAGGAGGTGCCGGAGCGCGCGCTGATTGAAGAGTACCTGGCGATGATCGACGAAGAGGTGGACGAGCTGGGCAGCCGGGATGCGATTGCCGGCATACGCCGAATCATGGAGACGGGGACCGGGGCCGACCGGCAGCTCAAGGTGTTCGAGGAGTCGGGCGGAGACCTGAAGGCAGTGGTGGATTACATGGCCAAGGAGACTGAGGCCGGCTTGTGATTCACAGTTTCACGCACTCACAGGGTGCGTAAAACTGTGCGGATTCAGCCGTCGTAAGTTGATCACCGGCGGACAGTTAAGATTTTGCAGCGCGGCGAAATGCGCGAGTCAAGAAACAAGACTGCTTAGCGGGTCAGTGCCGTTTGGAGGCCGCCAAAAATAGCGCAATTCACGTCAGAATTAACGCAATTTTTTCCGTCAGAATAATTGCAAGTACCGGAAAATGTGGGGGATTCTGGAAACCTGTGTGCACCAATCTTAGTGCGCGTCAGGCGCATGTCTTTTTTGGTGGGATTCCTTCAGACGCGTCCGATGGTAACTCTGCGGTGGATGCGCGCGGTGCTCCAGCGTGGGCCCTGGATTCGCACCACGCAAGGCGAAGTCTTGCTAGCTCCCCGGTTGCGTCCCTCCTCGGTCGTCCGCTAAAGGCGAAAGGGTAGCAAACTTCCCAATAGCCGGTAATTCGTCCGGAATACATCTTCTGAGTAGGTCCGAAGTCTGCGCTCATGGGGTTGTCGAATCCAGTCCCCAACTGCGAGCGACCGAACGCCTATGTGAGATTCAGCACTGTAATGCCTTCGTGCTTGGGTCGAAGTTCAAGGGAGGGCCGCACTAGGAGCGGCGCAAATCGGACGAGGACAATCAGAATTAGAAATCCCACTGGGACATAGAAAATCAATGCTGCCCAGGGAACGATACCGAACACGCATTCTCGCAGACCACCGATCTGCCAACTGAGAGCGAAGGCGACGACAAGGCTGAGGATAACCAGCGTCCGCGTGTATCTCTTTGCAACTCTGAGCGCAACGCTGCAAGTTGGACACCTCAAATCGAGGCTAAACAACGACTTCGAGACTGCTATTGCGCCGGAACATGAGGGACAAATTGAGATCGCCATATCGACACAGCCTTGCTGCAAACAGTTTATACGTGTGTGCCTCAATCCTGAATGCTAGAAACTGGATTCTTGGCGAACGTGGAATCACGCGACCCGCTCATGGTTTCGAGGGTGCCGGCGAGCGCCGACGGCAACTGCGCCACGATGCCCGACAGAAT
>CBJOJD010000477.1:0-3593 GCA_966443485.1 uncultured bacterium | reverse complement strand
TTTCCCAAACCTCCGGTTCGGCAATAATTCGCGGGTGCCCCAGTCCTCCCGACGTGGGAGACCTGGGAGACCGAGCACTCCCCCAGCCCATTCTCAGAAATCCTCTCTCTGAACCGTCATGCTGAGCGCAGCGAAGCACCTGCGGTTGCTGCCTGAGTCTCTTGGCTCGCGGGGATATTGCACTCGACCCAGCTTGTCGCTTCAGGACTCAGAGTCGTTCTGCTCAACATGAGCTCGCTTGAGGAGAGATCGGTTGCTAATGACCTCCATCATCAATAGGCTTCCGCAGAGGATGAACATCATCAGAGTGTACGGCGGCATGTTCCGGCCTTGAGCAACGAGCCATGAACGAGGAACCCGAGGTCGCAGCCTCAGCGCAATGGTTTCGACAGTGAATAGCGCAATCAAGAAACCAAAATGCCGCAATACCAAACGGTCCCATTGATGTTGAACCACGGGACAATCGAGCAGATAACGGGAAAGACCTCGACCGCTGAAGGTATAAAAGAAGGCTGCCGCACTATAGACAATGGATGACGCAATCTGTGTGCCAATGGGCCATCCTTCGAAAAAGATGAACAACAAGACACTGCCTGGCACCATCGTGAGAATAGCAGGCAGAAATTGCAGGAAACGCTCAGTAGAAACTGAGTCCTGATCGCTACAGGGGTCTGGGATGGTCTCTTGTCCCTGATCACTCATATGCTTTTCAGCTAATTCTAGACCTCAAAGCAAGGGCGCCCCCTCTCACCTCTCATCCCGCCCCGCGATGCAACTCCGTCAGCGCGCGGTCCAACTGCAACTTCTCTTGCAATAGCTGTGCCTGCTGCGCCACATCCCCGCGCCGCTCGGCCTCGGCGATCGCCACCCGCACCTCGCGCCGCCGCGTCTCGATGGCGTTCTCATGAATCTGCTGCAGTGCCCCGCTCACCACGTTCTCATCGGGAGGCTGCGTCTCGCCCAGCAGCGCCTCGGCCAGCAGTGCACGCTGGCTATCCTCCTGCACCACGTCCATGGGATCGCTCGCCTGGCGCTGCGCCAGTGCCTGCAGTGCCGCGAAGGTTCCCAGCTGCGCAAACCACGTGGGCTGCTCCTGAATCGCTTGTGCCGCCAGCCGCCGTGCCTGCTCGTGCTCGGGATCCACGATGGCCAAGGCCCGCAGCAGTACCCGCTCCACCTCGGTCAGCAGCGTCGGCCGCACCTCGATGTGATCGCGCCGCTTGAGCGCGGCCTGCCGCAGCTCCTCGCGCAGCACCGCCGAATCGATGCCCAGCTTCTGCGCCGCATCGTGTGCAAACTGGTCGCGTGCCAGCTTCTCCGGCAAGCGCCGGATATGCGGCAGCAGAAAATTCATGGCCTTCACCTTCTGCTCCGCGCTCGCGCCGGGAAAGGCCTGCCGTGCCCGCTCGATCAGATAATCCGCCTGCGAGCGCGATCCCCGAATCGCCGCCGTATAGGCCTCTAGCCCTCGCTCGCGGATAAACCGATCCGGATCGAGGCCGCCCTCCAGCGTGACGATCTTGATGGAGAAGCCCTCTTCCGTCAGGAGCGCAATCGACTTCTCCGCCGCGTTGGCGCCCGCGTTGTCGGGATCGAAGTTCACCACCACGTTGGAGGTGTGCCGCCTGAGGATGTTCACCTGCTGCTCCGTGAAGGCCGTGCCGCTGGTGGCAATCACGTTCTGAATGCCGCGCAGAAACACAGAGATGCAGTCCATCTGCCCCTCCACCAGCAGGGCAAACCCCGCCTGCCGGATCACGCTGCGCGCCTTGTCCAGGTTGAACAGCACCTGCCCCTTCACATACAGGGGCGTCTCCGGCGAGTTCAGATACTTGGGCCCGGCCTTCTCTCCGCTCTCCAGCGTGCGCGCGGTGAAGGCGATCACCCGCCCGCTCTCGTTGCAGATGGGGAAGGTCACGCGCTTGCGGAAGCGGTCGTAGAGCGGTCCGCGGGTGCCGTCCTCATGCTCCTTCTGGCTGAACAGTCCCGAGAGCCGCAGCGTCTCCGCATCTGCCATGCCGCTCAGCTTGTCGCGCAACGCATTGAAGTTGTCGGGCGCGTACCCGATGCGGAAGAGCTTGATGCCCTCTGGCGATAGTCCGCGGCCGGCCAGATACTCCCGCGCCACCGCGCCCTCGGGGCCGCGCAGCTGCTCCTCAAACCACTGCGTGGCGGCCTCGTGCAGATCTAGCAGCTTGCGCCGCAGCCGCGCCTCCGCCGCCTCTTCCGGCGAGGAGTACTCCTTCTTGGGCAGCGGGATGCCGCACTTCTGCGCCACCATGCGCACCGCCTCGGGAAAGGAGACGTTCTCCATCCTCCCCACGAACGAGAACACGTCCCCGGTGGCCTGGCAGCCGAAGCAGTAGAAGAACTGCCGCGTCCCGTTCACGTTGAACGAGCCGGTCTTTTCCTTGTGGAAGGGGCAGAGGCCCACGTAGTTGGTCCCCGCGCGGCGCAGGCGGATGTAGCCCTCGATCACCTTGACGATGTCGGCCTGCTGCTTGACGGTTTGAGCGAAGTCGGACACGAGGAGCGCTTGCTTTCAGCATAATGCCCGGGCCATCCGGCCTTCCCGAGGGGCGATCCTCAATCCTCACCCGGCCCGAATCGCGAGGTCTAATCGCTTGTTCCTTCACGAATTCGATCCTGGACTGCGCTTCCGATCAGCCACCCCACGGTTCCGTAGAGCAGAAACGATCCTCCGAACACCACGAGCCATCTCACCAACTCCCCAATCAGGGTCACCGGAGAGGGATCGAACATCAGCATGGAGGTCGGCAGAAGCACAAAGATCAGCCATAGCGGCGCGTGGACCGCGTACACCGCGAGGAGACCGGCGCCAAGTGCAACCGTTCCTGCGGCCACAAACCAGAGCCAGGGTGGCATCTTTGCCAGGCTCGCCCCTCCTCGGAGTCTTCTCGCCATAACCGCACCTCACACCTCAGCGGGAATGGGGGTGCCCCAGGTCTCCCGATTTTGGAGACCTGGGATACCGAGCAGCAGCTGAAAGGCAATGCAGATACTTCACTGCGCTCAGCATGACAGCAACGTCTGATTGTCCGAAAGCTTCCTTTGTTCTGATTTCAGGATGGCATAAAAGGGCTAATTGATCGGCAAAACGCGAGGCTTTGGAATCAGTAACTTAGAAGATTTTCGCTTGACAAGATTTCCACAGGAGGGGCGCGGCGCCGCTCCGGTGCCTGTTAACCCTTTCCCCCCTGATCCGTTGAGGGGGTAGAAGCTTACGAGGGAACGATCATGCACATCCGTCCGACAATTCTTGCCAGCGCTCTGGCGTTGATGGCCTTACCCGCCGCCTTCATGGCCCAGGAGCCCGCGCGTCCGGCTCCCCCAGCTCGCGCTCCCAAGCCGGCTCACGTGGCCGCTCCGCCCCGCTCTCCCGATGCCCCTCCCTCCCAGGTTCTCAGCGACAAGGAGGTGGCCGCGACCCAGCACCAGCTCATCGAGCTGCTGCGCCTCAGCCCCACGCTGACCACCGTGGTAGCCCACGACCCCTCCCTGCTTGCCGATCAGGACTACGTCAGCCGCAACAATCCGCAACTGGCTGCCTTTCTCACCGCCCACCCCGAGGT
>CBJOJD010000476.1:0-3602 GCA_966443485.1 uncultured bacterium | reverse complement strand
AAACTCTAAATGGCCGACATCGTTGCCGCGATCGCGATTTGCCTTTACGCGAATCCCATTGTCTGTGCCTGTGAAATGAATGCGTTCCGCGCGAATGTTCTGCGCGCCGCCCGCCACTTCGCTGCCAATGGAGAGGCCATGGCCGTGCAGAAAAGTGCAGTCGGTGATGGTGATGTCTCGACTCGGTGCATCCGGCCCAGGTGAATTGATGGCGCCGGACTTGATCGCAATATTGTCGTCGCCCACATCGGCGTAAAGATGGTCGATGATCACGTGCGAAGAAGAGAAAGGGTCAACGGCATCGGTATTCGGAGAGTGTTGTGGGGCGAGCACTCTCACGTTCCGGATGACGACATCATCGGAGTAGTAAGGCACGATTTGCCACATGGGGGAATTCTGAAACGTGACCCCCTCCAAGCGTACGTGCTTACAACGATTGAACACGGCCAGCCGAGGGCGAGTGTGTTGGCTGCCCAGAATACCGGCATCCTTGTAGGCGCGAGCCTCTTGCCACCAGCTCTCACCGTTTCCGTCGATGATGCCCTCACCCACTATGGCGACGTTTTGCGCATCGCTTGCACTGATGAGCGCTTGACGGCCAGGCGCCCGGAACTCGGTGATCGCCGGATAATCGCTGTGATCGGGAGAGCCGAGCAGGACTGCTCCCTTGTCCATTTGCAGGGTAACGTTGGTCTTCAATACGAGCGGTCCACTTACGTACGTTCCGGCGCTTAGTCGGACCGTGCCTCCGCCGCGCTGCGTACACGTGTCAATTGCTTTTTGGATAGCGCTGGTGTCTTTGGTCGTTCCGTCTCCCTTGGCCCCGAACTGCCGGACATCGCACGCGGCATCTGAGGCCGCCCAGGCTAAGGCTTGAAAGCCTACCCCGCAAAAGGCCAGAGCAAGGAGGGTGGCTGAGGGACGGGCCAGTCTGGAGAACGAACTGCGAGAGAACAGCTTTCCAAACCACTGGGGAGAGAGGGGTGTGCGCGCCATAGATGCCTTTCGCTGCTGGATGGAGTCTCTACCTGGCTGGCATATGCGGACATCCTGCAGCAGCCGAAGAAGCCTCTTTCGATCGGCACAATTCTAAGCACTGTGTGGTCTGACCAGCAAGTGGAAAGCGGAGATAGATCGTGGTTGGCTTATAGTGCTAGTTTCGGGGCGGAACGTTCCTAATGACTGTTGAACACGGGCACGGGGTGCGCTGGAGGGGTATATCTCAAAACCAGGTAGTTCGCTGTGAGAGGTCTGTCCTCTGGTACCCCCTCCGCCCGAATACGAAGATCGATCCCATAAGCTGCAGTCGGAATGAAGAATGAGGCAATCACGCACTTCTGCGTCGGGAACAGGGTCACTGGGCTGAGCTTGTGCTGTGGAGAAAGCTGGGGAACTTACTCAGTCACTCCGCTCCCCTGGTGAAATCGTTGATAATGATTCACACAGAAGAGATGCGTCGTACGCACCTGCATCTCGCCAAGCCTCCACTGCCTCTTTCCGCCTCACCGGGCCTCCTGCCTTCAAGTAACTTCACGTCATACTGCGGGAACTTTATGGATTTGTGGTCGGAGTATCAAGGAATTACCGTCGATGGCGCCTTCCCCCTGAACAAGCTTCTTCAGCCCGAAGGACGTAGTGCATTTTTCTCCACATCTAACGCAAAGGGCGAGTCGGTCTTCATTCGCCTGATTGAATGCCATTTCGACGAGGACGAGATTCTGGCGCGCTGGCGTGGCGTACAGGCGCTTGGCCATCCCAACTTTCTCCGCATCGACCGCTTCGGTCAGTTCCTGCTCGATGACACCACCGTGGTCTACGCTGCCTTCGAGCGCGTGGATATGGATCTTGGCCAAGTTCTGGAGCGGGGGCGGCTGTCTCCTGCTGACGCAAACCAGATTGGCCTCAGCGTCACCTCGGCTCTCGAAGCTCTGCACGCGCAGGGATTTGTGCACGAGCATGTGGAATCCAAGAACATCTTCGCGGTAGGAGAGGCTGTCAAGCTGCGCAGCGATTGTATTCGCGAAACTCCCGAAGGGGAGGCCGGTCTCGATGCCCGCCGTCGCGATGTGCATGATCTTGCTCAGGTGCTTGCGGAGGTGCTGCTGGGCAAGTCGTATCCTGCTGCCAAGCTGTCTTCGTTGCCTGCTCCGTTCGCAGAAATCGTCAGCAACGGCATGAGCGGCACCTGGGGACTCCCGGAGATCAAAGCCAGCCTGGCGCAGCACCAAGTGCCCGAGCCGAAGGCCAGCCCCAGGCGCAGCGTTCCCGGTGCGCCTGCCATTCCTGCTCCTAAGCCGTCGGAGAGAGCCCCGGAGCCGCCCAGCCCGAAGGCCAACGGACATGTGACAGCTGGCGTTCCACGGCCGCCGGCCTCCAAGCCGGTGGAGGTGGCCGACCGGATCAGGCCGCGTGATTCACGCCCGATCGAGCCTCGCACCGATTTCCGCGACTTCATCAAATCTGACACGCTCGCGCGACGCTGGACCCTTGCCGGCGCTTTCCTGCTGATTGTGGTTCTTTGCGGCTGGCTTTTGGCTCGACCTCTGCTGCATCACCGCAATGTGACCGCAGCTTCGGAGACGACTCGTCCGGCGCCCACCGCTCCACATGCCCAGCCTGCATCAACGCGCGCCGTCGCACCGGCGAGCTCGGCGAATGTCCACGTGGCGGGTCCGAAGGGAACGCAGTGGCGCGTCGTGGCTTTCACGTATCGGCGTGAAGATCAGGCCCAGAAGAAGGCCTTATCGCTTTCGCAGCGGTACCCTGAGCTGAAGCCGGATGTCTTCTCGCCGACCGGCAGGGCGCCGTGGCTGGTGACCGTAGGTGGGGTGCTACAGCGAGATACAGCGTATGCTCTCGCCCATCAGGCACGCCGCATGGGGCTTCCCCGCGATACGTACGCGCAGAACTATACCATTCGGTAAATATTCCAAGTTTCTCAGCTCGACGCCGAGGGACCCCTGGAATGGCCCTCGGCGTTTTCTTTGTCTCGCAGACATTCTGCTGAGTTCACGCCAGAATTACTTCTCGATCACTCCGCAGGCGACGCGATCGCCGGAGTTTCCAGAGGGATCCGACATGAGGTCGTCAGCCTTGGCGTGTATGACGATTGCCGTGCCGCCCTCGTGGAAGAGCGAGTCATTCCCGTCGCCCAGAGTGACGCCGGGAACGAGGATGCTGGCCTTGCCGTCGCCCTTTTCGTTCACCTTCAGGTTCTTCAGATCGCCCAGATGAGGGTGCGGTTCCTGGGCATTGTGAATGCCGTGATGAGCATTGGTGGGGTTGAAGTGACCTCCCGCCGAAGTGAACGCCGGCCCTTCACACTTCCCAACCGTATGAATGTGAATTCCGTGTTCGCCTGGGGTGAGTTGGGAAACGGTCACCACGATCTTTACGCCCTTGGGTGTGGATGAGATTCGCGCCGATCCAATCTTCGCTCCTTGGCTGTTCACAATGTCAGCGTGAGCCGCTTTCGGCTCCGGCTGAGCGGTTGCGGCGGCTGTGGAAAGGGAGATCAGGAGCGGGAGAGCCAAGAATCCGATGCGCATGCAAACTCCTCCTAGAGTTACTTCGGTCAGGTTAACGCGAGGCAATTATCGCAC
>CBJOJD010000475.1:0-3639 GCA_966443485.1 uncultured bacterium | reverse complement strand
TGGCGGAGGCGGCGCCCCAAATAACGCGAAACAGGTGTGGGCCTGTAGAGCAGATGTTGCGCTTCAGTATGCGGTTGGATTTCTTCCTTTCGCGAATGCTGTCAAACTCGGACTAACTGTTTCTGGGGTGAATTTTAATATCTTCCAAAATGCCGTTTCAGGGAAAAACCTCGTGACATTCGATAACCCATTTACGGGAATGGGAAATGTTAAGGGAATGTTTTGGGGCACAAACGCCTTGGCATCAACGTACAGCACGATTATGCAGTCTGCCGCCAAAATTGGCCCAGGTGCTGTACTTGACGATGTGGCAAAGGCTGCCGGAACTGCCGGGACGATCGCAAATTTAGTCAATACGGCTTCCGCGGTTAACGATCTAGTGGGATGCGGGACGGTACATTGAGAAGATTAATTCGGCTTTTTGGGTTCTGGTACGGATGCTTAGGTGCATTCAGTACAGCTGCGTGGTATCTATCCGCTTTGCTCGGTCATGCCCCGTTGCTTAACGATCGACTATACTTGGTCCTTTTTGCTTTGCATGGCATCGCTGCATGTTTCACATTCCAGCCTCAGGTGCGTCCGGCGTGGGAGCCGTTATTGTCTGTCACGTCGGGACGGGTCAGGCTGGCGAAGACGTTGTTCGGCCTCGCTACTTTGAATTTCGTCGTCTGTTTTGGGATATTTCTGATCGCGGCGAAGCTAGGAAATCAGGCTCTAGAAGATAAGATGGTGCCCTTGATCCTGACGGGCTTCCTTCTTCAAAACACAGTTTACATAGCTCTTCACTGGGCCTTTCGTCCAGCGAACTTATTTCCCGGTTCCTTTATCGAGGCTCTCTCGAATCCTCTTGGATCGTTTCTGAGATTGATTTTGCCTAACAAAAGGAAGCTGTAGGCGCAAGCCGGTATGGCTACGATGAACCCCAATGTGTGTATGATCGGGTCTACCACAAGCGTATTCGTTGTAGCCCCAAATAATCCCAGTCCGACGCCAAAGGTTTGCGGAGGAACATTCGCCTTCGGCGGAGCCGAAGTGGACGGAGCAATCGGCGGAGGCTTCACCGGAGTGATACATGAACGTGACTCAGTTGATGGAGCTTCAACCGGTCAACTTACGGAACTGTGGGCAGGCGGGGAGGGACCGGTCGTGGGTGGCGGGAAAATAACAACACCGCACGACAAGAGTCCTCTATCAGGTCTTTTGGGATTCGTCGGCGTGGGGATAAGTGCTGGGCCGCTTGCAGGGTTCCAAGTCGGGCGGGTGGCCCGGGTCTGTGGGGATGTTGACAGAACATGAATTTCGGGTGCCCCATGTCCCCGGGTCGGGACATGGGATACCTCACAGCCGCGGTAGCCCGCCGTGAAACCGATCCGATGTTCCGGGCAAAACCGTTGGCCCGTGCTTGCGCAGGATTTTCGCCCAAGAATGAAACACAGCGCCCCTCCAACACGAACTGCAGCTCCGATGTCATTGATCATCGAACTATAAGGAGAAATCTACACTGAGCCGCGCGAACACTGAGAACCTTCGGGAGAATCGCCATCCATCTGTCTCCATTCGGGTGCCCATATCCCGACGTTGGGACATGGGATACCACAGACCCAGCAGCAATGGCCCACCCTTGAAGCTGGCGGGTGGGCGGGTGGCCCGGGTCTCGCTTCTGAGACCTGGGATTACGACTGCGATGGCGGTGCCATTTGTATGACGAGCGCGTGCCGCCAATCTAGAGCGGATAGCGCTCCGCCGCGATACACGCCGCGGCAACTTTGCGGCTCAACCCGATGGTGTCGGCGGGGGTGGACTTCGCCAGCCGGCGCAGGATCGCCAGCTGTGTGCGCAGCGTGTCCCCTTCTCCGCAGGCGGCCAGAATGCGCCGGCCGGCCTGCTCGGCCAGCGACAGCGCCTCCTCTGCAATCAAGCCGGTCATGGCCGCCGCCACCGCAAACGTGTTTTTGGAAGCAGCCGCCAGCTTGCGCGCTCTGAGCAGCGCCGACTCCAGCGCGTACACCTGGGTGATGATGTCGGCCAAATCGGCCATGATCTCCTGCTGATCCTGGAGAGCCGTCATGTAGCGCTGGCTCGCCACTCCCGCCGCGAACAGCGCGATCTTGCGCGTCGACGCCAGGACACCGGCCTCATGCGCCATCGCCTCCGTTTCGTCGCCATCGCTGGCGAACGCGGGGGGCTGCATCACCTCGTCCATGAGCTTGTTGATTGCCGGCAGCAATGGCAGCTGGCCGGCCATGGCCCGCTTCATCAGCCAGCCAGTGATGATCATGCGGTTGATCTCGTTCGTGCCCTCGAAGATGCGGTTGATGCGTGCATCGCGGTAGAAGCGCTCGGCGGGATACTCCTCCACGTAGCCGTATCCGCCCATGGTGGCAACCAGTTCGTCGGCCACGTAGGTGATCATCTCCGATCCGTAGACTTTGAGGATGGAGCACTCCACCGCATACTCCTCGATGCGGCGCTGAATTTCGCGGACATCATTGTGGTTCTGCACCTGTGCGAGCGCGGCGTCCATCATGCCCACGGTGCGGTAGACCATGCTCTCCGCGGCGTAAAGGCGCGCCGCCGAGTTGGCGATCTTGCGCTGGATCAGTCCAAACTCCGCAATGGGCTTGCCGAACGCCTTGCGCTCCTTGGCGTAGCGGATCATCTCCGGCAGCGCGTTGCGCGCGCCGCCCACGCAGGCCACGCCCAGCTTGAAGCGGCCGATGTTCAAGACGTTGAACGCGATGTGGTGCCCTTTACCGGCTTCGCCCAGAAGATTGCCGACCGGCACCTGGCAGTCCTGCAGTACCAGCGGGCAGGTCGAAGAGCCGCGTATGCCCAGCTTGTGCTCCTCGGCACCGACCTTCAATCCAGGGAAGGTGCGCTCCACCAGAAACGCGGAGAACTTCTCGCCATCGATCTTGGCGAACACGGTGAAGATGTCGGCGATGCCGCAGTTGGTGATCCACATCTTTTCGCCGTTGAGCAAGTAGTGCTGGCCATCGGGCGAGAGCGTCGCGCGGGTGCGGATGTTCATTGCGTCGGAGCCCGAGCTGGCTTCAGAGAGGGCGTACGCCGCAATCCATTCCGCGCTCGCGATGCGGGGAAGGTAGCGCCGCTTCTGCTCCTCGCTGCCGTACCAGACCAGGGGCAGGGTGCCGATGCCGATGTGCGCGCCGAAGGCGGTGGAGAAGCTGGCCAGGACTGAAATGGAGTCCGTCACCAGCGTGGAGGTGGTCTTATCCATCCCCATGCCGCCGTACTCTTCAGGAATCTCAACGGAGGTGAACCCGAGCTCCGCAGCCTTCTGCAACAGGCCGCGCATCACCCCAGGTTCTTTGGCTTCGATAGCATCCGCGCGGGGCGTGATCTGCTCCCGTGCAAACTGCGCTGCCGTGGATGCGATGTGACCGTGCTCTTCGTTCAGGTCTTCCGGAACGAAGACCTCGTCCGGAGTTCGGGATTCAAGCAGAAAACTTCCACCAGCGGCGGCCGTAGGCAAACCGATCACAGAGGACATCGGGGATCATCTCCAACTGCAAGATGACAATACCCCAGCTAGAGAGAGAAAGACAAACCGCCGGCAGCAGAGCCAGACGCGGCCTTTTCAGAAAGGGAGATTATTACATTCTGCAATCCTCGGCA
>CBJOJD010000474.1:0-3651 GCA_966443485.1 uncultured bacterium | reverse complement strand
ATAAAGATCCCGCCCGCCGCGCGCACAATCTCCAGCCCCGTCACCGGCGTCAGCGTGTAGGTGCCGATGGGTACCGCCCGGAAGCTCCGTACCATCGAGGCCAGCAGGATCCGGTCCAGGCCGGCCGTGATGATGATCAGCGTCCCAAACAGCTGGAACAGGTCGCCCATCAGCGGCGTCTCGATCGAAGACGATGGATCCAGCAAGTTCACCAGCGAGTAGCTGAACTGCGCGCCCATGATCTGGCCGGCAAAGATCAGCATCTCGTTCAGCAAGGCCAGGGTCAGCCCGTACACCAGCCCCACCGAGACCTCGCCCAGAATGCCCGAAAACGTGATCTCCACATGCGCGTTGGGCAGCGTGGCCACCACCGGCGCCAGCAGATAGGCCACCGCCCCCACAAACACCGCCTTGGTGCGCATGGGCAGCGACTTCGAGGAGAAGAACGGCGCAAACACGACCATCCCGCTTACCCTCACCAGGGCCAGCGTCATCGCGCTCAAAAACGTTCCCCAATCCATCGAAAGCTCCTTAACCCTTTGTCCGTTTGCTCTTCGCTACTAGTGGTTAGCTGCCCGCTATCCCAGGTACTTATGCAGATCCACGATCAGCGACCGCGTGTACTCCGCCATCCGCCCCAGAAACCAGGGTATTCCGGCCAGCAGCATCAGGGACACTGCAATCAGACGCGGCACGTTGGTCAGCGACTGGTCCTGCAAGCTGGTCAACGTCTGCAGCAAGCTCAGCACAAAGCTGATAGCTGCGGCGGCAAGCAGCACAGGACCGGCCAGCAGCATTGCTTCTTTCATCAGCTGCCGCAGCAGCTCTGAAACCATATCCGGCGTCATCGCTCTTCTCCTTAGAAACTTTTAAGCAACGAACCTGCCAGCAGGTTCCACCCGTCCACCATCACAAACAGCAGGATCTTGAGCGGCGTCGAAACCACCACCGGCGGCAACTGGAACATGCCAATGGAGGTCGTGATCGAGGCCGTCACCATATCGATCAGCAGAAACGGCAGGAACAACACTGCGCCGATCGCAAAGCCCGCCTTCAGCTCCGAAAGAATGTATGCCGGAATCACCACGCGCATGGGCAGATCTTCGGGCTTGTTGGGACGCGGCACTTGTCCCGCCGCCGTGAACAGCGCTAAATCCTTCTCCCGCGCATACTTGAGCAGAAACGTCTTGATCGGCTGCGCGCCTCGGTCGATGGCATCCATGCCGGTTATCTGCCCCGCGCGGTACGGCTCCACCGCCACCTTGTCCACCTGGGTCAGCACCGGCGTCATCAGGAACCAGGTCATCATCAGCGCCAGCCCCAGCAACGTCGGGTTTGAGGGAGCCGTCTGCGTGCCCAGCGCCTGACGCAGAAAGTGAAAGACAATCAGCAGCCGCACCAGCGGCGTCATCGCCATCAAGATCGCCGGCAACAGCGTGATCAGCGTGAGAACAAACAGAATCGTCCAGGGTGTCGAGTCCCCGGGGTGAAGCTTCGTGCTCAAATCCGGAATGAGAGGAACCGAGGCCACCGGTGCCGCTTTGGCCGCGGCCAGCAACTGAGCTACCATGAGACCCTCGCTGCCACTGAAGCTGCCGGCCGCACACGGCTGCTTGCCGTCGCAACAGGCTGCTCATCCAGCGCATAGAACGCCGGAGCGCCCTCCGCCGAACTGGCGATCAAAAACTTCCGGCCATCCGCCTCAACCAGCGACAACGACTGCCGGGGAGCCAGCGTAATCCGCTCCAGCAACGCCAGCTTGGGCTGCGGACGCGACGTGCCACGCAGCCGCCCCATCAGCCATCCAGCCAGTCCACCAACCCGCGCCGGCTCACCCTTTGTATTCATGGAAAACTTCATTGTTTGTCCTTTGATCACTCTCAAATAAGCACTTACGCCAAGCGGGTCAGACGAACCGCCAGCTGCGTATCCACCACTTCAAACTCGCTCCAGGCCAGCTGCACATCGCCGGAGCTCAACGGAACATCTTCTCCGTGGCCCCACTGCGACTCGAGAATGTAGCCGTCTTCCAGCGCCAGCAGATGCCGTACCCGGAAGTCGCGAACCGGAACACACACGTCCAGCTCCACCGGCAGGCGAGCCTCCGGCGACTCAGGGCAAAGATTGATGGCGTGCGAGGGGATCTCTCCGACCGTGGGAACCAGAGCGTTTTCCGTCACGATCTCGGTGTTGGCGGTGGGGGCTGGCGCCTGGGGTGGAACGGCCGGCGCAGGTGCGGGTAAAGGGTGTGCTGTTGCCATGCCCCCCATATCTGCAGCCCGGAGACCAGAAACAGGACACTCTCATTAGAACGGCTTAAGAATTGCACCGGGTCGGCTCCGGCTCCCGCCCTGCCCCTCTCGCCCGCACCCAACACCCGCCCTCACCGCTCGGAAATTCAGCTTCTCGTTGGACCGCCGGGCGACCGACTCCCTCCGGACCCTTTGCTACAATCCCACCCTATGACCGATGAGTATCTGGGGAAGATGCTGGGCATGGTTTGCGAGATCGCTGGTGCCGATGGCGCAACGCTGTTCGTGGTAGACGGCCCAGTCCTGCGTCCCTTCCTGATCTACCGCCTTCCCCCCGAGTACATCCAGGGCGTGGGATTGGTCCGCATCGGCACCCAGTGCTGCGGCCGGGCAGTCGCTCACAAGCGCCCTTGGATCGTCACCGACATGCTCACCGACCCTCTCTTTGCCGATGGTCGCGCCGGCGCCGCCAACTCCCCCATTCGTGCCGGGTTCTCCGTACCCGTGCTCGACGGAAACCACGCCATCGCCTCCCTCGCCTGCCACTTCTCCCGTCCCCACACCCCCACCGAGGTGGACATCGAGCGCAACCAGGCCTTCGCCCGGCTGTTCGCCATCTCCATCCGCGCCCGCCTACCCCTCTCCCTCGACGTGCCCTGCTTCCTCGATGGAGACCGCTCCGTAATCCGAGTCGACGCTGCCCTGGCCGATTGAGATCGGCGTGGCCCTCTGCAGCCCTCCGGAGGAACGTCCCGTTTTTTGTCAAGAGCAAATTCTTCTAAGTCACTGATTCCAAAGCACCGGGTTTTGCCGATCAATTAGGCCAAATCTGTCATCATGGAATCAGTGGTGGTGCGCTCTGCTCGCCGCGGGTCCGCTGAGTCCGGAACGCCCTGGCCACCCCCTCCCCCCGGGGGCTTTCCTAAAATGCACTGTGAAACTGTGAAATGACCATCAAGCGCTTCCAGATCAGAAATTTACCGCTCACCTCTGCGGCACAAAACGGCACCAGGCTCGGCTGTGATCCTGTGAAACTGCGCCGCTCCCGGCCTCGCAACTGGACGACCAATCGCTGCTAAACTGAGGATCAGCGCATCCTCGCCGCTTAGCGCTTTCTTCTGCGGCCCATGCGAGCCAAGATCGAGGAATTTATGTCACAGAATAATGAGAACAAGAGCTTTACCGGTACCAGCCTGCGCCTCAAAGTAGGCTTGGCAGAGATGCTGAAGGGCGGCGTCATCATGGACGTCATGAACGTCGAGCAGGCACGCATCGCCGAAGAGGCCGGTGCCTCCTCCGTCATGGCCCTGGAACGCGTCCCCGCCATGATCCGCGCCGAGGGCGGCGTGGCCCGCATGGCCAACCCCAAGCTCATCAAGCAGATCATCGAGGCCGTCTC
>CBJOJD010000473.1:0-3662 GCA_966443485.1 uncultured bacterium | reverse complement strand
CGATACATGGCGTGTCGAACACAGCTACTGCGATGTTGGCCGAGATCGATTCCCTGCGCAAAGATGTCATGACGTTCAAGCATTTGTTGCCACATCCGCGCCAACACGATTTGGCGACTCACTCCTGGGACTGGAGCAATCTTACCCTAGGACGGCGGACGGATGCCTTGGTACGCAATCTGTTTAGAGCCGCGAGCAGCAAAGGTATGACCGCATTCGCCACCGGGGCGGTCTCCTCCTATGGTGCGAATGTAGTCGGGTCGGCGTACCTCGGGCACGCCGTCGGCGGTCCACGCCGCAGTCACAGGTTCAGAGACCGCCTGGCACGCAATGCTGTAGGCAATTGGTTGGCTTCTCACCACCCAGGAATTCCTTCGCCTGCCAAACTGGCGGACCGAATTACATTCGGCTCACATGCGCATCCGCAACTTCCTTCAGAGTTGCAGTCTTTGTTGCAAGACGCGCTAACAACGACTTTTGACCTTGCGGAGACGGAGGCCCTTCCGGATCTGAAGATCGGGTATTCCCGGTTGGTCACCCACTTGAGGTTGCTGGACAGTTTCTCGCGGCCAGATGTGCCAACCACGCCAACCCAGTTCTGGATGGCGGCTCTGTACGGGGACCCACAAAACATACAGTCATCATTACGGCCTCAAGATGTGGACGTCAACGCGCAGGATGGCGGCGGGGCCACAGCCACGTACGGGCCACCGGCTCCAGGATCGAGCACCCCGGATAGTTCGGATAGCAGCAAAACGGCATCTGGTTGCGGTATCGCGCTTCTCCTGATCGTCTTGGTTGACCTAGTGCAGGCGTTTGTTCAGTGTATTGGTCAATGGGCCAACAAGCACCGGTGCACCTTTTGGGACAACATGCTCTTGAAGAAAGCGTGGGAGCAGGACCCACCGGATCCTCGGGATTCGACCCGTCCTGAAAACCCCAATGTTACGGCTTCTCGCCTGACCGCCATCGCAGGCAGGCCTCAGGCCATCTCTCTTGTCGGGCAGATGTTTAACGTACATGGCCAGGCATGGAGGCAATGGATGCAGCCTATGTGTTCCTGGCTGTCACGGGGCTTTTGTACCCCGAGCATCTGCTCGAAACCCCGGCGTATGCGCAGTTCACCGCATTGCCTTCGGCTGTTTTTTGGCCGCATCGAGAAGATGCGGACGCCCAAGGAACCTATCACCTGTATCCAACCTCACCACTGGAGAATCCGCTCGCGATCCAGTCTCCTTTTGGAACAGGAGCGGATCCGAGCTCTGTGCTGCCTTCCGCGGCAGGCGATCAGTTCGACGGAACATTGGTGTCTTTGGCGTTGTGGCGTCAGATCGCCGCGGGAGAACAAGACAGTGAGAATCGGGATCTCGATGCGGATCGGCGTATGGCGCACTCCTGCTGGGCTGCAAAAGGTTCCGTCCACGACGATCCAATAGACGTCGTGACCCTCCAATACAAAGATCAGTAGGAGATCCGACATGCCAGCCGGGAATAATCAGCCAAACGACCGCCCTTCCGACACTCGCCCTTTCCTGTGCGTTCCTTATTGGACATCGCCACTGACCACAGGAGGACTGTGGGACACAGGGGATAGCAGATCGTTGCCAGGGGCTGTGATCTCCTATGCGTGCGAATCGATTCATACCAGCATGTACAAACCGGGTACGCTTCTCGACGTAACAGTGAACGTCCGCAATTCGGGTGGGGGAAGCATTACGCCCAGGGTCACGGTGGTTGTGTATTGGGCGGTGCCGACCGTGGGCTTCGCCGAGCCAACATTCTTTGCAGCCAATGTCCTTTCTGTCCCTCCTACTCGCACCTCAGCAGGATCATTCTCCACCTCCACGATGACAGCGATGATTCCCGCCTCGGCGCCAGACCATATCTGTCTTCTCGTGTCGGTTTCGCACGCGCAGGATCCCGCAGGAGTAGTTTGCGATCCAATCAATAACCGGCACTGGGCGCAGCGCAATCTTCAGTCGGTCAGCGTGAGTATCGGTGCGCCGACGATCTTCCCCATCGTCGTCGCGAACCCTTTCCAAAAACCGAGCTCGTTTGAACTGCGGATTGGGCCGGTGGATGAGCGGCATGCTCGTCAGGTGGCCAGGCTGTTTGAGACCACTCCCAGCGGAGTACGTGCACAACTAAGACTTCTCGACGAGCACGGTGCTTCAATCTCAAGTGGAGAAACGGTCCAGGTTCCGGTCGACCTTGCGGCTCTTGAAGAGAGGCCCTTCAAGCTAATGAGTAAGCGTCCGATTTGCCCCGGTTGAGCTTGGAGGTTAGCTGTGATACGTCCTCGGAACTCGTTATCTCACAGCATTTTTGCCGCAGGTGTTAAACCTTCCGGGTCTCTTCGATATTTCCTGAGTCCGATCCATGAGAGGAATACACCGGCAGCGAGTCCAGCGATTCCGGGCCATAAGTGCGCTTGCTTTTCTATTTGGACCAGTGCTCCAACTGTAAACCCTGCACCCACCAGTAATGAGGCTGCCAGGCGAGTCTGTCCCTTAGCTCTGGACACGGGCATGAGAGCCGCAATGAACGCACATAGAAGTGCGCAGATGATGCAGCTCAGAGGTAATACCCGCAAGATCATGTCGACCATACGAGGATCAGTCTACACTTCAGCGAGTGCTCAAGCCATGTGCTCCAGGAGTGTGTCAACAGGTGTCCGCTTGCAAAATAAGCGGACACCTGTTGAGTGTGTCTAAGCCGCTTCGGAAGCGTGGGTCTGGAGTGAGGCTGCAACGTTCCAGGGCAGCAAATCCTGGATCTGGCTGACGGGATGGTCAGCGATGCGTGCGAGCACGGTGCGGAGGTAGAGCTCCGGGTCGAGGCCGTTGAGCTTAGCAGAGCCGATCAGGGTGTACATCGCGGCAGCACGCTCACCGCCGCAGTCAGAGCCAACGAACAGGAAGTTCTTTCGACCAAGCGCAACTGCGCGGAGCGCACGTTCGGCTGCGCTGTTGTCTATCTCCAAGAGGCCATCTTCCGTGTATCGCGTGAGGGCACGCCAGCGCGAGAGCGCATAACGGATCGCGCCTGCGGTCTCGCTCTTCGACGACAGACTTCGGAGTGCCTTTTCCATCCACCTTCGAAGGTCATCGAGAAGTGGCCTGGCTCGAGTCTGACGGATGCTTAACCGGAGATCGGCGGGCTTGCCGCGTACCTCATCCTCGAGGGCGTAGAGTGCGCCGATCCTAGCCAGCGCCTCTGTTGTGATGGGCGAGGCATGTGCGACGTGGATGTCGTGAAACTTGCGCCTCGCGTGTGCCCAACAGGCGGCTTCGTAGATCTCATCGCCATACATATGGTGGAACCCCGCGAAGGCGTCGGCCTGCAGCGCACCTCTGAAGCTAGCAAGATGCGTGCGCGGATGCTCACCCTTGCGATCTTCCGAATAGGCGAACCAAACAGCCGGCGGAGTGAGCTCACCAGCCGGCCGGTCGTCGCGAACGTAGGTCCATAGCCGTCCGGTCTTGGTCTTGCCATTCCCTGGTGCCAACACCGGCATCGGCGTGTCGTCTGCATGTAACTTGCGTCCGCCGACGACGTACTTCTGAATCGCATCAACCAGAGGTGAGAGTAGATCGCTGCTTGCGCCCACCCAACCTGCCAACGTCGATCGCGAGATGTCGACGCCCTGGCGTGCGTAGATC
>CBJOJD010000472.1:0-3746 GCA_966443485.1 uncultured bacterium | reverse complement strand
CCACGAGACTGCGCGCTTTGGTGCCGAGAGAAATTGGAGGCCGACCCAAGAGCACGGGTGCTTGTGATCTCTCAGGATGCTCCGCAGCGCCGCGGCGAACTCGAGCGCGCCTTCTCGCGGGTACTCGGGAAGGAATCCGCTGCAGCTCCGATTGAGTTTTCAATGGGCGTTCCGCTCTCACAGGTACCGCTTGTCCAAGGAGCGCTCCTCATCCTGCGCTGGATATCGAAGAAGCCGCTCGCGGAAAACGAGGTCGATTGGCTTCTTGCCACCGGGGTCACCGCTGAAGCGGAATACGAAACATCCTGCCTCCAGAAGCAGATGAAGAGTATCCGCAACCGAAATCTCCAACGGCCCGAATGGACCCTAGAGGCTTTCATCAACGCGAAGCCCGGAGGGATTGAGTTGCCAGAACGTTGGGCCCGTCGCATGCTCAGCGCGCTTCGTCGCATCGAGGAGGCTGGCGGCCGGCGCTCTGCAGTCGAATGGGCAGAACTCCTGCCGCTCTGCATGAAAGATGCAGGCTGGCCCGGGTCCCATCCGATGACTAGCGCCAATTTTCAGGCGCTCGACCATTGGACCAAAACCATAGACACCTGTGCCACGCTGGGTTTCGATGGGAGGACCATCTCTTGGCCTGTCTTCCACTCGGCGATCGCACGTGAACTAGACGATGCCATCTTTTCGCCCGAATCTCAAGGCTCCAGCGTGCTCATCACAGCTCCGGCACAATCGGCGGGACTCACCGCTGATGGAATATGGTTCCTCGGGGCAGAGGAGGACGCCTGGACATTTGCAGGTCAACCGCACCCATTCATACCGCTGTTCGTCCAGCGCGAGGCTGGGATGCCGCATTCCAACGCGCAGATCGATTCTGATCTCGCACGCTCCATCACGGAACGGCTGCTCCATTCGGCGCCGGAGGTTGTATTCAGTTACTCCCACCTTCGGGACAAGTCTGAGTCCAATCCGTCACACATGATCGTCGCCATTGCCGGGGCTCCAGGCTCCCTACCCCTCGAACTTGTACCCGACAGCCTCCCTGTGAAGCAGACGGTTGAATACAAGGATAAGGGCACGGTACCGTACTGTGGCCGCGGCAAAGCTGAAGGTGGGGCGGGTACGCTCACCCTTCAATCGCAATGTGCCTTCCGGGCGTTCGCAACAACTCGACTGGATGCGAGGACCTGGCAAGCAGCTGAAAGCGGCCTGAATCCGCGCCAACGAGGCGATCTTGTTCATGCCGTGCTTCACTCTATCTGGGGTGGGCCGGAAGGGGGCGGATGGCGCTCGTCTGTCGAGCTTCGCGCGCACCTGGATGCACACGGCGAAGCCGGTTTGGCCGACTTCGTGAAAGTCCACGTGCGAAAGGCAATGGATTCAATTCCGGCCTCACTTCGTGAACGCATGCCCGCGCGATATCTCGACATAGAGGAATCGCGCTTGGTCAAGCTAATCACGGAATGGCTTGCATACGAATCCAAGCGCGCCCACTTCTCCGTTGTGGAGACCGAGCAGAGAACACCGGTGACAATTGCCGGGCTCGCTCTCGATCTGCGGCTCGATCGCCGGGATGTACTCGCGGATGGCAGTAGCTTAATCGTCGATTACAAGACTGGGACCGCAGCGTCGGACCGATGGACCACCGAGCGACCGGAAGACGTTCAACTCCCAGTGTACGCCGTCTTTGGCGTGCAGGAGGTGCCTGGCGCGGATCCCGGTGGACTCGTTTTCGCCAAGGTCAAGGCAGGCGAGATGGAGTTTGCTGGACGGTTGCGGGACGCGACGTGTGTTCTTCCCTCAATTGGCAAAACCAGCTCGATGGTCAAGTATCCACTCACAGACGAACAGTTGGGCGAGTGGCGCAGGATCATCGAGCGGCTTGCAACCCATTTCCTGCGTGGCCACGCGGATGTGAATCCGCGCGACGCGGAAGCTTGTGACAACTGCACTCTCTCGACGCTCTGTCGCACTAAAGAGCGTCGGGAGCCCTCATTCCACTAGGTGCTGGAACTCGCTGCCTAGGCATTCATCTATCTAGTATGCCTTGGCGACATGACCGCTTGACTGTCCTCGATACAACGACAGTCTAACGTCCCTACCCATTCCCGACCTGTAAAGAGCAACTGCTTGGCCAAGAATAAAGCAGCGGTTCAAACCCCGAGTTAGGCAGGGTCGAGTGATAAAGTCGCATCTGCTGACGTACAAGTCTACCTAAGACGGTTAGGAACCCAACGATGCAGGGCTACAAAGAAAAAAGTTCCCGCTACAATGAGCTAGTAAACCAGCGAAAAAATTGCCGAGCTTGTCCGCAGCTGACGAACCTCTCGGTGCTCGACGGTGGAATATTCGACTCCGAGCACCTGGGCAGCTGGTCGGTATGGCAAGGCAATCTCGATTCGTCACTTATGGTGGTGGGTCAGGACTGGGGCGACATCAGCTGTTGCCGTGAGAACAGTGGACACGAACCACCCAAAAATCCGACGAATGAGACCTTGAGGCGTTTACTTGCCAGTATTGGAATAGTCATTGACCCACCAAGCCCAAGCGATCGCGGAGGCGGTAAGCTGTTTTTTACGAATGCGATTCTCTGTCTCAAAACTGGAGGGTTACAAGCTAAAGTTCGCCAGAGCTGGTTTTCGAATTGCGGTTTCCTATTTCTGAAGCCGACCGTTGAGATTGTCCAGCCCAAGGTGCTGGTCACCCTCAGCAAGGCCTCCTATCGAGCAATCGCTGTAGAGTACGAGCTTCCAGTCCTGCCGTTCAAAGACGCCGTCGAAACAGAGGGAGGCTTTGCAATCGGCGAACAGGTGCGGTTGCATCCTGCTTACCACTGCGGGCGCAGAATTCTAAATACGTATCGTCCCATGGATAAGCAACTTGAGGATTGGGCGCGGATCGGTCGAACTCTTGGACCGAAGCCTGGCCACGAGATTTGATGAGTTCCAAGCAAGATTCGACGCCGCGAGGCTGAGATAACGGCGTGAGCTGCTGCCTTTCGCCTCAGCATCTAATGGCGCCGTCGAGAGCCCGGGAGAACACTGCACTTCCCTAACCCACGAGCTTTTGATTGAGCCCCCAGCGCTCGGGGAGCAGGCTTTTCACGATCTGGGGAGACCCATCCTAAGAACACAACCCGGCTTTAATGTAGGTAACACCTTCGCCCGGGACGTCGCTGATCTATACCCCGCCCGTTTCGCTTATGGGACGTACCCGATGCCCGTCTCGCTGTCTCGTTGCCCTCTAGCGCCTGACAGCTGGATGCACTCTCACCAAGAAAGCACCAGCCCTCATTACCAGCCACCACCAGAAGCGGCTGCCATGGACCGGTTTAGAGGTTCTCATGACAATTAACACGATGCAGGCGCCGCCGGATCATCCGGAGCGCCTCAGAGCTATTGATACGGAAGCCTCTGTCATAGTGGAGGCTCCTGCCGGATCGGGAAAGACCACGCTGCTTGCTCAGCGGTTCCTTGCCCTCCTCTCCCGCGTGGACGATCCACGCCATATCGTCGCCATTACCTTCACGAATGCTGCCGCCGCGGAAATGCGCCACCGCATCCTCGACGCGCTCGCGAAGGCCGCCAAGAACGATCCCGCTGCCGATGACGTTGCGCTTGCCGCGCACACGCGCGCCCAGGAACTTGGCTGGAACCCGCTGGAACAACCAGCCTCCCTCCGGATTTCGACCATCGACTCATTCTGCCGCGATCTCGCCATTCAGCAGCCGTTGCTGTCGGGCCTCG
>CBJOJD010000471.1:0-3749 GCA_966443485.1 uncultured bacterium | reverse complement strand
CTCTGCGCGCTTCCGCGGCCGCGAAGAGGCCGACCACGCCCTGGAGCTGCTGGAGAACACCGGCGCCACCCGCCCCGCTCCCCGGGAAGAGCAACCCGCCAGCATTCCCCAGATCGTAGAGGGCACGGCCACCGACCTGCAGCGCAAGCGCGCCGTCGCCGCCGTAGAGATGGCGCGCTACTACGAAGACGCTCGTCGCCTGGCGCAGTTGCTGACCCACTGGGCCAAAGCCATCCCCTCCCGGCGCCATCGCTTTGTGGTGACCTCCGGTGGAGGGCCCGGCATTATGGAAGCCGCCAATCGCGGCGCCCACGAAGCCGGAGGCAAGACCATCGGCCTGAACATCCGCCTGCCCTTCGAGCAATCTCCCAATCCGTACATCACGCCCTCGCTCAACTTCGAGTTCCACTACTTCTTCATGCGCAAGCTGTGGTTTGCGTATCTGTCCAAGGCCCTGGTGGTCTTCCCGGGCGGATTCGGCACCCTGGACGAGATGTTCGAGATCCTTACCCTGGCGCAGACCCAGAAGCTGGCCAAGAAGATCACCGTCGTGGTGTACGGATCGGAGTACTGGAAGAAGGTCATGAACCTCCAGGCCCTGGTCGACACCGGCGCCATCAGCCCCAAAGACATCGAGCTCTTCCAGTTTGCCGATACCCCCGAAGAGGCCTTCGAGATCTTGAAGAAGGGGCTCACCGAAAACTATCTGATCCCGGAAGCCGAAGCTGGCCGCCTGCCCGAGCCGGGCGTCATCGTGCCCGAGCAGGATCTCCTGTCCAAGCTCAGCATCGACGACTTCCTTGGCCCCGATCTCGCCAAGACTCGGAAGTAAAGAAATCCTCTCGCGTTGATTCGCTGATCTGAGCAGCCCGGGAGCGCAGGATTCTTCTGCGCTCACTTGGGCAGCTTCGCCGGGTTCCCTCACTTCTCTAGAAACGTTCTCCTGCAAATTCCCACTACTTTTGTGCGGGAATTCGCCTATTATTTGCAGGAAGTGCGCGGCAGGCTCCTCGATCGGCTTCCCCTCCGGTCTGCATTGCTCCCCCAACTCCGCGACCCACCTGCGATCTCATATCCGCTGCGGAGGGCACCCAAGCGATGAATCGTTTTTCCCTGGTCTTTGCTGCACTGGTTGCAGCCACATTCATCGTGCAAACGCCATCCGGCGAGCTTCCTCCCGAAGCCGCTGCGCGGAAGACCGCGCGCCTTCCTGCTCAGAACAAGGCGCGGATGTCGCCGGCCGCGGCGTTCCTGCAGGTGTTTCTGGATAAAGCCGGGCCCGGCGCACGCAACCTCGACGTGCTGTTTGCCACGGTGCCGCATCCGATCGAGACCCACCTGGCCGCCGCCTTCGATCACAACATCGACGCCATCCAGGACGGTCTGCAAACTGCCGGGTACATCTTCGACAGCGCCCGTATCCCCTGGACATTCCACGAAAAACGAGAACGCTTCGAAGACGACGAACAGGAACAGTCCGCGCAGCATCAGGAAGATGATCAGCCCGGCATCCTGTTGTTCCGCAGCCGGAGATGGGCCGCGGAGGCGTACTCGCACGGCCTGGCTGTCATTCTCATCTCCGAGAAGCCCACCCAGGGGCTTTCGCTGCCGGAGCTGAAGAACGCGCTCGAACTGCTGCGCGAAAGCAAACTCCCGCTGCCAGGTACCATCCGCATCCTTGGACCGACCTACAGCGGATCGTTCGCTTCTCTGGCTCCTGCGCTGCGGCTGCTGAATCCCACCGGCAAAGCCCCGGTTGTAATCCGCAGCGGCAGCGTTACGGTAGGCACGCAGGCACTGCAGACGCTGCGCGCCGTCTCCAGCCCGACCGCGCCGATGATGCCGATGCGGGTCGATTTTGGCAGCGCTGCTTACGACAGTTGTAGCTGGATCCTGGCCGCTCGTCACGCCTTTACCAACATGGGCATCTCCGCGGGCCGCATTGCGCTGCTTGGCGAAAGCGAATCCCTGTACGGCGCGGTACAGCTTGGCAGCGAGACGCTCTCCGCCTCAGGCGACAAGCCGGAGGATTGCCGGGATCTGCAGCAAAGCGATCCCAACCAGCGCCTGTGGAGGGTCGCCTTCCCCCGCGACATCTCCAGCCTGCGCAGCGAGTACGAGAAGCAAGGCGTGCTCGATCTGGATTCTTCCGCCAGTCCCTGGAAGCGTCTTCTGAACATCAAGGGCGATGATCCGGGGGACAGCGATTCGGTGCGCCGCTTCGGCGGAACAGAGTCGGTGAAGGCGCAAGAGTCCGTCTTGCTTGGTATCTCGGAGTTCTTGAAGGCCCACGAGATTCATGCCGTGATCATCTCCGCCACCAGCGAAGCCGACCGCTACTTCCTCACCCAGTTTCTGCATGCCCATAATGCGGGGGTACGCATCGCCGTGATCGGCGCGACCCGCCTCTTCATGCGCGGTTCGACCGCACAGTTCCGCGGCGATCTGCTGGTGGACAGCTTCCCCATGCTGCCGCGTCTGCTCGACTGGTCGGGAGCGGGCGGCGGCATCAAGGAAAATGGCGTACACACCTTTGCGGATGACATCTCGCAGGGCATCTACTTTGCCGTGCTTGATCTCATCAGCACCACTCCTCCGCAACCGAGCTGGTTCTCTGAATATGCAGCTCCAGGCTGGAGTCGTTCACCCGGTTCGCCGATTCGTCCTCCGATGTACGTCATTGCGCTCGGGGGGTACGCGACCTGGCCGCTCACCGAAGAGCCAGGACGCGCCTGGTCGTGCTATCTCGCTGGAGGTCCCAAAGAGTCTCCTTGCGCCGCTGCTCCGGATCCGAAGGCCGCTTTCCAGCTAGCCGTGAATATGCCGTTCACCGTTACTCCGGCGCAATCCGGCCAGGTCTCCCATGCGGCATCGCTGCACGTCAGCCTCTTCTGGCACGTGCTGTTCTGGATTCTGGCCTCCCTGCTGACGTTCTATTGCGCCTGCTTCCTCTACGCCGATCCGCTCAACCGAAGCGCCTTCGCCAGCTTTGAGCCCACCTGTAGCTGGCGCTTCGCTGCCTTCAAAGTTGCCGTGCCCAGCCTGGTGTTCTCTTTGAGCTTCCAAGTAATGGCGTGGGCCATAGAGATCCCTGCGGGTGCGTCTCCCGATGCGCCTCACTGGTGGGTCTGGTCAGAGGCAATGGCGCTGGTTGCGCCACTCGCGATCGCAGCCTTTGCGGCCTACAAGGCCCTCACCGCCGTGCAACTCTCCTGGTCGTCGTGGGCGGTGCGCTACTTCTTGCCCTACCAGTTGCTGACCTGGGCTGCGGTACTCGCCACCTTCCTGTCACGTAGCTCGATCGCGAGCCGCGATGTCGGCTCCATTCTCAATACCTATCGCGAGATGCATTGGGAGTCGGGCTTGTCGCTGGTGCCTACTACGTTGCTCTTTCTGCTGGCCATCCTGTTCTGGAGCAACCAGGCCGGGCAGGGTAACGCTCTCCTCGAGACCCCGCCGCCACTCCCCGATCCGTATCCAATGCGGCCCAAGATCTCGCAACAGCGGGCCGATCACCTCGCCTCCCTCGGGCGCCCCGCGCCACTGCTGCGCGAATCCTGGTGGTACTGGGCGCTTTGGGCCGGGTCCACGGCGATGATCTTCATTCTGCTGTTTCGCTTTGGTCCCTTCGTGAACATCACTAGCCTGGAATCGCGCTCCACCACCCACTGGGTGCTTGGCCTGGCAGCGGTACTGGCCTCGTTGATGATGCTCGATCTCTACCAGTTCCTGTGGATCTGGAAACGCCT
>CBJOJD010000470.1:0-3753 GCA_966443485.1 uncultured bacterium | reverse complement strand
ACGCAGGCAGGCGCCGAGGTTATCCTGCCCGACCCGGAACGTTTTCGCGAGGTTGAGATTGGCGGAGTCGTGCTCAAGACATGGCCGGTCTTTCAACCCTTCCTCGAAGCCGACAAGATCATCAATCTGCCCATTGCCAAGCATCACTCGCTGCTGGGGGTCACGCTGGGGATGAAGAACTGGTACGGCATTCTAGGAGGACAACGAAATCGGCTTCACCAGCAGATACACCAATCGTTGGTGGACCTGGCCAGCTTCATGCTTCCGACCGTCACGATCCTCGATGGATACCGCATCCTGCTGCGCAATGGTCCAACCGGGGGCAGCACTGAGGACGTGGCGATGAAGAGGACCGTGGTAGCTTCAGTCGATCCAGTGGCACTCGACGCCTGGGTGGCTAAGTCCTGGTGGAACCTGGATGCAGAGCACCTGCCCTATCTGAAGCTCGCGGCGGATCACAAACTGGGGACTCTTGATTACGGCAATTTACATCTGAAAGTCCAGCAAATCGGGTGAGACTCCCGATGTTCTAGACATGCATAGCATCAGCACTCTACAAAGGCCTATTGATGTGCCTGCGGCTCCGGTGCCCGGCCGTCCTCGACTGCCCAGACTGCGCGGGTCGAATGAGGACACTCGCAGGCTCTTTTGTTGGGCCTGTACAATGAACGCCGGCCTCCCCGATCCTGTCTAGCACAGTCAAAACTGGCCCTCTCTTATCGCACATGCGAAGAATGAACTCAACACGGCTCACCCAAAAGCGGCGGATGGCTCAGGTTTCTTTCAAGCGATTTCTACAGGCCGGTGCATGCCTGGTTTTAATGACCCTGGCCTTCTCGCAGGGGCTGCTGAGCAGCCAAGCTCGACTCTCGACTGAGCGCCCAGCCCCTCCTGCCAAGTCCGAGATCAGAAGGACGCCCGTGACTGCTGATGGTTTTGTGGACACGGGCACCCCCGTGTTTCAGGACATCACCGATGCAGCTGGACTCGCACGTTGGAATCACACCATGGGCGCCCCCGATAAGGGCCTTATCTGTGATGTAAACGGTTCTGGCGTGGGCCTGATCGACTACGATCGCGACGGATGGCTCGACATCTACCTGGTCAACGGCTCGAACTTCGATGCTATGGACGGAAAGCGCGAGCCGCCCCATGCGGCCTTGTTTCATAACAACCACGACGGTACGTTCACCGATGTTGCAGCGGCGGCTGGGGTCAGCAATGATCGTTGGGGCTTCGGCGTGGCGGTGGCCGATTACGACAACGATGGTTGGCCAGATATCTACGTCACGAATTTGGGCAAGAATCGCCTGTATCACAACAACCGGGACGGCACCTTCACCGACATCGCGGAACAGGCTGGTGTCACGTTAGGAAACTGGTCCGCGGGCGCGACCTGGGGTGACTATGACGGCGACGGTCGGCTCGACCTGTTTGTGACCGGATACATTCACTTCGATCGCAACAACCTTCCTTACGAGAAGACCAAGGCGGTCGGTTACTCTTACTGCGAATTCCGAGGCGCTCCTGTGATGTGCGGTCCCAGGAATATAGAAGGCGAACCGGATCACCTCTTCCATAACAACGGCGACGGTACCTTTACAGACGTGAGCGTCAAGGCCGGCGTATCGGATCAAACCAACCGGTACTATGGGTTCACCCCGGTCTTCGTGGATGTGAACAATGACGGCAAGCCGGATTTGGTTGTGGCGGATGACTCGACCTTAAGCTACCTCTACCGCAACCGCGGCGACGGCACCTTTGAGGACACGAGCTACGCCTCAGGCTTCGGTCTCAACGAAGATGGCCATGAGGTCGCGGCGATGGGCCTAGCTGTGGGGGACTACCTGAACAATGGCATGCTCGATTTCGCCATCAGCGACTTCTCAGATGAGGTAAAACTGCTGTTCCACAACGATGGCAATGGGGCGTTCAGCGAAGTGGCAATGCGCTCCGGTATCGGCAAGCTCTCGATGCCGTTCCTTGGTTGGGGAGCAGGCTTTCTCGATTTCGACAACGATGGCTGGCTGGACCTGCTCTTTATCAACGGCCATATCTACCCGGCAGCGGACCACCTCGATTGGGGAACTTCGTATGCCCAGCGTCCCCTCCTCTTTCACAATCTTCACAACGGCAAGTTCGAGGAGGTTCCTCCGCTAAAAGGGACTGGGCTCGCCCAGAACTTGTCGGGACGTGGAGCTGCGTTTGGGGATCTGTTCAATGATGGGAAGATCGACGTTGTGGTCAGCCAGATCGAGGGTCGCCCCGTGCTTCTGCGCAATGTTCATCCCGACCAGCACCACTGGGTGGAATTGCGGTTGGTGGGTGGGCCGAAGAGTCCCCAGGATGCCGTGGGCGCCACCGTCTACTTGACCGGGAACGGCTCGCGGCAGCGGCAGGACGTGATCAGCGGCGGCAGCTACGTCTCTTCGAGCGACCCACGAGTGCACTTCGGCCTGGGAGATTCCCAAGAGGGAGCCGTGGCCGAGATCCATTGGCCATCAGGAGCTAAAGAATCGATCAAGCTACCGAGCGTAGATCGGATCTTCACCGTGACCGAAGGGAAGGGGATCACCGAAACTCTCTGCCCAGCTCATCCGTGCGGCCCGAGCTTGCCTGCTGTGTCGGGCACCAGACATTGACAAGCCAAGAAGATTTCTCATGGCCCGAGCAACCGGCGGAGAGATTCAGGCATCTGGGCAATACAAGCACACACGCGCCGCCGGTCTGTTGGTCATAGCTCCGCCTTCGGCTACGGAATTCGCCGTCTCTGAAATGCAGTTTGGCCTGATCTTGTGCAGTCAACCGGGTTGGCTGTGAAGGATTGGCCGTGTGTCCGCACCTTCGACTAGGTAAGCGTGGGTGCCGCTTCTTATTGAGCCACAGCCGGTTAGCAACAGAAACTCCTTGACAACGGTTTTTTGGGGCCAGTATAGTGGGCACCCATGGAATCGATTCCATCTACAATGGTATCGATTCCATTACCAAGCTGCTGATTACAAGCGCAACAACGGCACGTTCCCCCAATCAAAACAACAATCACGGGCTGCACCAACCAAATGAAGCACTCGATCAGAAGGAGACCCAGTGATCCCCATCAATTTTCAGGAGACAAGACGTACCAAGGCGATAATCCGCGGTCCATGGATTGTCTGTGCGTTCATCTTCTCGTTCCTAGCGCTCCTCACCCCGCACGCAACGTGGGGACAGGCCAGCGCTGGAATTACTGGAACCGTAACCGACGCATCCGGCGCTGTGATCCCCAACGCCAAGGTGACCGTCACGAATGAAGCCACATCCGTCTCAGAGCACACGGTTTCGAACAGCGCCGGCAGCTACGCTTTTCGCGGACTCACCCCGGGCAGCTACACAGTCACAGCCGAAGCGGAGGGCTTCAAGAAATCCATCCAGACCGGCGTGATCGTCGAGGTCAGTAAGACGGACACGATCCCGGTAACCTTGGCGACTGGTGCAACCAGCGAAACCGTTCAAGTTACTGCAAGCGAGATTGCACTCAATACCACCCAGCCGGAACTCGGAAGCACCATCGAGCCTACCGTAGTTCAAGCTTTGCCAGTAGAGGTCTCGGGGCGCGGACGTCAGGTCGACCAGCTTCAATTGCTTGCCCCCGGAACCACCGGCAGCACCTTCTCCCACCGCGTAAGCGGCGGCGTGGACTTCGAGCAGGAAATCCTCTACAACGGCATTCCCGCGCCTCAGCCAGAGACAGAAGGATACACCACCAACTTCAAT
>CBJOJD010000469.1:0-3758 GCA_966443485.1 uncultured bacterium | reverse complement strand
CGCGTGGTGGGCGTGAATGGATCGCTGACCGGCTACCGTTGGGGCGTGGAGCGGAAACGGCAGATTCTCGAAGCGGAACAGGGCGACTAAAAGCCCGGGCAAACTTCTTCTCGCGACGCCTAATCCGACAGGAACTTGGATCATCGTTGCATGCCGAATCGCAGTACAATGGGCTGCGCAGAAGTCTTCACAGAAAGGAGGCTCTGCCATGAACGGCTATTCGTTGCTCTTTGCGGTAGTGGTCATTCTTGCGATCGCCATCATCTCCGGGACGGTGGTTGCTGGTCTGCTTGGATCGCGGCAGCTTGCCGCTCGACCTATATGGCACCGCAGAAAGACAAAAGGACCAACGCCGCTTCATCATTGAGCCGCGAGAAGAGATCAAAGTCCCAACCCGGAGCGGTTGGGACCCCATGATCGTCTGGACGGCTCAGGGCCGAATCGAAGGGTCAGAGCGTGAATCCGCCAGAGGCGTAGATCGCCTGACCGTTGATCCAAGCTGAGTCTTCAGAAGCGAGGAAGGCTGCGGCGGTGGCAATGTCCTTGGGCTGCCCGATGCGGCCGAGAGGCGTACGCTTGACAGCATCGTTGTGCAGGTCGCTGCCAATCACGCCCACCGCGTGCGTACCTTCAGTTTCAACGAGACCCGGGTTGAGCGAATTCACACGAATATTCTTGGCTCCGAGCTCCTTCGAAAGCGACGCGGTAATGGCATCCACCGCACCCTTGGTCGCGCTGTAAACTGCCGCACCGGGTACGCCATCCACGACCACCGAGCTGATGTTGACGATGCTGCCGCCTTGGGGATTGAAGTGCTTCAAGGCTTCCTGCGTCACGAGCAAGAGGCCCAGCACGTTGACGTCGAACTGTTTGCGGAAGTGCTCCGGGGTAATCGCGTCGATGGGGCTGAATTCGTAGATGCCGGCGTTGTTAATCAGCACATCGATCGGGCCGAGCTTAGTGGCTACGGTCTGGACGAACGGTCCAATGGATGCGGCATCGGCCACATTGCCTTGCACGGCAACGGCTTTGCCTCCGTTGGCCTGAATCTCTGCGACGATCTTTTCGGCAGCTTCTTTGCTGCCCGAGTAGTTCACTGCCACGGCTGCGCCACGCGCCGCCAACTCTTTGGCGATACCAGCGCCGATTCCTTTGGACGCGCCGGTCACCAGCGCCACTTTACCCTTGAGATCGCTCATCGTTCTTCTCCTCGATGCGAACTGTCATCTTTTCGACATTTCGACATCTATCGAATTGATTACCGAGCGGGATTTTAGATTCAGAGGTTTTGTGGAAATCCGTTAAATTCGGGCCGTCGCACGATCCGGGCAGGCTTTCGCCTTAAGCCCGTTGAGGATCTCGATGATGCTGTCCAACACGGCGGGACGAAGCGACAGGTAGTGGTATTTGCCTTCGCGACGCACCTGGATGAGCCCGGCCGTCTCAAGCTCCTTGATGTGATGCGAGAGGGTGGCCGGAGAAACAGCTAGCGCGTCGCGGACATCCATACACGCCATCGGACAAGAGGCGGCAGCAATTCGTTCCAGCAGTTCGAAGCGGCGCGGATCCGCGAGGGCTTTCAGAATCGCCGTGCGGCCCGCGCGGGTCAGGCGAACTGGCTTTTTCCGGACTTCATCCATTGCGTGGATTGTATCGTTCTTGCCTGATGTGGCACACACGCGATTCACGATTCGGCTCGTCACGACGAAACAGTCGTTCATCCCAAACATTGCTCTGCGGCACTTCTGCCTGCGTATGTGCAGATAGAAGCGAAGTGGGCGCGCCCGTAGATATTCCTCTCTCGCGTTAACCGCAGGACGTGTCCCCGCGTTGTACATGCATACGAGCGACGATCGCGGAGGATCTCATGCTGCTCCGGGGCGCAACCGTTTTTTGTTTTCGGCGTGCGCGGCATTGCATGCTGCAGATCTACCGAAGAGTCTGGCGCAAGACAAGCTGATCGCGCTGGTGCCCGCCGAGAGCGTGGTGATTGCCGGGATACGCAGTCCGGCAGAACCCGGCCGGCCCGGCAGCATGCTGCTGGTTACGCTGGCGGACCGAATCGACTTGCAGGATTTTCTGGCGATTGTAGGCACCGATCCGTCTCGCGCAGTTCACGAAGCCATCCTGCTGGCGGCCACAGGTCCGAGCGGTCCACTCAGTGAACACGGGCTGCTCGCAAACGGCCATTTTGAAGGCAACGCGATCACTCGTTTTGCGTTGGAGAGTGAAGCGACGCGCGTCAGCTATCGTGGATTGCCCGTGCTCGCCATGCCGGCGTTCGCACGGGAGCAAGATCGATTCAAGGAGACACGCTGGCTGGCACTTCTGGACGATCAGGTTGTAGTCTTCGGATCGCCATCGCTGGTTCAGCGGGTTCTAGATCGGCAGGTTGAACATCGCACACCAGACGCAGCGATACTTTCGCGGATTGATCAAGTCGCGCAGGACAGCGATGCCTGGTGTCTCGCGCCCATGACGTCACAGCGAAGCAAGATCACAGGCGTCTTTGATCGCCTGGACGCGAGACTGGGAGCAGCGGCTCAGGCAGGGGAAGAGATTCAGTATGGGATTCGCATGGGTCGTCAGGTGGAGATCACGTTGACCTCGCACACAGTGGCGGAGACAGAACCGGCAGGGCTGAGTCCAATCTTCAGCATTTTGTCGGGCGTGGCGCTGTTTGTTCCCAGCCATACCGCCGCCGACTCGGACGCTCGAGTGGTCGTTCACGTCCCACTGCGTCGCTACGAGCGATGGATTGCCGAGTACTCGAACGGCGGCATACAGAGCGATCATTAAGCGGCACCGAAGAGGCGACCGGGCTTCGAGTGCGCGGCGTTGCATTAGAAGCGCGTCATGTAGGAAGCATGAATCTGCAGAATGGACGCAGTTAGACGCGAGTGGCGGCAAATCGAAGACAGTAAATCGAGAGACTGCGCCCGTTTTGGGCCGACCGAACCAAGCGATTCCGCGTTTGATCGGCTCCACATTGCTTTCCTTGAATATTGGTGCGCGGCGAGGGTCTGCGTTGCAGATAATCACTTCGGAGAAAGATAAATATGATCAATCCCCTATCGAGCGGCACAGCGAATCAGCATCAAGACGTCGCGGTGGTCCAAGCTCCGGCTACTTCCACTCCAGTCTCACCTGCACCGAAGTCCGCGCTTGCAACCGACACCGTGACCTTGAGCGCAGAGGGTAAGGCCGCGCTTTCCGGCTCTGCCCCCGCTGCCGCCAGCTCCTACACCGCTCCAGCCACCACAACCGCGAAGAGCAGCCGCGCTGGAGCAGCTTCCCACTAATCCGAAGTCTCAACCCTTCGGCTCTGATTTCGGTCGGAGCCGAATTCCCCTCCTCTAAGCGAATCTGCCGTGTTGATAACCTCGCAGACACATCTTCCGCCCCCTGTTGGTTCAGCCGATGTCTGGGAGTTCCCGTTCGACGACGGTGTTGTGGTCGCACGTGCGGATGTGCCCTCGTTGTTCTGCATGAATCAAACAGCCTCGGCGATATGGTCTGCATATCGACAGACCGGCAAACTTGCGGACGCGGCTGAGAGCCTGGCACAACGCTTCAGCATTCCTCATGCACTTGCTGCCAGAGATGTAGCCGCAACCGTGCAGAGTTGGGAGATTGAAGGACTGCTGGGACCGCCGCGCACAATCGTCGATTCGAAGTGGGATGGGAAGCACGGAAAACCCCTCGTTGTGGGGCACTGCGCGATTGAAGGCACAGTCTTTTTGATCGTGACGGATTCG
>CBJOJD010000468.1:0-3759 GCA_966443485.1 uncultured bacterium | reverse complement strand
GCCGAGAATGCCAAGACCTTACTGCTGAACGAGGTCAACCTGCGCTTCAAAAACAGCTTCGGCGTGATCGGTGCATTGCTCGAGCTCCAAGCCGGCCAGAACTCTTCGAATGCCGCGCGCGAGGCTCTGCGCGTTTGCGAGCGGCGCATCCAGTGCGTCTCGCTGGTGCATGAACACATCTATCGCTCCGAGAGCAGGGAACACATCGACTTCGATGTCTTTGCCACTCACCTCGGCCGCCGCCTGTTCGCCGACATGGCGGTGAGCGCTCCAGACATGCGCTTGGACGTCCAATACTCCTCGCTCGAGGTCCCCATGCTGCAAGCCGGAGCCGTCGGGATTGCACTGGAGGAGATGGTCGCCAACGCCATCCAGCATGCCTTCCCCGAACAGCGACAGGGCACCATCCGCGTAAGTCTGGAGGAGTCAGGACCCGGCATGCGTCGCCTGCTGGTGGCTGATAATGGCGTCGGCTTTGCCGAGCCCCACTCCGGCCAGAAGAAGATGGGGCTCAAGATCATTGAGGCCATGGCTCGCGTCCTGAACGGCAGCTTCTCCATCGAGAACTCCAGCGGGACGCGCGTGTCCATCACATTTCCTGCAACTTCGCCTGCAGCGCCGCCTGCGAGCTAACGAAATCTTTGAGGATTTGCGGCAGAAGAAACAACGGGCCCCAGTCTCATTCTCCGGCCCAGTTCCGCTGCCGATAACAACTCGTTTTTCTGTAGAATGTCACCACTTCTCCAGGGAGGTTGGCCTTGCAGACAGGGGGGTGGAGTTCCCGCGCTCTTCGCCTTTGTTCCCCGCGAGCAGCTCTGCCGCAGTCCCTCGGCCGCCTCGTGGGCTTGGGCGCCGCCCTTTGTGTCTCATTTCTTGCCGTGACTCTGGGTGCTGAGACCACCCCGAAAGACGCCATACGAATTCTGCCCGTCGTCGACCAGAACGACATCCGCTTCGTCCACGTCACCTCCGCCGAAGGTCAGCCGCACAGCCGCATCTCCCAGATCACTCAAGACGATCTGGGCTTCCTCTGGCTTACCACCCAGGATGGATTGCAGCGCTTCGACGGCTATCACTACCGGGAGTTCCGTCACGATCCCAAGACCAGCATCAGCGGCAGTAACAGCCTCTCCATTTATAAGGCGCGTACCGGCAAGCTGTGGATCGGAACCGATCGCAGCCTGGGTTCCTATGATCCCCTGACCGAAAAGTTCACGCCCTATCCCTTCGGACCCTCGGCGGGCATCCAGTCCAGCATCTTCGATATCAATGAGGATCGAGACGGAAAGGTTTGGCTGGCCACCAATCGTGGTTTGATGCGGCTTGATCCTGCCACTAGACAGCAGATCGAATACCGCTCTCGGCCAGACGATCCCACCAGCCTCTCCGGCGATCACGTGCGGACCACCTTCGAGCAGCGGGACGGAACCTTTTGGGTGGGCGGTACCGAAGGCCTCGATGTCTTCGATCGCCGCACTGGCCGGGTTACCCAGCATATCCCCTTGCCCAAAGACTTCCCCCGCCCCGGACTTCTCAACCCCAATCTGGAGATCTCCTTCTGCGAGGATCACGCGGGTGTGTTGTGGGTCGGATTCTCCTATGGCTACGGTCTGGCCACCGTCGATCGCTCAGCAAGCACCTTGCACTTCTACTCGCTCGACGGTACCGGCACCGACAATACCCTGCAGTCCGGCGCGCGCGATCTCTACGAGGATGAGGACGGCACCCTCTGGATTGGAACCACCGCCAGCGGCTTGCTCAAGCTGGACAGCCCCCGCACTCATCTGGTTCGCTACAGCAACAATCCCAGCGACCCCGACAGCCTCAGCTCCGACCAGATCAACTCCCTCTTCGAGGACCGGGAGGGCAACATCTGGGTGGGCACCACCGGAGGATGGGTGAACCGCTTCTCCAGGCGTGCTCTCCCCTTCCGCCGCTATCGTCACTCCGCGGGAGATCCTCACAGCCTCGATAGCAACTACTGCTCCGCGGTCTTCCAAGACAGTCGCGGCATGATCTGGATCGGCAGCATCCGAAGCTTAACCCGCATCGACCCCAAGACCGGCAAGTACACCTTCTACCGAACCGCTGGAGGGGCAGGGAATCTCTCCAGCACTTGGGTCGTCTCCATCGCTGAAGATCGCGAAGGAAACCTATGGTTTGGCACCGTGGGTGGCGGTCTCAACCGGCTCGACCCCAAATCGGGCAAGTTCCAGGCCTTCCAGCATGACTCAGCCGACCCGCGCAGCCTGAGCGCGGGTACCGTCATCGCCATTTATGTAGATCGCCAGGGCACCGTCTGGGCGGGAACAGACGAAGGCTTGAACGCATTCGACCCTCGCACCCAGTCCTTCCGTATCTATAAAGGAGATCGCCTGGAGGGAAACCGCTATCGCTCCATCATCGACGACCCCGCTGGCGGACTATGGCTCGGAACCCTCGGCTCTGGCTTGCAGCATCTTGATCCCGACACAGGGCACTTCACTTCCTACGAGCAGACCACAGAGAAAGGAAGCTTGAGCAGCAACGACGTGAATGGCCTCTGGGTCGATCATGCCGGAACCCTTTGGCTGGCTACAGGATCCGGGCTCGATCGCTTCGATCCCAAAGCACAAAGCTTTCACGTTTACACCCAGGAAGATGGCCTTCCCGACTCCAGCCTGAGCTCGGTTGTTGAAGACAGACACGGCGACCTCTGGATCGGTACCAACAACGGCCTCTCGCGTTTCGATCCCAATACGGAGAAGTTCCGCAACTACTCTGTCTCCGATGGGCTGTTGGGCAACGAGTTCTACAACTATGCCTCCGCATATAAGAGCAAAACCGGTGAGCTGTTCTTCAATAACTACGCCGGTGTGATCTCCTTCTTCCCCGAGGACGTGGTCGATAACCCCTACGTCCCCCCCGTCCTCCTCACCGACTTTCTGCTCTTCAGCAAGCCGGTCGAGATCGGCGGCAAATCCCCTCTCCAGCAGTCCATCTCTGTTACCAAATCCCTGGTTCTCGACCACCGGCAGAGCATCTTGTCCTTCGAATTCTCGGCGCTGAGCTACGCCAATCCCGATCGCAACCGCTACCGTTACATGCTGGAAGGCCTGGAGAACCACTGGAATGAAAGTGATGCCACCCGGCGCTTTGTGACCTACACCACCCTGCCCCCGGGCGAGTACGTCTTCCGCGTACAGGGCAGCAACAACCGCGGCGTCTGGAACGAGGTGGGCGTCGCCCTCAAGATTCGCATCCTGCCGCCCTGGTGGGGAACCTGGTGGTTCCGCAGCGCCGCCGCCTTTGTCCTGCTCTCTTTAGCCTGGCTCATCTACTTCCTGCGCATGCGCCGGATCAAGCGCCACAACCTGGAGCTGATGGCGCTCAACGAAGACCTGCGCCGCTCGGAACACGAGCTCCAGGAGAGCGAAAGCAAACTGGCCGAAGCGCAGCGCGTGGCCCACGTGGGCTACTTCCTTTACGACCTGACCTCCCAGCAACTCATCTGGTCCGACGAAACCTATCGCATCTTCGGTCTGCAGCCCGGCAACGGAGCAGTCACCCGCGAGCAGCTTCTGGCGCAAATGCCTCCCCAGGACCAGCTTCTCGTCCTTGGTGGAATCGATCAGGTCATGGAGACTGCCGCCCCGTTCAGCGCTGAACATCGCGTCATCCGCCCCAGCGGGGAAGAGCGCATCGTGCATGTGCAGGGCGGCATCCGCGTCGGAGGTAGCGGCGCCCGCCAGATCTTCGGCACCATCCAGGACATCACCG
>CBJOJD010000467.1:0-3762 GCA_966443485.1 uncultured bacterium | reverse complement strand
ATAGAAATGAGCGACACCTGACTGAGGAGCGAGTCGGACTGCCTCGCCGGTCTGGGCCAACGCTGCTGGCAAGTCATAGCTTGCTGAGAGCGCCAGCGCTAGATCCAGATGAGCCGCGGCCAGGTCAGGCACCAGCCCTACCACCTTGCGAAGAAGCGCGATTCCTTCATCCAGGTTACCCATCTGCACTCTCGCTTTTCCAACCGTCGACAATGTGACTGGATCATTTGGCGCCAACGCGACTGCTTTGTCCAATTCGGCCACGGCGTCGGATTTTCTATTCTGCTGGGAGAGAACCAATCCCAGGTTCAAGAAACCTTGTCGATATTTCGGATCATCTTCAGTGGCCTGACGAAGAAGCTTTTCGGCAGAGACCAGATCGCCGCGCTTGGCATACACCATGGCCAGATTTCCGCGCGCCTCCACAAGTGAAGGCTCAAGATCGAGCGCGGATTGCAGCCACTTCTGCGCAGATTGCAGGTCGCCCTGCGCCAATTGCAGCTGGCCCAACTCGGCGCGAAGTTTAGGCAGCAGTGGCTGACGCTCGATCCCCTCGCGCAAAGTTGTTTCAGCGCCTTTCACGTCGTTCATAGCTTCTAGGGCGAGGGCCAGATTGTAGGCCGTTTGTCCGCTCTCGGGATTCTCCTCCAGCATGTGACGATAAATCTGGGCTGCCTCTTCCGGTCTCCCCGATTGCAGCAGACCATTCGCTTTGGTGCCCTCCGACGCCAACTGGCTGTTCACAGATTCGTCGTTCTGTTCTTTCCGTAACTGCTCCACCAACTGCGTTGCTGCTTGCGTTTGACCAAGCGCACGCAGGACGATAACCATCTGGTATTGTGCCGATCGATCGTCCGGTTTTAGCGCGGCAGCTTTCCGCAGATGGGGCAGCGCCTGGTCGGGCTTTCCCATCCGCGACAAAACCAACCCAAGCTGATATTGAGCTTCGAAATCATCAGGCGTCTTGGACACTCCAAGTTCAAGTTCCGGTTCTGCCTTAGCGTAATCGCCCATTTGCTGGTACACAGTGCCAAGCATGACGTGCCCCGAAGCATCGTTCGGCTTCCGGCGCACGTATTCGCTGGCCGGTGCGAGCGCCTCGGTATATGCCGAGGCGTCGATAAGCGCCTTCACTTGTGCTGCCAGGGCGATCGTATCGGTAGGATTCCGCCGGATCGCCTCCTGGTATTCGTCCGCGGCCTCGCGATAGCGGTGCTCGTTGGCATAGATGTTGCCAAGTTCTACGTACCCCGCCAACATATTGGGATGGCTCTGGAGCAAGTCTGTCAGAAGGTGAATCGCGTCAGCCACCTCTGCGCCTTCCAGAGTTGGCAGCCCATTGGCCTGCCTTGTCTTGGCACTCCTGTAGGTCGCGGTCGCTAGCGCGATTTCCAAATCCGGATCTCCTGGTTGACTCTGGAGCGCCCGCCGCCAGTAGTCGATGGCAGCATCGAATCGTCTCTCCTTCACCAGCACCTGCGCCATTCCGTCCAGAGCACAAACCAACTGCGGATTGCTTGCGAGCGCATCGCGGAATTCGGATTCCGCCTCTGCGCTATCCGTGAGCAGCGAGCCCAGCGCACACCGCGCCTGCAGTAGGGTGGGATCGTACTGCAAGGCCAGCCGAAACTCCGTTGCCGCGCCTCCAGGCTCTTGCTGGTTTTGTCGCACAAGTCCAAGATCGAAATGCGCCTCCGCCAGGCGCGGCTCCAGGCGCAAGGCTTGCTTGAACGACGCAGCCGCACAATTGAGATCGCCCTTCTGAGCAAACCAAACACCCACGGCATCAAGAGCTTTGGCGGGTGATGTGCCGGCTGGCGCCTGCGAGGTTGTCGCCGGCGGTTTGCAGTTGCCCGGCAATTGCGCAGAGGCCTGTGCAGCGGCAATCAGAAGAAATGCGCTACAGCAAATGAGTGATCGCTTCATGATGGATCCGCTCCGGGTAGAACTCCACCTTCGCCACAGTCATTGCTGACCGCCTTTGTGGGGCTCGGTTACTTCGAGTATGCGATCCGCGGTCACGTCCTTCAATAGCTGGCGCGTACCCGACGGCCAGCGGATCTCGATCTCCTTGATCATGCGCGAACCGCCCAAACCGAAATGAACGCGTGGGTCGCTTGAAGCAGCATATCCTGTGCTGGTTGTCGCCTCGTTATAGAGCACTCTGCCATTGTCGGTCGTAACCCGGATTCGCGCGCCAATACCCATCCGGTTGCTGCTGGTTCCAACAAGCTTGAGCAGAACCCAGTGATTGCCTGATTCAGTCATATTTCGGAACACCTTCACCGGCGCGCCAAGAGCGGTGATCACGAGATCCATCCGTCCATCATTGAAAAGATCCCCGTACGCGAGTCCCCGATGCGGAGCCGGCCGAGTAAAGTCGGGCCCGGCAGACGCGCTCACGTCTTCAAACTGCCCATTCCCGAGGTTACGAAAAACAGAGTTCGGCTCGGCGTAGTTGAAATGACGCGAGATTTGCTCGATGTTATCCATCACATCGCTGCGCGCCACCACCAGGTCCTTCCAACCATCGTTATCGAGATCCACGATTCCATTGGACCAGCCCGACATCGGTCTGGTTAAATTCGCAACCCGGCTCTGCTGACCTGCATTGCGAAACTGTCCCTTGCCTTCATTGATAAATAGCGGAAAGGTTTCGTTTTCAATCGCGGTGTGCCAGATATCGGGCCAACCGTCATTGTTCAGATCGCGGAAGTCAGCGCCCATTCCTGCAAGAGCCGCTCCTTCGTCGTTGAAAGCCACACCAGCCTCAAAGCCGACTTCCTCGAATCTCTTTCCCCCAATGTTGCGAAATAGCTGGTTCGGGCTGTTGTCATTGGCCACAAAGACGTCGAGAAACCCGTCGCCGTCGTAATCGCCAAATACGACGCCCATTCCCTTGCCCAACACCTTCGAAATACCGGTCTCTTCAGAAACATCAGTGAATGTTCCGTCGCCATTGTTACGGTAAAGCGTGTTAGGAAGCGGACCGAAGCTACCCGGGTGACAGTAGCCGCGGCCATTCAGACCCATGCAGACAGGTTCAAAGCGCGGATCCCAGTTGCAGTAATTCGCCACAAACAGATCCAGCAATCCGTCGTTGTTGTAGTCAAACCAACCAGCCGCGATGGACCACATCTTGCGCCCGTTGTACATGGCGCCGCCCAAACCGGCTTTCGCCGTGACGTCAGTGAAGGTACCGTCCCCGTTGTTGTGAAAAAGCTGATTGCCATTCACATTGGCTACAAAAAGATCGGGACGGCCGTCATTATCGTAGTCTCCCACTGCCGCACCCATCCCATAACCCGCCCCCGTCACTCCAGCACGCTCGGAAACGTCGGTGAATGTTCCGTCGCCGTTGTTATGAAACAGGCGGTTGTAATATTTAGGGCCAGTCTTCACCAGAGAGGGCATCTCTGCGCCGTTGACCAGATAGATGTCGAGAAATCCATCTCCGTCGTAGTCAAATAACGCAATACCTCCGGGCATTGTCTCCGGCTGATGCTTCTCTGGGGTCGGACAGTTCTCAACAACAAAATTCACACCCGCCTTCCGAGCGATGTCTTCAAACCTGATGGCTGATGATGGTGTGATCGACGGAAACAAACCTTGAAGCTGCTTGCCCGGGCGCGGTCGCAACCAGGGAAACAGCATCTTTGGGGCTAGCAAACCAGCGGCACGCAGGAACGTGCGGCGAGAGCCATCGACGGTCGAAGCTGGATCAACAGCCAAGTGTTACCACACCTCTATCGCCATCACGAC
>CBJOJD010000466.1:0-3770 GCA_966443485.1 uncultured bacterium | reverse complement strand
GCGGCAAGAGATTGTCGACTTAGTGGCACGTGACCCGGAATGCGGAGTACTGATTCGAGGAACTGGTGGGTTCCGCAAGGTCAGGGTTGCACGCGATGGAGCCGGGAAACGTGGAGGAGCGCGGGTGGTTTACATTCTGCGCAACGAGAACTTTCCAGTGTTTCTGGTGAGCGCGTACGCAAAGAACGAACGCGAAGATCTCTCTCAGCAGGAACGGAACAGGCTGGCTCAACTGGCCAACGAGGTATTCAGTCGCTACGGGATTTAGCCATGTCGAAACTGTTTGATGACCTGACGAATGGGTTGCACGAGATCGACCGATATCTCGCTGGCGAACGGGATGGATATAGGGCGACCGTGCCAGAGCAAATCGACGTAAAGAGCATTCGCAAGCGTCTCAAAATGACGCAGGCCCGGTTTTCTGAAACGTTCGGCTTCAGCCTGGACGCGGTGAAGCATTGGGAGGGTGGGCGCCGCACCCCTGAGGTTTCCGCCCGCGCGTATCTGACAGTGATTGATCGGAACCCCTCTGCCGTTCTCGCTGCTCTTCAGCCGGCAAAGCGTCAGCGCCGAGCAGCTCCGACCACATAGGTGGCTTACTCGGCGTCGGGCGGGACTTGCTCCAGCAGACGCCTCCAGGTCTTCTGATTCTTGCGGAAGGCCTTTTTTAAATCTTCCAGAATGCGTTCGAAGTCGGCGTTGGTGCGTAGATTGTTCCAGGCGGGATTCTTCTGGAACCAGGGGTAGTTCTCATTGCCCAGGTAGATGGCGCGACGGAGCCAGTGCAGCGCTTCGCTGGAGTCACCTTCCACAGCAAAGTAGGTGGCGAGCCGATAGGCCATCTCGCTGTCGGCTTCGGCGGCGGCCATGGTGTCGTCTTTGAGAAGCGCTTGGGCGTTGGCGCGTTCGCCAGCCTGCACGTAGCAGAGCGCCAGGGTCGGCACGGCGATACGCATGCGGCTGTCGTCGCGAATCACGGCTTCGAGGATATCGATGGCGGCGCCAAGGTTGCCGATGCGCATCTGCTGGTAGCCGGAAGAGGTCCGGAGCAGAGGGTGGCGGGGCTCAAGAGCCAGGCCCTTCTCGAGCTCGTCGCCGGCCAGCTCCAGTTGATTCTGATAGTGGTAGACGCGGGCGCGGTGGTTGTAGAGGATGGCGGCGTTGGAGGGGTTCAGCTTGAGGGCGCGGTTGAACTCGCTGAGTGCCTCTTCGTACATGCCATCGCCGCGCAGCGCAAGGCCGGCGACCAGGTGAACGTTCCAGTCGTTGCGTGCGTTGGTGAGCAGGTTGAGGATGCCATGGCGCGCCGACTCTTTTTCTCCGCGCGAGAGCAGCATGTAGATGCGATAGAGATTGGGCTCGGTGGCGGCGGGGTCGATCTTAAGAGCCGTGTCGAAGGCGCGGCGGGCGTGCATGATGTGAATCTGTCCACCGAAGCCGTGGCGGGCGTACTGCAACTCCGCGATGCCCAGGCCGCTCCATCCCAGAGCGAATTCGGGATCTTTGGTGGTGACGCTGGCGAACAGGGCGTGAGCGCGATCGAGGTCGGCACGAGCGCCGGTGCGCACCATAAAGGCGCTCAGCAGTGCCCTGCCCTGGAGGTACTCCTCGCTGACCGGCTCAGGCAACGTTGATTCGCCGGTGCCGATGCGCGGGGCGTCTCCAGGTTCAGAGGCGCCCAGGCCGTGCAGAGAGGCGAAGACCTCATTGGAGATTTCGGTCTGCACGGCGATGAGATCGAGCGAAGGAACGCGGATGGCGCCGCCGGAGCGAATACTTTGCGAGCCTACGTCCAGCAACTGCCAGTTCAGATCGAAGCCATGCTCCGAGCGCAGGAAGCTGCCCGCGAGCACATAGGAGACGAGCAGGCGCTGGCCCACTTGCAGGGGGTCCATCTGCGCGATGGGCAGCGACATCAGGGTGCTGGAGGGCCGCACGACCAGCGCGGGAATGCGCGCCAGGCGCGCGGCAATGGCGTCAGCCAGCGCGTAGCCGTAGAGTGGCGCGACCTCGGTGGCTCCCAGATTGGAGAACGGCAGAACGACCAGCGAGTTTTGCTGCACACGCTCCTGCGCGGATTCACGAAAACGCTCGGCGAGCAGAGAGAGGAATCCAGTGGCGCGCTTTTCAGCTTCAATGCCGGTGGTGGGCAGGTTGGCCGCGGCCTCACCGGGAATGCTGCCGGTTTCGATCTGCAGCGCCTTCATGATGGTCTTGAGGGCCTCGCGCACTTCGCCTGCGGAAGCATAGCGATTGGTGGGGTTCTTCTCCAGGCAGGTGCGAATGACGCTCTTGAGTTCAGTGGAGATCTCAGGCACGATCTCGCTGAGCTCGGGAGGATCGGAGAACTGGATGGCGCGAATGGCCTGAAAGTCTTCGGCGTCGGGGCGGGAGAACGGGTGGCGGCCTGAGACCAGCTCATAGAGAATCACGCCGAGAGCCCACACATCCGACTGCACGCTGGACTGACCGGTGACGAACTGCTCGGGGGCCATGTAGCGGATGGTGCCGCCGCGGGCCGTGTAGGTTGCGGCAACGGATGCGTCCTTGGCCAGGGCCGGCTTGGCGGGATCGAAGGCAGCATCATCGACGCTGAGCCGCCGGGCGAGGCCAAAGTCGAGGATCTTGGCCAGGCCGCCGTCGGTCAGCATGACGTTCTGCGGCTTGAGATCGCGATGGAAGATGCCCAGGGAGTGCGCGGCCTGAAGACCGTCGGAGATCTGAATACCCACTGAGAGCACCAGCTGGATGCTGGAGGGGCCACGGGCGATCAAGCGATCGAGCGACTGGCCAGGCACGTACTGCATGACGATATAGCCTTCATCGCCGCTTTCGCCGACTTCATAGATGCCGCAGACATTGGGGTGCTCGATAGCGGAGGCGAGGCGGGCCTCGCGCAGCACGGTGCTCCGCATCTGTTCGGCGGAGAGGAGCCCGGAGCGGAGGATCTTCAGCACCACCGGCCGTTGCAGGAGCGTGTCGTTGGCCAGATACACAACGCCGCTGCCGCCTGCGCCGAGGCGGCGCACAATTTCGTAATGTTCGATGGTTCGTCGCTTCATCATCAACTTGTCTTAGTGTATCGGCCAGGAGATAAGGTGTCTGTAAAGGTACGACACGGCATCGGCCGGAGTGCAAATCTGGTAATTTCGTACACAGCATGAGGGCAGCAGGGGGAGGAGCGCGAGCCACGGGCTTGTGTTTTGCGGTGGGGTGTGCATGGTTTTGCGCAGCTTTGCCGCTGCTTGTCCTTGCGCAACAGCCCGCGCCCGCGCCCACGCCCGACGCGCAGCAGCAACCGGGCGCCGGCGCTCAGGTGCACACCGGCATCAGCAGCGGCCTGGATACGGAAGCGCGCCTGCAGTCGCTGCTGGCCGATCACCAGTTTCAGCGGCTCGAGCAGATGCTCGATCAGCTCCCTCCTGAAGAAGCGCAGCTCTATCGCGGCATCCTGGCCAATCGCGACAATCACGCGAAGGAATCGATCGCGCTGCTTGAGCCGCTCGTCGACAAAATTGCAGCGAGCGGAGATGCAGGCAAGGAGAAGCTGGCGCGCAAGGCGCTGGCAGAGGATTACCTGCGCGAGGGCGATCTCTCCAAGGCAGCCAAGGCCTATCAGATGCTGGATAGCCGCGCAGGCGCGAAGCTGAGCGAGGATGAGCGCGATGAGATCGAGATGCCGCTCAAACTGCTGCCGCTGGCGGCAGAGAATCCGGCGATGACGGTGGATGCGTGCGAGCCGTTCGTGATGCAGGCGAGCACCGATCCGC
>CBJOJD010000465.1:0-3780 GCA_966443485.1 uncultured bacterium | reverse complement strand
CTCATGCCGCTCCATCTTGAGCCCTCCATTTAGAGGGTCCCGACCTCCTTCCTCCGATCGCATCGATCGCAGCCTCACCCGCGGATGCTGACTGCATGGAGCGCAACGCTCCAAACAGTGCAGCCAGCAGCGGAGCTGCCAGAACAATCCCCAGGGATCCCACCAGCGCGGCCAGCGAAAGCTGCACAGAGAGCGTCAGCACAGGTGGCAGCTTCACCAATCGCCGTTCCGCGATCGGCGTCACGATATTCCCCTCCAAGAAGTGAGCCAGGCAAAACACCAGAACTGCCAGAGCACACTTCTCAGGACCCAGAGAAAACGCGATGAGCGCAGCCGGAATGGCCGACAGCACCGGCCCAAGATTCGGAATAAACGTAAACAGCGCTGCGATAATCCCTAGCGTTCCGGCAAACGGGATGCCGAGAATCAGCAGGCCCGTTCCGACGGCCAGCCCGATGAACGTCATTGAAATCACCCGCGCCATCAGCCAATAGCGCACGCTGTTGACCGCGCCATCCACACACTCATCGAACAGCTTCCGATTGGCCCCGGGAATCAGCAGTCGCAGTCCCTGCCTGTAATAATTCGGTTCGGCCGCCAGATAGAATCCCACAAACAGCACAATCAGAAGCCCGCCGGCTGCCGCTCCGGTCGCCGTCATCGCCCCTCCAAACTTCGAAAGAGCAAAGGACAGGCCGCGCGCTAGCTGGCCTGCATCGGCCGACTGTGCAATCAGCCAACGTCCCCAGGACGTCTCCTCGACAAACTGCGCCACCTTGGTGACGGCCGCGGGAAGTCCCGATGCCAGGTCGCTGAATTGCTGGAACAGCGCGGGCCCCCGCAGCCACACTCCCAGACCCACCACCAGGCTGATCAGCAACAGCGTTCCGGGAAATGCGAAGCGCTGGGGCAAACGCAACCATCGCATCAACAGCAACGTGATCGTCCGCAGCACAATGCCCCACAGGCAGCCAGCAAACAACAGCAAGAGCACAACGCGGATATGCCAGCCCACAAAGATCGCGCACAGCGTCAGGGCAATGATCCAAGTCGCTGTAAGCACCCGAACTTTGAAATCCTGCGGCATATCTCTCACTGCTATCTACCTGCCATCAAACCGAGTGCGACGCCGCCACCGGCGTTGACCCGCGCGGATGGTCTGACGTGGTCGTCGATGCAGGCATTTCAAAATCTCCCACCTCTTTTACCGGCAAAGCGATTCGCAGGGAGTTGAGAATCGCCAGCAGGTCGATCACCTCCTGCAGAATCGCGCCTTCGATCGGCCGCAAAAATCCGAGTGCGCTGGCGATCATGCCCAGCCCACTTAGCCCCATGCCACCGATGGCACTGGTCAGGGCGATACGCTTCATCCGCGCCCCGATATGCATCAGCTCATCCACGCTGCCCAGTGAGGACTGCAAGATGACCGCGCCTGCGGCCTCTGCCGTGATATCGCTATTCACTCCCAAAGCAATCCCGGCCGTAGCATTCAACATGGCGGGCGCGTCGTTGATTCCATCTCCCACATACAACGTGGGGTGGACCGCGGTTAACTCCCGCACGATAGCCACTTTGTCTTCTGGGGATGCCCCGCCGTGTACCTGGGCAATGCCCATGCGCTGCGCGAATGATCCCGCCTCGGAGACTCGATCCCCGGAGAGCAGAACAATCTCGCTGAATCCATGGTGGGCTTCAATGTGGCGCAAGAAGGGCTTGCTCTCGCGTCGCGGCTCGTCGCGAAAGCGCAGCAACCCAGCCAATTCCCCATCAATCAGGACCACACACTCTAACCCGGGAGCGACCTCCCCGAGTTGGCTCGCCAGTTGCGGCGCAATCTTGTTGCGCCCCGTCAGCAGTACCTGGCGTCCTTCAATGTGCGCGCTCAAGCCGTGGCCGGGCATCTCGAACACGTCCTGGGGAGAAGGCAGAGCGATATGCTCCTCCTTCGCGGCGGAGAGGATTGCCGCCGCCAGCGGGTGCTTGGAGTACTGCTCCAGGGCGGCAGCAAGTTGCAGTACGCTCCGCCGCTCCCAGCTGCCGCACAGCACAATGTCCGTCAGCACCGGCGTGCCGTTGGTCAAGGTGCCGGTCTTGTCGACGATGAGCGTCGTGCAAGAGGTAATGCGCTCCAGGATCGAAGGATCCTTCACCACGATCCCGCGGCGCGCGGAGAGCGACACGGCACCAATCACCGCGATCGGGATCGCCAGCAACAGCGGGCACGGCGTGGCAATTACCAGGACAGCCAGAAACCGGTCCGGATCGCCCGATAGCGCCCAGCTCAACGCTGCCATGACGATCGCAGCCGGCGTATACCAGGCGCCCAAGCGGTCTCCCAGGCGACGAATCCGCGGGCGATTCTCCTCCGATGCCCGCAGCACCTCCACGATCTTGGCGTAGCGGGAATCAGAAGCGATCCGCGTCGCCTTGATGACGAGCAGCCTCTCTCCGTTGATGGATCCCGATAGAACCGTCGCCCCGGGCGCCTTGGCAATAAGGAATGGCTCGCCGGTCAGGTAAGACTCATCCATGCTCCCATCGCCACGAATCACCACTCCGTCCACGGGGCAGAGTTCATGGGGATGAACAGCGAGGCTATCGCCAATCGTAATCGACTCTGTTGTGATGTCCGACTGCACACCATTTGTATCGATGCGATGAGCAACATGCGGCATCCGCCGCGCCAGCGCCGCCAAGGTCGACGAGGCCCGTCGGGTGGCGTACTCTTCCAGCGTCCTACCGCCAGACAGCATCAGGATCACGATTGCTGCAACCCAGTACTCCTCGAAAGCGACGGCACTCGCAATCGACAGGGCGGCCAACACATCTACGCTGAAGTTGCGATGGGAGATCTCAATCCCCAACTCCACAATCAGGGGCAACGAAGCGATCCCAATCGCAAAAAGAAGGACGGCATTGCAGGCCCACACATCGTGAAGCAGCCACCGCGCCAGCCACGCCGAGATCATTCCCGCCAGAATGAGCGCAGCTACCGCGGCATGAGGAATGGATTTCGAGAAGTCCCGGAGGTGTGTCATTTGCTGCGTCATGTGCGCCTCCCATGACCCTCACGCGATCTTGCCCGCCTCACCTCGCTGCCCTACCGATTGATTCGCACGGCCCGAAAAGAACGGTCCCTTGGGGCCCCACGGTGCGTTCCCGGCCGGCCGCTTGGTCGCAGTGCGAAGAACTAGGCCATTGCTGGTCCACTTGACCACAGCCATGGTCGAAGAACAGCTGGAGCACAGCCAGAAGTAGCGGCTGGGCGCCCCGCATACCGGAAAGCCCTCCGCATTGCCTAAGATTCTGGCCTCCGGCAACGTCTCCAGTTCAACCAGCCAGAGCGTCCCATCAAAAAGATGCTCGGCACTCCGCCGGCATTTGGGATTTGCGCAATTCATAATCGTTCACCGTTTGCGAATCGAACAGCGAGTCGTGTTGTTGCACCGCGTCCCTTACAGACTCTAGCGGCGCATCTCCCACCACGATCACCGGGCAGTGCGCCTCGGAAACGAGTCGGTGGTGGACGTTGAAATGCGAGGACCAGCCTCGCAAGCTTCCCTGCGGCCTTCTCAAGACAATTAAGTCGTGCGACCCCGTCCGCTGAAAATGCAGAATCGCATCCGCCACGTTTCCAGAGCGCACCGTCACCTCCATGGGACAGAGCAATCCAGACAATCGCAGCGAACGCAGCGGTAGCTGAGCATTCACCAGCTGGGGCGTGCGCTCCCTCGCGTTTACGCCTGCCGCTCCTGAGACCACATGCAGGATCGACACGGT
>CBJOJD010000464.1:0-3801 GCA_966443485.1 uncultured bacterium | reverse complement strand
TGGCGCTGCACCAGGTCGTGGATATCGGAGTAGGGCCGATGATCGATGATGCGCTGCGCAGAGGCGGCATCCATTCCGGGGAGCTTTTCGAGACGGTCGACAGAGGCTTTGTTGATGTTCACGGTTCCAGCTTCTTTTACGCCGTCGACAACCCCTTGAGCGACGGCCTTGGCATCGCGCGCGGCCTCTGAGGTGACGCGGGCCGTATCTTGCCGGATGGCGTCCGGACTACGTTTTTCGGGCGTACAGCCGGCCAGGACGAGCAGCAGCAGGCAACAGATCGAAAGCTTCATGCTTGCTTGGATGCTTGGTTGGCTGCAGTCAAAAGACTCAGCAATCGGGGGAGGTGTCGCCCGCCAGCCGGGCTGGAAATCAACAGGAAATTGGCTGGTTGTGGAGAACAAAAGGCGAAAATAGACGTATGCTTTTGTCATGAGTGGGGAGCGGAGCTCGACGGTACGCAAGATCCGGTCCGGACGGATTTGCGCCTCGTGCCGGCGCCCGCTTACCCAGCAGCCGACGACCTCGGGCGAGCAGCTCTGCAGCGGGTGCCGGGCGGCCAGCGGGCGTCATCGCATCTATATGTCCTTTGTTCACAGGCAGGTTTGGCACTGCTCGTTTCTGGAGGACGACCTCAAGACACCCTTGCGGAAGAAGCTGAGCTTCACCAGTGCCGAGAAGATCCGCGAGATCGCCCGGCGAGGGGGCTGCACGCTGAATCTGGAGACGCTGCAGGCGCTGGACCACGGAATCGAGAACGGGAGGGGCGGCATGTGGCTGGAGTTAACGGCGGAACAGTACGGCAAGCTGTGCAGTCCGTGAACGGAAGCAGCTGGCGCGGGGACTTGCATGAATAGGCCCGATCGGGCCTGTCACTGAAGTTTGTGATCTACGCCACCGCGCGAGCGACACCTTTCTGCAAATCTGCAGAGATTCGGAATCTCTTTTCGCTCTGTGGCTCCGAACCCCCATCCCCCTCGGAGGAACTGAATCATGAAAAGCAAATATGTGGTGATCAGCGTTCTGGTGAGCGCTGTGGTCTTTTTCCTGATCGGGCAGATCACAGCAGAGAAGCGCGCCCAACTCCACGGCAAGACGGCGGAGAATCTGTCCACCGCCATGCACGGAGAGGCGTTTGCCTACGCCAAGTACATGTTGTACGCAGACCATGCCCGCAGGAAGGGGCACAACGACATCGCCGACCTGTTTGAGCGGAACGCCAAGACCGAACGTTTTGAGCACTTCGCGGAAGAGGCCGAGCTGGCCGGTCTGGTGGGTTCGGACGAGGATAACCTGAGCGATGCGGTGAAGGGCGAAACCTGGGAGCACGACCACATGTATCCGGACTTTGCCAAAGAGGCAGAGGAGGCAGGAGACAAGATGGCCGCACTCCGCTTCAAAGAGATCTCCGAAGATGAGGCCCGCCATCGCGATGCCTTCAACACTGCGCTCGTGACTCTCCAGGGCAGCCCTGCCACTGCTCAGAAATAGGCGGGCTCTGCTGTCGCGGTGATGGGCCTTTGGTCAGGCTGATTCCCGGCCCGAAAGGAGCAATCCTTTCGGGGGTGAATCGGCGTGTGTGGGGAAGGCCCGTCCAGGTCCACGGTGCCCGCGGGGAGCTCTGGCGTACATTGGTAAGGTTCGCGCAGGCAAGGACTTCCTCGCGTTGTGGCGGGGAGCATCGAGCTGCACCAGCGCGATCGGAACCGATTCGCACGAGGAAGTACTGGGCCTGATGAAGACAGTGATCGCGCTGTGGGTGGTGCTGGGGCTTTCGGCTGGTGTATTCGCGCAGGCCCAAGTGCCAGCCGCCAAAGCGAAGCTATGGCGGGGCGAAGGCATTCTCGAGTCGATTGAGAATGCCAGGGTGACAGGCGGCCAAGGGGAGCTGCAGCTGGTGCGCATGGATGCGCGGCGGCCGATGCGGCTGGTCTTTGCGCGCTCTGAGGGGCTGGGAGTCCAGAGGGAACAGGACCAGTGGTGGGTCCTGCCACTGAGCGTCGCGGGCGGGCGGATCGAGGCGAACCACGGGCTGTGGGCTCTGCCCCTGGAGGCGCGGTCGAAGGATCACTCCTGGCACGTTGAGTTCGGAAACGGCCGTGCGCTGGCCATCAAGACAGATTCAGGGCTGATGGCGAATCTAGACGCCGACCAGGCGACTCTGCACGCGGCGGAGGCCCGCCCCCACAGCGATCCGTTGGGCAGCAGGTTCTCCGTGCAGGTTGCCGGGGCGCCCGAGCTTCAGGATGCCCTGGCGGGGTTCTATTGGGGTACGATGCTGCCCTCCGTCGTGGAGAAGACGATGGCGGCTCAGTTCCCGTACAGCAGCGGGTACGTTCTGAGCACGCTGAATGTGAAGGCGTATGCGGGCTCTTATCCCGCGGTCGATCACGAATTCCAGATCAAGGGGCGGCTGGCGATCGGGTCGGAGCTCGATTTGGATGTCGTGAAGCGGATGCTGGCGCTGCAGTTCCAACTGATGAAGGATGACCCGGAGCGGCTTTATCGCGCTCCGACCTCAGTGCAGCCGGATGGGATGCGTGAGTACCACGTGCGCCGAAGCAGTTTGGATGACCGCCAGAACGCGGCGATGTTTCCTCTGACGGGAAATATCGAGGTGATCGAGGAGGCATGGCACTACTACGAGGCCCGCAAGGATGCGCAATGGCTTGGGGCGAACATCGAGAACCTGGAGCACGCGGCGGATTGGACTGTGGCGAGCATTGATCCGTATGGCCGGGTGTGGTCGGACGTCTACTACGAAGATCAGGTGATCAAAGATGGGCGGGAGACGCAGGCCCAGGCATTTGCGGCCTACACCTTTGGATTGCTGGCAAGCATGGAGGGTTCCCTGGGCCGGGAGGAGAAGGCTGCGCATTATGCGGGCATCTCGAAGCAGATTGCGAACGCGCTGATTGCGCCACTACCGTTGGGCTACTGGGATGAGAAGAACCAGCGGTTTGTGGATTGGGTGGATCGGCTGGGCGTGGTCCATGACCACATTCACTTGCTGGCGAACGAGCTTCCGGTGATGTTTGGATATGCGACGCCGGACCAGGCGAGGGCGGTACGGCGGCTGGTCGAAGCGCATCGGGATCAGTTTGAGCGCTTTCCGAGTTTCTTGTCGGCTGACATTGCGGCCTACAGCAAGGCTGAGATCGGAAACGGCGGTCCGTACGACTTGAGCGCGGCAGGACGGTACTGGTATTGGGACGCGGCGTTCCGGTACGCGGAGAAGCAGAACGACGTTCTGTTGCAGCAATTGAAGGCGGTAGCGGCGGAGGCGGCGAAGGACGACAACTACTACATGGGCGAACGCTATGACATGGACTACGTCTACTACATTGACGGAAAGAATGCCCATGGCGCGGAGAAGTACTACGAGTACCCCAACGTGTACAGCGCCGTCTTGATCAGCAAATTACTGGGGCTGACAGTTCCGGCGGACGCCGACCTGTCGGTAGCGCCGCATCTCAACAACTTTGCCACGGTGGAGATGAGCATCCCGGAGTACGGGGCGCGCTATCAGTACGACGGAGGAGGCTTCGTTCTGAAGAACCTGGCAGACCACCCCCGGCACTTTACGGTGGATCTGTCCGCGCTGGGTCCGGATCACGTGAACTATCGAATGGAGCATGGGGCGGGCGAGGGCGGCACGCATTTCGCGGTAACGCTCGCTGCGCAGGAGGAGGTTCGCTGGGTTCCGGTGCCATGACCGGAGGCTCCAGGGAGCCCGGACTTGGGAGACAGGAGAGGCTTTAGCGGCTGTGACGGGCTTTGCTGGCGTTGACGGCGGCCCGA
>CBJOJD010000463.1:0-3809 GCA_966443485.1 uncultured bacterium | reverse complement strand
TCCCCGTGGCTTGTTTTTTTTGTTTCGACACTGAGAGTTTGGGCCAGGGCTGGGGCGACGACGTCGACTCCGCGGCGAATCTCGGCGGGGTGGCATCCGGCAAATCCGAGAATCAACGCGGGCGGGTGCTGATGGCGTTGGGAGAAGACGGAGAGCGGCGAGGTCTCGACTTCCAAGCGATGGACGCGACGGGCCGCCTCGGCGTCAGAGAGGCCGTTCCTGAGCCAGCCCAGGGTGCGCATTCCCGAGGTCGCGTCGGCGACGTCTACGAGCCCGTGGAGGCGCTGCTGGGCGGCATCTTTGAGGACGCCGAGGCGCTCGGAGTAGGTGTGGCGCATTCTGCGCACGTGGTGGCCGAAGTGGCCCTCGGAGATGAACTCGGCGAGTATGGCCTGATCGAGGGTGGGGGCGTGGCGGTCGATGTAGCACTTGCCCAGCTCGAAGGCTTCGACCAGGCGGTCGGGAACCACGACGAAGCCGATGCGCAGGGCGTTGAAGAGCATCTTGGTGAAGGTTCCGATGTACACCACGGAGCCGGAGTGATCGAGGCTCTGCAGGGAGGCGATCGGCCGGCCGTGGTAGCGGTACTCGGCGTCGTAGTCGTCTTCGACGATCCAGGCTCCGGCATCGAAGGCCCAGCGCAGCAGTTCCAATCTGCGGGCGGCGGAGAGAGTTGTGCCGAGAGGGAACTGGTTGGCCGGCGTGACGTAGGCCAGGCGAGCGCGGGGAGCCAGCTTGCGCGCTTCGGCGACCATCATTCCGTCGGCATCCACGGGGACAGGAATTGGCTGAGCTCCGGCGGAGCGGAAGGCTTGCAGGGCTCCGGGATACCCGGGGTCTTCCATCCATACCTGGTCGCCAGGATCGAGAAGCATGCGGGCGGTGAGATCGAGAGCCTGCTGTGCTCCGGCGGTCACGATGACCTGGTGAGGAGAACAGCGGACCGCACGCGAGGCGCCGATGTATTCGGCGATGGCTTTGCGGAGCGGCATGTAGCCGGCGGGACTGCCGTGGCCGTAGAGAGAGCGAGGCGCGTGGCGCAGTACGCGGGAGGCGACGCGGGCCCAGAGTTCCACGGGGAAGAGATCGATGGCGGGTTCGAAGCTGCGGAAGGCACGACCGATGGAGCGTGGGGCGGGCAAGATGCTGGCGCCGCTCAGGGCCTTCTGAGCGTGGCGCGCGAGAGTGGCACGGGAGGGCGTGCTGACGGCGCGAGGCCGGGCGGGGGAGGCTTTCAGGGAGCGGTCGGGCAGGGCTGTGGCGACGCGGGTCCCTGCGCCCTTTTCGGTGCGCACGTAGCCCTCGGTGTGGAGCTGGCGGAAGGCGGTGACGACTGTGCCCCGGGCGAGGTTGTATTGGCTCGCCAGGTTGCGTGTGGAGGGCAGGCGGGATCCGGACTTGAGGCGTCCGTCAAGGATGGCGGCGCGAAGCTGGTCGTAAATCCAGGTCCAGAGCATCTGGCCGTCTTTAGGAGCAGTGAGAGCGAGGTCCTGGAAGGTGTCGGTCTTGGGCATGGGGGCTCGATTGACAGTGGTCCAGTCTTCATTTGAATTATGGATCAATCCAGTGGTCCATGGTGTTCTATGTTGAGGGTGGAGGTTACGAATGCAACCAAGACTGGATGCGAAGAGTGTTTCTCCGGCGGCGTATCAGGCGATGCTGGGGCTGGAAGGGTTCATCCGCAAGCAGTCGGCGATCGAGCCGTCGCTGATGGAACTGGTGAAGATGCGGGCTTCCCAGATCAACGGCTGTGCATTCTGCATCGATATGCATTCCAAGGATGCTCGCGAAGCAGGAGAGACGGAGCAGCGGTTGTACGCGCTGAGCGCATGGCGGGAGACGCCGTTCTTCACGGCGCGAGAGCGGGCGGCGCTGGCGTGGACTGAGGCTTTGACGCTGGTGTCGCAGGGCCACGTGCCGGATGCGGTGTACGAGGAGGTCAAACCGCATTTCACAGACGAAGAGCTGGTGAACTTGTCCATGGTGGTGATCACGATCAACGGTTGGAATCGCCTGGCAATCGCGTTCCGGATGATTCCAGGCAGCTACGTCGCCCAGCGAGCTCATGCAGTAGCGGCGCATTAGGCTGCGGCGCTACCGAGCGAGCCTCTCCGCGGAGGGGCTCGTTTTCTTTCGGTGCAATTTCCGATAGTCTCTCTCAGTACGCATCTGAGTTGAAGGGTGTTTGAGGAGTTGCGCTGCGGATATGTCTGACGCTGTTTCGCATTTGCTTTCGCTGCCGTTTCCCGAGGAGTTCACGCCGGGCGCTCGGTCCGCGGTGATTACCTGCCTGCGGATTGAGCCGCAGGAGAAGGTCACGCTGATTACGGACCGGGCGACGGAGATGATTGGCGCGTCGCTGGCGAGGCAGTTGGAAGAGCGGGGATGTCCATGGAACGCGTTTGTGCTGGAGGATCTGGCGCCGCGGCCGCTGACCGACATGCCGTCTGCCGTGCTGGCGGACATGGAGACATCGCAGGTATCGATCTTTGCGGTCCAAGTGCAGGCCAATGAACTGCGCTCGCGCATGCAGATGACGGATGTAGTGAACCGGCGCAAGATGCGGCACGCGCACATGGTGAACATCACGCCACAGATCATGTGCGAGGGGATGCGCGCGGACTTCGACCGCGTGGACCGGTTGAGCCAGCAGGTGTTGGAGCGGGTGCGCAAGGCGAAGCGGATTCGCGCAACCACCGCGGCGGGCACCGACATCACGGCGGAGATGAATCGCGATTACAAGTGGTTCAAGACGTCAGGGATTATCTCGCCGGAGAAGTGGGGCAATCTGCCGGGGGGCGAATGTTTTACCTCGCCTGGAGAGGTGAACGGCACCTTCGTAGTGGATGGCGTGGTGGGCGACTGGCTGTGCGCGCGCTACGGGCTGCTGGCGTCGACGCCTCTGACCATCGAGATCAAGGGCAATCGCATTGTGAGCTGCGAGAGCAAGAACCGGCAGTTGGAGGCGGATTTCTGGGCCTACACGCATACGGACGAGAACTCGGACCGGGTGGGTGAGTTTGCCATCGGGACCAACATCGGCGTAGAGCGCGTGATTGGCAACATTCTGCAGGATGAGAAGTTCCCTGGAATCCACATTGCATTCGGGAATCCGTATGGGGAGCATACCGGCGCGCCTTGGCGATCTTCAACCCACATCGACGTGGTGGGACTGGGATTCAATATCTGGCTGGAGTCGGAGGACGGAACCGAGCAGATCATGCGCGAGGGGAAGTTCTTGATCTCCGCGTAAGGTGCTAGCTCTCGCTGAGAGCTGCGGGGTCTCCGATCTCTTTCAGCATCTCGTCGTAGAAGTGTTGCACGGCGGCGTGTCTTCTCTCCGCGAGGCGGCGTCCAGTGGCGGTTTGGAAGGATTGGGCCAAGCGCAGGAGTTTGGCGGGAAAGTGATCCAGAGCGAATGCGGTATCGTTCAAGACTCGTTCCCGGCCGCGCGGGTCAGCCGCCTGATATAACGAGGAGCCCATGCGCCCGGCCGTGTAGAAACAGCGCGCGATTCCCGTGAATCCAATGGCGTCGAGGCGGTCCGCGTCCTGCAGGATACGGGCTTCCAGCGTGGCTGGAGGAATGCCTGCCGAGTAGCTGTGGCTTTCAATGGCGGACGCCACCCAGGCGCTGCGTTCCGAGGGCCATCCCAGGGCGGTCAGGCGGTCTCTGGCTTCGGCGGCGGCGAGCCGGGATGCTTGCGACCGCAGTGGCGAATCCTTGGGCACCTGTACGCAATCGTGCAGCAAGACGGCGGCTGCCAAGATCTCGAGATCTCCGCCTTCTTCCTGCTGGATAGCTTTAGC
>CBJOJD010000462.1:0-3821 GCA_966443485.1 uncultured bacterium | reverse complement strand
GGCCGAAGGAAAAAGAGTCTATCGACGCAGAGTCATCGGAACAGTCGAGCAGATTCCAGACCTCGAGAACGTTCGCAAAGCAGCACGTCTTTTGGTGCCGGACCTGAACGCGAAAAAGGCCAGCGCTGAACCTTGTTCGATGACCGTTGGCCAGCTCTGCAGTCATTTTGAACAGCGCGAACCATGCATGACAAACACTTGGCGCAACTACTCAACCAAGAGTATCTATAAGGTGTACCTGAAGCGCTGGGTCATCCCGAAATGGAGCGATTACCTTTTGAGCGATATCAGGACGAGGTCGAATCGCGGCTTCACGGTCTCCCTGTCGCAAGGAGCACTTGCGCCAAGATCTGGAACGGAATGTCGGTGCTGTTCAATCACGCTTGTCGTTACGAAGTCTTCGATCGAAATCCAATCAGGCTCGTCCGTCAACGCGCCAAGCGTCGTTCTCCGCCGGTGGTCCTGACGCCTGGGAAGATCAGGACGCTTTTGGATGGATTGAAGATTCGCGAGAGAACAATGGTGTTCATCGCCGCATCAACCGGCATCCGACAAAGCGAGTTGTTCGCGCTGAAATGGAGCGATCTCGATCTCCTTGCAGAAACACTGAACGTGACCCGTTCCATAGTCAACGGCTTTGTGGGCCGTGCATAACGGAATCTTCTCAGAAGCCTGTTCCCATCCATCCGCGAGTCTGCGAAGCGCTAGCCAACTGGAAAGAGCTAGCTCCCTATCGCCGGCCAGAAGGCTCGGTCTTTGCCGGTCGGCATAGCCAGGGACGACTGCCGTATTGGGGCCAAGCAATTCTCCGCAACTATCTCCGGCCGAATGCTCGTGAGCTGGGAATTGAAAAGCGATTCGGGTGGCATACGTTTCGGCACACGTGAGAAGCGTCGGAACGGAGTTCAAGATGATGAAAGAGCTGCTTCGGCACTCGACTATAAGGTCAACTCTGGACGTGTACACGCAAGCAGTCACTTCCGCCAAACAGCAAGCGGAGGGCGACGTCATGTCGTTGGTCTTTTCGTCACAATGAACACAGAATCCAGAAAGGATACAGCAGATTTCTGGGTGCAAACTGGGTGGAGATTGCACCCAGTTTCGCCGATTCTTGTTAGCCAAATCATCCCATAAGTATCTTGGAATGTATGGCGGGGACGACGGGGCTCGAACCCGCGACCTCTGCCGTGACAGCCGACTGGAAACCCGTAACCTATAGAAATCAGGGGAACGGATGGCTAATTTCGCAGCCCTGAGGCATTTTGAGGAACCCTTACTGGACCCTTATTGGCCCCCCGACCTCTGCCCCGCAAACCTCTGCCCACGCGATGGTGAGCGAGTGACAGCTGGGGTGGACCCATCGGTTGAGACTGTTCGCCGATTGCTAATGCCACCTGTTGGGAATGGCCGCTGGAATGCTCTTGACAGCCAGTTGGGCCTCGAACTCGGTGGGCGGGAGACCCAGCCGCCGAGTGCAGGCGTTTCCCGCGCCTCGGCCAAGTGGCGGTATTCGTTCCGATAGACTTCCTCGTACTTGAACTGAAGCCCGTCTCTTGGTACCTATATCCGAAATCGCCCATAGCGGACTCTGGATGAGCGCCTCGACCTGTTATCGCCCGTTGAGATTGTATCTGCCAAGCTACAAATACCGAGCACGCCATCAGAGATCTCCGAACTGGTCTTCGCAAAACAGTTCCGGGGAAACGGATGTGTGCGAGGTGCATAGTGCGCCTGCCCAGGTAAGTTGAGGGTTCCTCCATGCCAGGCAAACTACAACGACAAATCATGCCAGCCGATACAGGAATCCTGAACCGGCTGGCGCACGCCAGTGGAATCGATGCTATTGACTTTCGCTCGTTTTGGTCAGATCCTTTGCAGCTTCGGCGAAGGGCTTGAAGTCCTTATTGCGATGAATCCTGCCTTTATAGACATCGTCCCAGGTGATGTAGGGATACAGATGATGTGCCTTGGCCTGCTCCTCGAACTCGGCTTTTAACTCCGCCAGTTTCTCAGGATACTGCTTAGCCAGGTTGACCCGTTCGGTGTAGTCGTCGTTCAGGTTGTAGAGTTCCCACGCATTTTCGTCGAACGAGTTTCTGCTCTCCGCATTGCCCGTGATGAAGCTGTTGGGATATGGCAACTCGGCTTTCCATCCGTGGTCATAGATGGAGCGCGAACCGTAGATGTAGTAATACTGCACCGTGTGACGGGAAGGCGCTTTCGCGTCTTCAATCGAGTAGGCCAGCGAAGTTCCCTCGACCGGCTGCTGCTTCACCTCCCTGATCTCATCTGGAGCCTTTACTCCTACGAGATCGAGCGTCGTGGGGAAGATGTCGATGACGTGGCCGTACTGCGTGCGGATTCCACCCTTCTCCTTGATCCCCTTTGGCCAATAGACGATGAGCGGGTTGTGCGTGCCGCCTTCGCTGTTCGCATCCTGCTTCCAGAATCGGAAAGGTGTGTTTGCCGCCTGCGCCCAACCGAGCGGGTAATTGCCATTGGTTGCGGCTGAGGTGCCAATCTCGCCAATCTTCTTCAGGTTGTAGTCAATGTTGTCTCGCTCTGACAACTTCTGCGTGAACCCCTGATCGATGTTGCCGTTCAGCGTGCCTTCTTTGCTTGCGCCGTTATCGCCAATGATGACGAAGACGAGCGTATTGTCCAGCTGGTTGATCTCTTTCAGATGATTGATCACGCGGCCAACTTCAAAGTCCGTGTATGCCAGGTAGCCCGCGTAAACTTCCATGAACCGCGCGTAGAGCTTCTTCTCGTCGGATGAGAGCTGATCCCACGGCTTGATGTCGGGATTGCGGTCGGGAAGTTTCGCATCGGCAGGAATGACACCGAGCTTCTTCTGGCGCTCGAAGACTTCCTCGCGATAGGCATCCCAACCCTTGTCGAACTTGCCTTTGTACTGATCGCTCCAGTAGCGGTCCACCTGGTGCGGAGCGTGCGTTGCACCGGGTGCATAGTAGAGGAAGAACGGCTTATCCGGAGCAGCCTTCTTCTGACGGTCGATGTAGCTGATGGCTTTGTCCGTGATCTGATCGCTCAGATGGCGGCCATCGGGACGTACGTGCGCCTGGTCCTCCACGAGATCGGGCTTGTATTGATCCGTCTGGGAGCCGAGGAATCCAAAGAAGTGGTCGAAGCCTTTTCCTGTCGGCCAATGATCGAACGGACCTGCATCCGTAGCTTCTTCGTCGGGTGTCACGCCATACTTGCCAACCGCAAAGGTGTTGTACCCGTTGTCGCGCAGAATCTCCGCGATGGTTCCGGCAGAAGCGGGAACTCGCCCGTCCCAACCAGGGAAGCCGGCGGATAGCACTGTGTGTGAGAAGCCCGATTCATGCACCGATGCACTGTTACGCCCAGTGAGCAGGGCCGCGCGCGTTGGAGCGCAGATGGCGCATGTATGGAAGTTTGTATAGCGCAATCCATTGTTTGCCAGATTGTCGAACGTGGGTGTCGAGATGAGGCCGCCAAACGCGCTGGAAGCACCGAAGCCTACGTCGTCCAACAGAACCCACACGACGTTCGGCGCTCCGGCAGGCGCTTTCGCTGGTTCCGGCCACCACTCCTTCGATTCAGCTAGCGTCCTGCCCACCACACCTTGATAAGGTTCTGCTGTCTGCGCGTGCAGTGCGAGCTTTGCACTCGTCGCAAGGATGAGCGTCGAGGTCAACGCTTTGATTCTTCTTCTCTCTTTCATGGCTCTCCTGTGGTTTCGGTCATTCGAGGAATGATCCGTGTCTGAAATCTCAGGGTTTGGAGCACCGGGCGGGAATCGAACCCGCGAATGCCGGTTTTGCAGACCAGCG
>CBJOJD010000461.1:0-3834 GCA_966443485.1 uncultured bacterium | reverse complement strand
TCTGGAACTTCGCCGATTGGGACAGGGCTGGAGGAACGTAGTGGGTTTCGGAACAGCGGTTAGCTTCGCTGCGCGAAGTAGCGAGGCAGCGGGTCAGCGGTGGGATTCCCAGGTCTCCAAAGTCAGGGGTCCCGGGGCACCCGGCAGCCGGTGGTAGCCGGGGCCAGCACGAACGTCCGCGGAGGGGCAGCTCTCGAGTTCTGATTTCAGGACACGCTTTTCTTCGAATTGATCGGCAAAACTGCTCAAAAATCGTCTGTTTAGAATCAGGGGCTTACAAGATTTTTCGGGCGAGGGGGCTTGACAGGCCGAGGAGAGCGGCCTGGCCAGGATGCGGCAGGGCTCTCCTCTGGCACCTGGGAGGAGCGAGCGGAGGCGTTAGCGGCGGGGCGCGGTCTTCTGGCCCTTGGCCGGGGGCTGCGGCTTGCCTTCCGGATGCAGCCGTTTGTGCCGGGCGATGGCCTTCGCGATCTCTTCCGACGAGAGCATGCTGTGCTCGTGAGCTTGCAGCACATCGCTCTTGATCTCTTTCTCGGTCGGCTCTCTTTCAATGGGGTTTTTCATAGGTCCTCCTCAGGAAGGTTGGAGGTCCAAGCGGGAGATGAGGCGGGGCCGATGGGAAGGCTCCGATCCCGCTCGCCGGGCGACAAGAGAAAGAAGCCTTGCCGCAGTTCGATGGCTAGTATAGCTCCGCTGCCGGGGAATTTCAGCAGCGCGGGCTATTCTCCGGCGCCGGGTATGTAGGTGTATTCGATCTTGGTGGGCCGCTTCACGGGATCGCCGGTCAGGTCGTGGGTGTGCCACACGACGCTTTCGGCAGCCACCTCAGGATGCTTGCCGAGGAACTGCAGGGCATAGGTGGAGGCGGTGGGATCGTCTTTCTGGTCGGCGAACTTGGCGGACTCGATGGCTGCGCGTTCCTTGTCGCCGAGTCGGCGATAGAGGATGGCGAGCTGATAGTGCGCGGCCAGATCATCGGGATCGATGGCTTGCAGCTGCTGGTAGGCGTCTCGTGAGTTGGCGTAATCGTGATGCTGGAAGTAGGAGAAGCCCAGTTCGCGCAGCGCATCTTTGGAGCGGGGGTATTTCTCGATGACGGCCTTCAGATCGGTGATAGCTTCTTCAACCTGACCGGCGTTGCGTTCGACCAGGGCGCGATAGTAGAGGGCGCGAGGATCGCCGGGCAGCAGGGTGAGGGCCTTGGCGAGGTTGGCCTTGGCCTGGTCATAGCGTTCCCAGGAGATCTCTACGACGGCCATGTTGGTGAAAGCGTCGGCGTAGTCGGGGCGCAGGGCAGCCACGCGCTCGAAGGCGCGCACCGCGGCTTCATATTGCTGGGCGTCGAGAAGGGCGATGCCGTAGTTGTTCCAGCGCATCCACTCCTTGTTTTCGTCGGGCTGAGGCGGTGTGGGGGTGTTGTCCCCGACGCAGAGGATGCGAGTGGTACTGGCCATCTCGATGACCGGCTCAGCGTAATGCTTCTGCTCCATCGCGTAGTCGAGGAAGTGCTGATTGAAGCGTCGGTACTTTACGGCCGCGGTGATGCTGAACTGTCCATTCAGGTCTTTTGGCACGCGGAAGCGATAGCGGATGAGCTGGGAGCGGCCGGACTGGATAGTGTTGTGGTAGGCCAGGACCCGGTTGTGCCAGATCTGGTGGATGTCATTGAGCTCGCCGCTGGTGTTGATGAGGCGGTTGGTGAAGGAGTGAGCGGAGGGATCGAGGTCTCCATCGGGCTTGAGGAAGCCGCTCTCGGCCAGCACCTTGCCGCCGGCGTCCTTGACGGTGAAGTCGACCCAGGACTCGTAGAAGTCGCGCTGCTCGGGGATGAGGGAGTGTGCGATGCCCTTGTTCTGGATGACGACGTCGGCGATCAGCGTTTCTCCCTTGGCGATGGCGAAGCGGGTGGGGCCGAGGGGCGCGATCAACACCTGATCGCTGCTGGTGGCGGCGGCGCTCTCCTTCTCCAAGCCGAAGATGTCGACGTTGAGCACGCCCTTGCCGTCGGGGCCGTTCTTGAGGAAGTCGACCAGCTTTTCGGCCTGCTCGGGGTAGTTGTAGTACTGCGGCATGAGGGTATTGCCGCCGACCCAGCGGTGCGAGGCGAACTTGCCGTCCTTGGCGCCGGGATCGCCTGCGCCTTCTTCGTTGCGCGGCATGTGGCAGGTCTGGCAGGTCGAGACGGCGTCTTTGCGATAGAAGGGCAGGGGAGACTGCCTGGTGAAGCTGGCGCCCTGCCATTCGTCGTAGACGGAGAAGGCGCGCAGCCACTTGTAGTCGTCGAGACTGCGCGGGATCGCCGCCTTGTGGCAGGCAGCGCAGAACTCGGGAGTTTTGTAGAGCGGGCGCATCACTGCTTTGGAGTGGCGGTCGAGGTGAGCCAGGATCTCGGCGTCGGAGACGGGATGAGTGATGGGCGCGCCCTTGTCGTCGACGAGGACGGCTGGAGTTCCCATGACATAGCTGCCGGTGCCGGTGGCGTCGGTGGACTGAATGGAGTGGCAGGTGGAGCAGGTGAGGCCCTCATCCTCGAAGGGGCGCTTTTTGGGCATGCCCTGGGAGAGGTCGCCGGAGAGCAGCGCGACGGGGTTGTGGCAGCCCTCGCAATGGCGGGAGAACTGCACGCCCTTCTCGTCGATGAGCATGTTGACGTTCTTGAGGTACCAGGGGGCGCGGAAGCTGTTGGCGTGAACCGATTGCCGCCACTGGTGGTAGGCCTCTTTGTGGCAGTGTCCGCAGTACTCGGCGGTGGGGAAGCTCTTGGGGCTGAGGAACTGGCCGTTGGCCGATGTGGCGTTGGAAGGCAGGAAGGGAGATTCTTTGCCGAAGGCGTAGTTGTAGCGATGGGCCACGGAGTCGTGGAACGGCGTCACCGGCCCGGTCACCTTGATGGCGGAGGTGTAGGAGGCGCCTGCATCGGGAGCGGTAGACGAGGTGGGGTCCGCTTCGGGTCCGCCTGCTGCGCCCACAGCCAAGGTAACCGTTAAGCACCCGGCGAGAGCGGCTCCTGTTATCAGCCAAGGGCGCAACGCGGTCTTCAACATCGTCTGGTGATCTCCCCGGAAAGCACTTCAGCGTTCCGCAAGACGGGTGTTTTGGGCATGCGGGAACACATTCACACTATCAGTTACCGGGTGTAGGTTGTCCTCCATCCTAAGGTGGACCTGGGGGCGGAGAGAAGGCGGCGCGGCGGGCTTACAGCCAGCGGTTCATAGGGTGGGATGAACGGCGGAAAAAAGGGCGCGAGTGGTGTGAGCGGGCTCACATGCGCTTGGCCAAACCATGCCCGAAACTGGTAGGTTAGGAGAGAAGGATCACGTTCACGGATGGCTTTAAGTCCTTATATTTCCCTCGCAGTTCTGTTTGTTGCGGCCTTGGGATTCGGCCTGGCTCCCCTGGGGCTGGCATGGCTCTGGCGGAAGGTGTATTCGCCCTCGAAGCCCAACCGGATCAAGAACGCGATCTACGAGTGCGGGCTGGAGTCGAAGGGCGACGCCTGGATGCAGTTCCGCTCGGCTTACTATCTCTACGCCATCATTTTTCTGATCTTCGACGTGGAGGCCGTGTTTTTGCTGCCCTTTGCGGTGGCATTCACGGGGCTGGGCGCGGCGGCGTGCCTGGCGATGCTGGTGTTTGTGCTGTTGCTGGTGGAAGGACTGGCATGGGCGTGGGCCAAGGGCGTGCTGACGTGGGCGTGACGGATGCCAGTTCAGAGTTCACAGTTCGCAGTTCACAGTGGTGGCCAGCGCCGGCAATGCGCCGCAACTGAGAACTATGAACTAAGAACTGCGAACTGACGGTGGGAGCGTAGCGACAATGGCTATAGATCAAAAT
>CBJOJD010000460.1:0-3849 GCA_966443485.1 uncultured bacterium | reverse complement strand
CGCGAAAGGTCAAAGTCGCAGCAGGGAAGGAAGCCGAGATCAGCATCGAGCAGCCAGTGGCGGCTCCGAAGAAGTGGTCGGCGGAAGAGCCGTATCTCTACAAGCTGCTGCTGACGTTGAAGGATGCGAAGGGCAATGTTCTGGAGTCGGTTCCGTGGCGAGTGGGATTCCGGCAGTCGGAGATCAAGGGCGATCAGATTCTGTTTAACGGCAAGAAGCTGATGATCAAGGGGGTCAACCGGCACGAATTCGATCCCGATCTCGGGCAGGTCATGACGCGCGAGTCGATGATTGCGGACATCAAGCTGATGAAGCAGAACAACATCAACGCGGTGCGCACCTGCCACTATCCCAATGTGAACGAGTGGTACGATCTGGCCGACGAATATGGCCTGTACATTCTGGACGAAGCCAATGTGGAGTCGCACGGCTACGGGTCCAACGAGATTCAGCCGATCTCGAATGGGCCGGAGTACCGCGAAGCCATTGTGGACCGTCTGCGCCGCACCATCGAGCGGGACAAGAATCATGCTTCGATCATTGCGTTTTCGATGGGCAACGAAGCGGGATACGGCGCCAATTTCGCGGCCGCCAAGCAGTGGGCCAAGGAGCATCATCCGGAGTTCTTCATCATCTACGAACCGGGTAACAGCTTCCATGGCGATGCGCTGACGCCGATGTACGCCCGGCCGCAGAACATCGTGGCGTACTACGAGAAGTATGGGAAGGGACGGCCGTTCTTCGAGATTGAGTACGCGCATGCCATGGGCAACAGCACCGGCAACTTTCAGCAGTACTGGGATCTGTTTGAGAAGGAGCCCTGGGCGCATGGGGGATTCATCTGGGACTGGGTCGATCAGGGCATCCGCCGCAAGGGACCATACGGCCGGGATATCTGGGCCTATGGCGGGGACTTCGGGGACAAGCCCAACGATGACAACTTCAATACCAATGGCCTGGTGCTGCCGGATCGCACGCCGCATCCGGGGCTAACGGAGGTAAAGAAGTCCTACTCAAGCATCAAGACGGAAGCTGTGGATCTGCTTGCGGGCAAGGTGCGCGTCCACAACAACTACAACTTCGCCACGCTGAATTTTGTGCATGGCATGTGGGTACTGGAAGAGAACGGCAAGGTCATCCAACAGGGAGACGTGCCGGTCGGTGATCTGCAACCGGGAGCGACGAAGGAGATCGATCTGGGGCTGAAGCAGCCCGATCTGAAGGCCGGTGCGGAATACTTCCTCACGGTATCGTTCGCGCTGGCTCAAGACGAGCCGTGGGCGAGCAAGGGCCACGTGGTGGCGTGGGACCAGTTCCAAGTTCAATACAAGACTCCCGAACCTGCTGCAACGGATGAGAGCAAGCTGGCGGCGGTGAAGCTGGCGGAGATTCCCGAGCACTACGTGGTTTCCAATGACAACTTCTCGGTGGCGGTGGACACGCTGACGGGGTCGATTGATTCGTACAACGTGGACGGGCATGAACTGCTGACGGCGGCGATCGAACCAAATTTCTGGCGCGCGCCAACGGACAATGACCGTGGCAATGCCATGCCGCAGCGGCAGGGAGTGTGGGAGCTGGCGTCTCTGCATCGGATGAATCTTGCTGGGCAGATGAAAGCCGAGCAGGTTGCGCCTGGAGTTGTGCGTATTACTTCGAAGGCCAAGCTGGCCGCCGGGGATGCGACGCAGACCAACACGTACACGATTCGGGGCGATGGCTCAGTCGAAGTGGAGGCGCAGTTCAGCCCGGGCAGTTCGCCGCTGCCGCCCTTGCCGCGCTTCGGCATGCAGGCGCGGGTCAGCGGTTCGCTGCGCAACGTGGAGTGGTACGGACGTGGACCGCAGGAGAACTACTGGGACCGGAAGCTGGGTGCAGCGGTGGGTCTGTATCACGACAAGGTGGAGAATCTGTGGTTTGGCTACGTGGAGCCGCAGGAGACCGGGAACCGCACGGATGTGCGCTGGGTAACCCTGACAGACGCGGATGGTTTCGGCCTGCGCGTTTCAGGAGAACCGCAGATCAACTTCAGTGCCTGGCCCTTCCGCGCGTCTGAGCTGGAACACGAGAAGTGGCCGGTGAACCTTGGCCACAAGCACTCGGCCGAGGTGGAGTACTCCGACGACATCACGCTCAACCTGGATTACGGACAGATGGGTGTGGGTGGCGACGATAGCTGGGGTGCTCCTATCCACACGGAGTTCATGCTGCCGGCAGCGGACTACTCGTACCGGTTCCGCATGGAGCCGGTTCGCAAACGCTAGGCAGGAACGGGAGGGGAGTGTGCCGCCTCAGCAGTGCGGGGCGGGCACGAACTCTGGCGAAGCGAGACGATCTCGCGAAGGTCTTGGATTCAGTGCAAAAGAGAACAGCCGGCGACGTCTTAGGACGCGGCCGGCTGTTGGCTTTCTGGAGCTTGCGTTGTGGTTAGAACCGAACACCCACAGTGACGGGGATGATCTTGGTGTCGGCTGACACGGAGGTGACGCCAAGGCCATTGGGTGAGGTGGTGACCGCAGGGGTGAGGATGTCGAGATAGCGGGCTTCGGCGAAGATCTGCGTTTTGCCGGTGCCGTAGAGTCCGCCGATCTTGTGGGTGAAGCCGCCGCCGATGCTCCAGCCACCCTGATTGCTGGAGAAGTGTCCCACCACGCCGTTGACGTAGCCGACGCCGCAGTAGAAGTAGGTGCAATAGGTCTGCGGCACGGGATCAGTGAAGTTGGTCACCTTGCGGTAGAAGCCGCCTCCGCCCGTGATGTAGACGCTATTGGCTCTTTTGGGCATCAGGTCGATGACTGGGTCGAGGGTCAAGGACCAGATGTGGGCATTGCCGCCGGTGGCTCCGGCTTCAGCGATGACGCGGCCAGGCAGCTTGTCGTCGATGAACTGGTATTCAGCGAGCAAGCTTACGCCATGGGAGAAGCGCATGCCGGCACCGAGGGTGAAGTTGCCGCCCCAGGTGATGTCGTGTCCGGAGTCGCTGGTGGGGGCGTTGAATCCACCACCGGCTTCATAGGTGAGGCGGCTGAACATGCTGCCGTGGCTGCTGGTGTTATCGTACTGACCGCCGCCTGCCGCAGCTGGTTCCGGCGTGGCCGGCTGGGCTCCTTCGGCACCTGCGGCGAGCAGGGCGTAATCGTTGGAACTCGACTCGTTGGAAGCCAAGGCGGCCGAAGGGGAGGACTGAGGGGAGGATCCGAACTGAGCGTTCGCGGTCGCGACCGCAAACAGAGCGGCCGCCCCTGCAAGGGCAATATGGCCCATCGGCGAAGACCAACGGAAAAAGGACATAGTTGAACCTCGAATTGAAATAAATACGTCCGCTGGTGCGGAATGACGAAGCAGGCGTGCCGTAGGACTCACACTCAACCCTGGACGAGCGAGAGCGTGCACGCGTCTTCGCTATCCCCTTAGACACAAATCGGGCTTGATGGTTGCGTGCTACCGGGCAAATGACGGGATAAGACGAGGGGAAAGTTCGACGTAAATGGAGCGAAGATAGCGCGGCAGATCTTCGAGTGCGCTCTGATTTAGAGCAGGAGTTTCGGCTCTGTTTTGGCTGCGACTTCGTCCGCATTTGTGCCCGGAGCGAGTTCCACGAGCTGGAGGCCGGCGGGAGTGACATCGATGACGGCCAGGTCGGTGATGATTCGGCTCACGACGCCGGCTCCGGTCAGGGGCAGGGTGCAGCGGTGCAGGATCTTGGGCTCGCCGCTCTTGGAGGGGTGTTCCATGAGGGCGACCACGCGGCGGACTCCGGCGACGAGATCCATGGCACCGCCCATGCCTTTGACCAGTTTGCCGGGGATCATCCAGTTGGCGAGGTCGCCGCGTTCGGAGACCTGCATG
>CBJOJD010000459.1:0-3880 GCA_966443485.1 uncultured bacterium | reverse complement strand
CCTTTCGCTATTACACCAGCTCGCTAAGGGATACGTTTCGCGCGGGCAAGGTCAGTGGTCCTTATCCTCATCAAAGCTGGTTGACGCGATTTGATGCTTCCTGCAGCACTCGGTTGATGTCTGGTCGCCAAGCGCGCAGCGCCGGCACGGGGGCCGAAGAGCAGGCTGGTGACGATACAATGACCGGCCAAGTAGCCGAAGACCGAATCATCCCTGGCGAACTGTACCCCATAGGGGCGCCCCACATTGGAAGTGGCGAGGTCGAACCAATGGACACCAAAACACGCGAGGCCGAAGCCGAGCGACCCGCCGAGCACACCGAGGAGCAGGCTCTCTATGAGGAGTAGCCCACGTACTAGGCCCGTGCCGGTTCGGTGTATGGCTGACAACCATATGTATGCGTCCGGCCGTCTGTCCACAACAAGCGCCCTGCCCGAAACGTATCCCTCTCCACAACTTGCCGCATTGATAGAGGTGCTGCTGTGCGATGCTGGATCTTACCGATGAGGCGGCACTTGCCAAGACCGACCAGACCCGTGGAAGACCAGCCGAGGTAGAGACTTGACCCACGACAGCCTCGCACAGCGTGGTGCACGGCAGGTCGCTACCGACCTTGAGTGCGCAGTCCGGCGCTCGGTCCGCCATCTGGCACCCTGCCTGGTGATGATGTACGTTGTCTCTTTCCTAGACCGTTCCAATCTCGGCTTTGCCAAGCAGGCTCTTGAAACGGAGGGGATCAATGAACGCGCTTACGCATTCGCGGCGGGCCTCTTCTTTCTCAGCTATTCGTCATTTGGCTTCCCCAGCAATCTAATCCTTCATCGGGTCGGGGCCAAGGTGTGGATGACCTTTTTGATGGTCGGGTGGGGAGTACTGTCGATGGCCACCATGTTCGTCCATGGCCCCGCCACACTGTACGTGCTGCGGCTCCTGCTAGGAGCATTCGAAGCCGGCTTCTTTCCGGGAGTAATTCTGTATCTGACCTACTGGTTTCCCGATCGTGTTCGAGGCTACATGATGGGCCTCTTCTATCTGGGAGTTCCAGTCTCGCTCATCCTCGGGGGTCCTCTGTCGGGCTGGCTGCTCGAGATTCATTCCTTCGCGGGACTCGCAGGTTGGCAATGGATGTTCCTTATTGAAGGATTTCTGGCGGTCGCCGTCGGATTCTTCTCCTGGTGGTATCTGGACAACAAACCCGTGACCGCAGCTTGGCTTCCGGAGAACGAGAGGCGCGCGCTCGCAGAGGCAGTTGCTAAGGAGGAAGTGGCCCGGCGCTCCGTAGGCCCCGCAGATCTCCTCAGCATGGTCCGCGATTTTCGAGTGCTGCACTTTCTGCTGATTTACGCGCTCATCCAGACGAGCACTTATGGCGCAGTGTTCTATCTTCCCGCGATGGTTTCCGTCTTCTTACGCAAGCCCGCCGGGCTGCAAGTCGGCCTCGTAACAGCCATTCCATGGATCTGCACACTCGCGGCTGTCTACTTCCTTCCCAAGCTGGGAGACGCACGCAGAATCCATCGGCCTCTGGCGTCCTTGATCTTGCTGGTATCTGGCCTGGCGTGCTTCGTGTTCCCTACTGCGGGCCCACGAGTGGGAGTCATTGCGCTTTCGATTGCCGTGGCGGGATTCGTCTCGGTACAGCCAGTTTTCTGGACGTTCCCGACGGCTTACCTCGCGGACGTAGCGGCCGCAGGTGGCATTGCACTCATCGGCACGGGCAATCTAGGCGGTTTCATCGCTCCGAATCTGAAGGTCTGGGTCGATGAGCGCTTTCACTCACCGCACGCTGGGTTCTACCTTTTGGCGGGACTGACCATCATAAACGCCGGATTGATCGCGCTAATCGAGGAGAGGCCTTCCCGCATCGACTGCCCCACTTCACGCACCTCGGAGACATGATCAAAGGTGCACTCTGAGCGTTCAACTGCCGGGCTCGACCGCCAGTCTTAACCCAAAGCCCGCCTCGGGACAAAAGTTGCCACTGATTTCACCCTACCGAGCCGAGCATGGCCTCAAGGGCTTGTGCAAGCTCACAAAAACTCATCGCGTGCACGGGCCGTAAGGTCTCGCGAGTATAAGCGAGCTGCAATTCTCCCCTGGCAGCAGCGCACCGCCCAGCTCACAATTCCATTCCTAGGTGGGCGGGAAATGCAGCCCGTCCCTCCACCTAGGAAAAGCTAAGCTAACAGCTGCCTATAGCCTCTCCTTTCTCAACCTTCCTTCTCTCATCCATGCTTACCATCTTCCCCGAAGGAGGACTCATTTCGTTTAGTTTCGCCGCTTCCTCAATGAACCTTTTTCATGCGGGGATTTTCGTATCTTCAGTCGTCCGCAGCCTCACATTGCGACACCGTTGCTTTTCACTCAAGAATCGCCTCTGGATCAGGAACCACGCCCCCGCTAAAGCGGCGCTGGATCGAGCAAGTGCTCGCGCATGCACGCCGTGAAAGATCCATGCCAAAGACGTTTGGTTCCGAAGTAACATGCGAACGGAAAATAGAATTTTGCGCGGCCATATCCGTTGCGACCAGCACCGGCTGATACGCGTTCTGTCGATATAAGCATCGCCTTTTCATGCGAAGTCGTTCTTGTCCTTAGGCCGGAAGGTGATGTGAACTGCCTCGCGGCCATTGATGCGCTCACGGCCCACAAGCTGAAATGCGTACTGCTCTTGTTTTTTTGAGGTAAGCGAGAATAGGTGTCCTTGAGACCAGTCTACTAACTATCATCGTTCCTCAAGCGGTTTAGTAGTTGCGGCGGGTTTTCTTGGTGTAATTGATGACCTAGGGCGTGTTCACACTAAATCCATCTTGGACGTGTAAGTTCAGGAGAGATGGAAATCACGTCCGATCAATACAAGAAGATCGAATCGAGCCTACCGTTGCAGCGCGGGAATGTACGGTTGAGCAATTTGCAGGTGCTCAACGCAATCCTCTATGTGGCTGAGCATGGCTGCAAGTGACGCGGCCTGCCCAAGCGGTTCGGCAACTGGCATTCGATCTACGTACGCATGAATCGTTGGGCAAAGAGCGGTGTTCTGGATCGGGTGTTTGAGCAATTGCAGTTGCAGCAGATTGTCCGCATTCGCATCGAAGCCTTCAGTCTGGACTCGACTTCGGTGAAGGTGCATCCGGATGGAACTGGAGCATTAAAAAAAACGGACCCCAAGCCATCGGAAACTCTCGCGGAGGCTGGAACACCAAGATTCATCTGGTTGCCGCGAATGCTCGAACGGCCATCTGTTTCGCGCTGAGTCCAGGCAACGAACACGACGCGCCCGCAGGTCGGGCACTGCTGGCAGAGCTTGGCCCGATGCCGGAAGGCCTTCCCTTGCTTATGGATCGCGCTTACGAGGGCGATGAAACGAGGCAACTGGTGTTGAACTTCGGCATGATCCCGGTGGTGCCGCCCAAATCGAACCGCATCACACCATGGCAATACGATCGCGCTCTCTACAAGAAGAGAAACGAAATCGAGAGGCTCTTCAGAAGGCTCAAGGGCTTCCGCCGCATCTTCTCCAGATTCGAAAAGCTGGACGTGGTCTTTCGAGCCTTCCTCAACTTCGCCCTCATCGTCGAAGCTTTGCGGTTAGTGTGAACACGCCCTAGTTGCGTACAGTGCGGAAGATGCAGTTATCATCCTCCCGGATTTCCAACCGCATGTCGTTATCGCGGACGTCATCATGGGGCAGATGAATGGAATCGAACTCGCGATATATGCCACCAAGCGGTGCCCGTGTACCGTCCTCTTGAGTTCTGGCGACCTTCGCACGAACAAGCTAATCGCAAAGGCAACTGAACAGGGTTTCCGCTTTCGACTATTGGTAAAACCTGTGCTGCCGCAGGAATTCATCGCCTTTGTGGAGCGTTCTTGCAAAGAA
>CBJOJD010000458.1:0-3884 GCA_966443485.1 uncultured bacterium | reverse complement strand
GGCAGATACATCTCGCAGCGGGGAGCCTGTCCGGCCTCCACCGCCAGCGCTGCGCTGTTTTGCAGCAGCACAAAGCCCTCCTCGGCCGTGCTGTCGTCCTTGGTCGTGCCCCTCACTGCTCCAAAAGCGACCCCCGCCTCTACCCAGCTGTTGTCGCGCGGATCCCACAGTGCACAGCGCTTGTTGCCGCCGCTTCCCGCCGATCCCCCCAGCAACACCCGCCCGTCCGCAAGAACCGTAGAACTGGCCGCCCCGCGCACAAACTGAAATGTAGAAGGCTTATAAATCTCTGACCAGGTATTCGTCTGCGCGTCGAAGATCTCGCCCAAAGGCGTATCCCGGGCGTGAACGGGATCGTCCGAGTGCTGGCCGCCGATCGCGAATACCCGGCCATCGGCCAGCACGCCGCATGCGAACCGCTCCCGCGCATGCTGCATCTCGATCTCCGCCGACCAGCAGGGATGCGCATAGTTGCCCTTGTGATCTGGATAGAGACGCAGCCACTGCCGTGCGCGTCCCATCTCGCCCGCAGCCGCTCCTGCATGATGCACCAGCACGGAGCCGTCCGTAAGCAATAACAGGATTCCGGCTCGCATCGCGCCGGAAGAGGTCTGCGGAAGATGAATGGTCTGCCATGAACTGGGCACAGCGCTCTCCTTTATGAAGGGGGAAGGATGTTCGGAGGCGGTTACACCCGGTAGTGCGCCACAGCTTGAAAACGTTACACAGAGAATGCCCCGGAACCGGCCGGCCCGCGTCTCGTGCAGAAATTTTTCTCCGCCCTGTAACGCTGCCCTTTCGACCGGCACCATCTTGCATAACTAAATAACTGGTGGAAGGCGGCCCTTAGAGCCGTACCCCAGGCCATAAAACTACTTTGGCCGGCCTCCCCCAGAGCAGACGGGGTTCGCTCTCGAGCGTGCTCCGTCTGTGCCCTGCAATTGGAGAACGCTTTTGACGAACGACGTCCATCCCGGCGAACACAAGGCGCACACGGCGCAGTCTGCCCCGCGCCGCGGCCCGCGGCGCTCCTCGGACCGCCTGACGAGCCGCCCTGACCGGGAAGACCTGCAGCTTTTGCAGTACGCAACGAATAATTCGGCGGGAAATACTCGCCCTGAGAAAGTCGAGTTGCCTTGGTTCGTAGTCAACGGAATAGGCCCGCGCCTGCACAGCGTCCGGCCGGAAATTAGCAGGATCCCGTTATGAATCCCACCACCCTCCAGCCCACGCTGCGCCGCAGCTACCTGCCGCAAAGCCTGGCTGCCCCACTTGCCCGCCCGCGTGGCCTGCGCTCGCTGCGAAAGCCGGGGATGCTATACTCGACTACTCCGGCGGGACTATCGATGCAATTCCAGTCGTTCGATGCGGATTACGTAGAAAATCTCTGCGCTGGCGACCGCGAAACCCAAGAGCACTTTGTAGGCTACTTCACCGAGTTACTGCACCTTAAACTCCGGTCCCGCCTGCAGTCTCCCCAGGCGATTGAAGATGTTCGCCAAGAGACCTTCGCTCGTGTGTTTGCGGTGCTGCGCAAAGAGGGTGGCCTGCGCCAGCCGGAACGTCTCGGCGCCTTCGTCAACACGATCTGCAACCACGTTCTCTTCGAGCAATATCGCTCGTCCAGTCGCAGCCAGTCGCTCGATGCCGAGGGCAGCCCCGAAATGCCCGCCACCGGCGCCGACGCCCTGCACCTGGCCGCCCGCCGTCAGCTCGAAGGCAAAGTGCGGGAGATCCTCCTGGACCTCTCCCCCCGCGACCGCGCCCTCCTCAAAGCCATCTTCCTCGATGAGCGCGATCGCGATGAAGTCTGCCAGGAGTTCGGCGTAGAACGCGAGTATCTGCGCGTCCTGCTGCATCGCGCCAAGCAGGAGTTCAAAGTGGAATACGTGAAACGGGTAGGAGTGGATGCCCGGTTCGGTGTCAATGCATAAGGGACCTGTTGTCGCTTTTAGTTTGGGCCCGGTAGTCATCCACACATCGAATCGCACGAGGAGTCCGATCATGGACCATAGCCAAGCAGTCAAAGACATGAGCGTTGAGCGGTACCTTCTGGATGAATTGACTCCGGAGGCCCGCGACGAATTCGAAGAGCATATGTTCGAGTGCACCCAGTGCGCCCTCGACATCCGCGCCGGCTCCGCCTTCGTCCAGGAAGCCAAGGCCCAGCTCCGGCAACAGCCCCAACCCGCGCCCAGCCCCGCGCGCACTGAGGCCAAGCGCTCCAGAGCCAAGACGGACTGGTTCGCCTGGCTGCGTCCGTCCTTCGCCGTGCCCGCCTTCGCGGCTCTGCTGCTGTGCATCGGTTATCAGAACGCCGTGACCATCCCCGGCCTGCGCACCGCCGTCAACGAGCCTCGCATCCTCCCGGTCGCCCCGCTTCATGGCGCTACCCGCGGAGCCGCTCCCACCCTGACCACGGATCGCGCCCATGGCCTGGCTCTGCCCGTCGAGCTTCCCATTGAGGCCGGTCTGCCCAGCTATCCCTCCTTCAGCCTTGCCCTCTATAGCCCTCAAGGCAAGCTGGTGTGGACCGGGATCGCTCAGGCGCCGCACGACGATCAGGCCACCATTACTCTCGCTCTGCCCGGCGGCATGCTGGAAAACGGTACCTATGCTCTCGAGGTCTCCGGCGTCAGCGATCATGGCGACCGCACCTCCCTGGAGCGCATGCCCTTCCAGGTCGTACTTACGCATTGACGCCGCCCCGCGTACTCAGGTAGGTTGATGCTGACTTTCCCGGCAGTAAGTGAACGTGTTCGATGAAAAGGTGCGCAGGCTGAATCCTGGTACCTGGGATACGACAAGCTACGGGCGCTCGGTGCCCCATCCTAGCATCGGCATGAGTTGCTAGATATAAATGGGCTCGCCGCAAAGCATGCGCACTCGCTCAGCCCTGTCCTACCCCTGTCGTACACCTTCTCTCGAAAACGGATCCGACTTACGCGCGTTCCCTGGTTGGCCGCGGACTCCCTCGGCCTATCCGGTGAACGTGGTGCACCATTGAACCGCAGCATTCCCCCAGAAAGAGGATCACCACCAGCATGTCCACCCCACCCACCGTGAACGGCCGCACCCACCAATACCACGCCGAGGCCACCAGCCTCACCGGCAAGCTGAACCATCCCCTTCCCCAGGAGATCGTGCCCCAGACCCATGCCCGTCTCCCCAAGGAGGGCGGCTACCTGGCCCAGCACACCGACAAGTTCCGCCTGGAGGCGGTCATCGGCTTCCAGTCCGCCTACACCCACGTCTCCGGCAATCTCGACTCCAGTAAGCCCGGCCACGGATGGGCCACCCTCACCACCTCCGTCGTCGAAGGTCTCAACGTGCTCGACGTCGTCACCGCCGACCGCATCGTCTGCCAGATCGGCACCGAGCACCCCCTGGAGGGCTACACCCCCCACGTCACCTTCCTCGGCACCCGCTTTGAGAACCTGCGCATCGCCGGCCATCCCGTGGACTTGGACATCGACCTCAGCCTCCTCGGCGCCCGTCCCGGCGACGACAAGCCCTACCTCAGCCAGCCCGACCTGCTCAAACGCCTCGCCAAACAGCGCGACAACATCCACAGCCACTCCGATCTCCCTGAGGAGATCGCCAAGCGATACGCTAAGATTCCATCTGATACCTCTTTGGAGTCCTTCGAGTGTTCTTTGGCGCATCGGGCAAAGGGCGGTTTCCCTGGCCGCGACTTCGGTCACGTGATCCACGTGCCGGACTTCGGCTACATCCACCTGATGGTCCTGCACATCGAACACAAGGACCCCAAACAGACGACTTTCAAGCTCAACATGCTGGAACTCCATATGGGCTGCATCGCCTCGGGCATGACCAACATCGGGACCGGCTCGACCAACGGCGGCTCGATACCATAAGCAGAC
>CBJOJD010000457.1:0-3894 GCA_966443485.1 uncultured bacterium | reverse complement strand
TGGGCGGGCTGGCCTTGGGAACGCCGCTGTTTTCACATACGATCATCCATTTTGGCGATGGAAGGAGCGTGGAGGTACGGAGCGAGGGGAAGGGGATTTATGTGCAGCACGTGAAGCTGAACGGGAAGGAGTATGCGTCCTCGTGGCTGTCTCTCTCTGCCTTTTCCGCCCAGCGAAATGTACTGGAGTTTTATCTAGGCGAACAACCCAACAAGCAGTGGGGTGCGGGAGAGAAGGAATTGCCGCCGTCGTGGGATCTGCCGGCGAGGTGATGGTTGCGCGAGCAGAGGGGCCACTACGAGCGATTCGAACTTCCGGCAGCGTTTCTGATTGCGTCGAGTGGGCGATCGTCGCATGCAAGTATGGTTCGCATACGTAGGATCAGTGGGCCGTGGATGAGATAGTGGCTCGATCGGCCAGGGAGTCAGCCGTAACTTCGAAGCACCTCTGAGACGGAGCGAAGAAGAGCCGTCCCAGAGGTGCTGAGGTTTGGAGCGTGCGGGCTACGGGTTCAAGTTCAGCAGGATTGCACTCGTGGTTGGAACGCTAATGCTGAACACGCCGTTGCTGGGTGTGACGGTCTGCGTCACTTGAGTTCCCTGGATGGTGCCGTTGGTGCTTCCATCGAACGTCTGGCCGGCATAGCGAACCCCGGTGGTTGCGGTGTAGGTGCTTGCCGTGAGGGGAAGCGCGACACCTTGCGTGTAGCCAGGCACCGAGATCTGGAGAGTGCCGGTCTGGCTTTCATCCTTGTTGATGGCGACTACGTGGACGGTCCCGCTGTTGTCGATGGTCGCCCACACATCAAGATTGGCGTTCGTGAGGTTGCTGATAGGTAGCAGCTTGGCGCCGTTCCCTGTGGCTTGCGCGAACATCAGCATGCCGTAGTACAGAGGATTGACGCCGCTCAGCGTGTAGGTAGTCTTGCCGGACTTAGTAACGGCATTCAGATTAAAGGCGTTGTAGGAGCTTCCCGCTGAGGTATGCCAGTTAACTCCATCGACCCCGTTGGCGAGGAATGCGAACATGGTGTCGACGCTCCACAGCGCGGAGGTGAAGTTGTTGCTCAAGCCGGGCTGGCCGCCTTGGCAGAAGGAGTTCAGTTCTCCGACACGGAAGTTCTGCCCCGCCTGATGCGCAACGGTGGCGAATGTTCCCCACAGCTTTGGTGCGGAGTACGTGGCATAGGGCTGCAGCAACTGATCCAGTGGGTAAGGACTCTTTGAGTTGAAGCAGGCCAGATAGCTATGCTGGGTGACGATATTGCCCGGCATGTTTCCTGCGAGAAGGGCCGTCTCGATGCCGGAGAGCCAGCCGGAGCTTGCCAGTGCGGGGTCTGCAAAGCGCTGAACGTTGGGTACTGCAGACTGCACGGCCTGCATGAATGTGCTTCGTTCCGTCAGGTACGGCTGAATGCCGTAGTTATTGCCGCGTGCTCCGAAGCTGACGTAGTTGTCCGGTTCGTTGCCAATCTCGAAGGCATCGATCGAGTTATTGGGGACCGCTGCTGCATACGCGGTGGCCTGGCTCTGGGTCAGGCTTACGGAATCGAGATCGAGGTTGAGCCCCAGAATGTAATGAACATTCATGTTCTGCGCGAGCTGCGCGAAGGGCACGACGGTCGTGGAGTTGATGGTTCCGGTGTACGAGCTGTCTCCCGAGATTCGAATTTGGAAGGGCGACGGGCTGTATGCCATCAGGTTGCCAAGCAACTGCTGAAAGATGGGGTCAGTGCCGGTCACCGTGCTTCCAAACCAGCTTTCGGCAGTGTTCCAGTCGAACGACATACCGAGGAACGATGGTGGAACCGTGATGGTGGGTGCAGTGGGGTTGATCTGAGACGTGGCGAGCACGCCGGATGGTAACGGTGTCGTCCCGGAGAGTGCGACGGTTTGGGTGTTGGTCACGCCCATGCTGTTGTCCGTTATCGTAAGCACCGCGTTCTCTGTGGCTATCGCTGAAGGCGTGAAGGTCACGCTGACGGTGCAAGTACCGCCGGGCGGCAGGCTGGCTCCGCAGAAATTGCTTTGCTGGAAGTCGTTGGCTCCGGTGTTGAACGCCGGCGTGATGCTGATGGAGCTCACGCTTAGCGGCACAGTCGCCGATCCAGTGTTGGTGATGGTGAAGCTTTGTGCCGGGCTTGAGGTTCCAAGCGTCTGCGACGGGAAGGTGAGGCTCGAAACTGAGAGCGTGGCCTGCGGCTGTTGGAACATGATGCCGATACTGCTGGAGCCGGCATCGAGAGCCAGAAGGTCAAGCCTTCCATCGCTGTTGAAGTCTCCCACGGCGAGAGCAGTTGGACCGTTGCCGGACTGCAGCGGACCGGAGGAGACGAAGCTGGATGCACCGCTGCCGATCAGTACTTGAATGCTGTTGCTCGACTGATTGGAGACGGCGAGATCAAGATGGCCGTCACCGCTGAAGTCGGCGGTGGTGATTGCAGAGGGATTCAGCCCGGCCGGAATCTGGGAAGCGAAGGTGAAGAGCCCATTTCCGGAGCCATTCCAGACGGAGACGATTCCGTTTGTGCCGAGCCCGGTGGCGTTGATGTTGGCGATGGCCAGGTCGGGGATACCGTCCTCGTTGAAATCGCCTGTCGTAAGAGCCGAGGCCGGCGCACCGGTATCGAAGGAGGTGGCCTGAGCGAAGGTGCCGTCTCCATTTCCAAGGAAGGTGCCGACGGTTCCATCGGCATCGCCGACCGCGAGGTCGAGAATGCCATCGAGATTGAGGTCTGCCACCACCGCGGTGTAGGGTGAAGCTCCGGTGTTCAGCGTGGCCGAGGAGACGAAGGTTCCGTCTCCGTTGCCGGTTAGGATCGCCACGATCAGGTGAACGGCGTCGACCACGGCGACGTCCAAGTGGCCGTCGTTGTTGAGATCCGCCACAGTAATGTGGTTTCCGAAAGCGGTGGCAGCGGTTGTTGGGCCCGCGGTGAAGTTGCCCGTGCCATCGCCGAACCAGATGGAGAAGCTGCCGTTGTTGGAGAGGACAGCCAGATCCAAGTTCCCGTCTTCGTTGAAATCGCCTGTGGCGAGCGAAGTTGGGGACGAGCCGATGTTGAGTGTCGCCTGTGAGGTCAAGTTCCCGGACGCAGATCCCAGGAAGACTTGTACGCTGCCGTCTTTGTAGTCGGCCACGGCAACATCGGGCACTCCATCGTGATTGAAGTCGGCGGATGTGAGTTCTTGCGGGCTGTTGACCGGAGTTGGCGGGAACGGGCCGGATCCAATCACGACGCGGGTGGTCGCGGTGGTGATGGGAAGCGGAATGGGATTGGAGACGCGCTCGCCAGCGGTGCCGGGGTTTACCAGATAGAGGATCGGCGTGCTGGTTGTGGACAGGACACCTGCGGGTACCTGGGCCTGGAGACGCGTCGAGCTCTGGACGGTGGTGGGTACGGATTGACCGTTGACGGAGAGAGTGGCTCCGGAGACGAAGCCGGTGCCCTGGAGGTTCACGGTGAAGCCGGCAGAGGCCGCGGACGGAGAGACTGCAGAGGGCGAGATCTTCTCGATGAACGGCGCGGGATTGTTGTTTCCGTTGCCGGTGAGGGTGATGGTCTGCGAACCGGAGCCAACGTTGTCGGTGATCACGATGCTCGCGGAGAGAGTCCCCGTGCTGGAAGGGATGAACTGAACGTCGAGGGTGCAGCTTGCGCCCGCGGCCAAGGTGCCTCCGGCATTCAGGCAGGAGCTGCTGGGAAGGGGAGCGGCAAATTGGAACGAGGACGAGTTGGTTCCCGAGATCACGATGCCGTTGATAGCTGCGGGAGTGGACCCGTAGTTGATGAGTGTCGAGGTCTGTGTTGCGCTGGCCGCGCCCATGGCAATACTGGAGAAGGCCAGGATGGGTTGGGTGATGACAAGCGACGCGGGCGCAGAAACGACCGTG
>CBJOJD010000456.1:0-3910 GCA_966443485.1 uncultured bacterium | reverse complement strand
CGCGTCCGTGCCCTCCATCGCTTCCACCGCTACGCAGGCCTGTGCAGCCACCACAACCGTCTGGCCGATATCGAATCCGGCCACAGCGCGTGCTACTCCCAGTCCATACTCAATGTTCTTCTGCTCGTCTTCGTTGGGAGCGCGCTGAGTCAACACCCCCTCCTGCGCCAGCAGCGGCTCCAGGAAAGACGTGGAGCTGATCAGCTCGATTCCCTCATCGCCCAGCACCTTGGCCACCGCGCCCAGCAGCATGTCCGTATTGCGTGTGCGCAGGTTCAGCAGCAGCTTGGCCAGCCGCCAATCGGGTCGAATGCTGGAGAAGATCTGCTTGTGCTTCACCTGACCCGCCATCACGGCCATGCGCACATCTTCTTTATGGAAGGTATCGATCAGCCGCGATAGCTCGCCCAGTCCCAGCCAGTGCACCGTGATCTTGTCGTCGGCGGCTGCACGGTCGACGATCTCCGGGTCGGTCTCCTCCCGGATCGCAGCCACCACCACCGCGAACCCCTGGGCTCGCGCCGCATCCAGGATCAGGAATGGAAAGCGTCCGTTGCCTGCGATCAGCCCAAGTCGCATGCCTACTTGATTACCCCGCGCTGGCTGCGTTCGATGAATTCAGCCACCAGCTTGGCATCTTCGTTCTCCATCTCGCGGATCTTGGCTACCGCCTGGGTGGTATTCATGCGCGAGGTCAACAGCAACCGGAACACCCTCTGCAGCGCGTTGAGACGCTCCGGCGAGAACCCCCGTCGCGTCAGCCCAACTTTGTTGATGCCGAATGCCTTGTTCTCGCGCCGCGATGAGGTCATCGAAAACGGCAGCACGTCCTGGGTCACAATCGTGCCCCCGCCGATGAACGCATACTGCCCCACCGTGCAGAACTGGTGGACCGGGCTGAACGCCCCCACGCTGGCATAGTCTTCGATCACCACGTGCCCGGCAAGCGTGGCGGCATTGGCCAGGATGCAGTGGCTGCCCACCCGGCTGTCATGTCCGATATGTACATAGGCCATCAGCAGATTATTCGAGCCGATGCTGGTGACTCCGCCGCCCTTGCTGGTTCCGCGGCTGATGGTCACGCACTCGCGGATGGTGTTGTCGTCCCCAATCTCCGTCTCTGTGGGCTCCCCCGCGTACTTCAGATCCTGCGGAACCACACCCACCGATGCAAACGGATAGATCGTATTGCGCGCTCCCAGCCGGGTGCGGCCATCGATCACCACATGCGAAACCAGATTGCACGCTTCGCCCAGCACGACCTCGGCTCCCACCGTGCAGTAGGGACCAACGGTACAGGAATCGGGAATCACTGCTCCCGGTGCAACGATCGCACTCGGATGAATGCTCACTCGGTCTCCGTCACCACGGCTGCTGCCGCAGCCTCCGCTTCGATCTGCGCTTCGGTCTGCGCGGGCGGGGTGGGGGACGCATCCGCCGGCTCCTGGGTGCGCGGCACCACCGCGCAGGTCAGCGTCGCCTCACAGGCCAGCTTGCCGTCCACGAAGGCCTTGGCCTCCATGCGGCCGGCGCGCGGGCGGAACGACAGTACGCCAACCTCAATCCGCAATTGATCTCCGGGCGTCACTTGCTGCCGGAACTTGGCTCGATCGATGCCCGTGAACACCGCCAGCTTGTTGTCGCGGTCCGGCATCTCGTGCAGCATCAGAATCGCCCCGGCCTGCGCCATCGCCTCAATCACCAGCACCCCCGGCATGATGGGATGCCCTGGAAAGTGGCCCTGAAAGAACGGCTCGTTGATGGTCACGTTCTTGATGGCCACCAGGCGCTTCGTGCGCTCGAACTCGACGATCCGGTCGATCAGCAAAAAGGGATAACGGTGGGGAAGAAAACCCAGGATCTCCTGGATGTCGAACGTCATTCTCTGGCTCCGAAAGGCCAAACGCTACTGCGCAGTGCCCGTCAGGATTATAACCAACGCGCCATGCATCGCAGTCTGGCCGCTCCGGCTCATGCGCCTGCAGTCCTATCGCTTCACTTTGCGCGCCACCGTGTCCATATCCCAGAAGTCACCCGGCAGCTGCTGGTTGTACGCCGCCTTCACCACAAAGAACTGCCGCACCATCTCCTCGTTCTTCAGGCGGCTGATGCTGAGCGGGGTAGGGAAGCCCTCCATCACGTGATAGTCGTCGTACTCTTCGGTGTCGGTGTTCTTGTCTTTGTACACCGGGTCGCGCCACTCGAACGTACGCCGCAGCGGTAGATGACTCTGCGCGTCCACCATGATGGTGACCGCCTCATTCTGAGCCGAGATCAGCGTGACTTGCTCGGCCAGGTGCCGCTCTGCCATGTGCTGGCCCTCGTACACCAGAATGGTGTTCGGATCCTTCATCCACACCTTCACGGCGGTCTCAATCGAGTGGTCGCGCCGCCGCAGAAAGTCATCGACCTGCTCCTGGGGCAGAGGAGCCTTGCCCTTATAGGTGACCTCCCAGCCTTGGCGACCGATGAAGAACTCGTCTACATCGCGATGCTTGGTCACCTCGATGCGATCGTGGTCGGGCCACTCGTGGTACTCCCAAATCTCGGTGGTGCCCACGTCCGGTTGGCCATGAAAGAACGCCGCGATATGTCCTTGCAGCATCCGGTTCTTCATGTTGAGCCAGGCGTCGCCGCCCAGCGCCGTCACCATGGCATCGAGTACGGAGCGGGCCTTCTGCGCATTCTTGGCCGCCTCATCATTGGCCGCCTGGGTGGGCGTCACTTGCGCTCGAAGGGCAACCGGCGCTACCAGCATCAAGATTCCCAGTGCCAACCGCCAGCCTCTGCACATCCAGTTCTCCTTGTGATTCACGCCTGTTCAGCCGCCGACTATCCTACCAGCACCGCCCCGCCGTTCACGTTCAACACCTCGCCGGAGATGAACCCCGCCAGCGGCGTGCACAAAAACAGCACCGGCCCGGCAATCTCCTCCGGCAACCCCGCGCGTCCCACCGGGATTCCCGCCGCGATCCGCGGACCCAGCTCCGGATGGTTCAATGTGGCCGAGGACATGTCCGTGCTCACCCATCCCGGCGCAACGCAATTTACCCGGATTCCCCGCGGCGCCAGCTCGCTCGACAGGCTTTTGGTGAGACTGATCAGCGCGCCTTTGGTCACGGCATAGTCGGCGTGGTTGGCCTCGCCCCGCTGTCCCGCCGTCGAGCTGATAAAGACGATGTGCCCGGTCGGCTCCAGCGCGTTCTCCGGGGTGGTCTGAAGCTCCATCTGCTGCACCGTGGCCTGCACCAGGCCGAACACCGAGTCCAGATTAATGTTCAGTGTCCGTCGCCACTGGCTCTCTTCCATCTGCGCGATGGGAGCATCGTTGGGAGGCCAAATGCCGTGATTCACCACCAGAATGTCGAGCCGCCCAAATGCCTCTACAGCGGCCGCCACCAGTGCGCGTCCATCTCCCTGTGTGTTCAGCTCCTGCCGCAGGTGCATGCACCGGTTCAAGCCTCCGCATTCCGCGCTGAGCTCCTCTGCGCGGTCGCGCGCCTGGTGGTAGCTGAAGGCCACCTTCGCCCCGGCCTGGGTAAACAACCTTACCGTCGCCGCTCCGATCCCCCGGGACCCACCCGTGATCAGCGCGACCTTCCCGTCCAGCACAAGAGGGATTCCGCTCATAGGCTCACGCTAAAGCGCTGCTCGCGGAAAGTAAAGCCGCAGCCCTTCTCTTCCAGGCCCATTCACTTCTCAACTTCTTCACTTCTTCACTTCTTCGCTAATTCACTCTTTCACTTCTTCGCATTCACTCTTTCACTTCTTCCCTAATTCACTCTTTCACTGTCTCCCTTTTTCCCTTCTTCACTCGCTAAATCGCGCGGATCACGCGTGCGGGCAAAAAGATGATGGCGCTCACCAGTTCCAGCGCTCCCCCCACCGCAATGCCAACCAGACGGAAGGG
>CBJOJD010000455.1:0-3915 GCA_966443485.1 uncultured bacterium | reverse complement strand
GGATTTGATCGCGGATCCCACATACCTTGTAGGTATCCAAAGTCCACATTCTGTCTGATGGTCCGAAGGGTAAAGAGCAAAGCAAGTGGGAAGGGCGCTGGTCAATTGCTTTTAGCTCCGCGAGGATGCCTGAGGTAAAGTCCTGGAATCATAGTAGATGGGCTTGGATGCGTGCGCTTAAAATCAGTAAACAGAATATCTGTTATCGGACATTCTACATGTGGAGTCAGGTGCTCAGAGGCGGATCCGGAGGACAAGGCGGCCGACCAAGGCGCAGCCGGCGATAAAGACCACTTGTGCCAGCATAGCGACCGGGCCGCGATGGAAGTCCGCCCGAAATGCGAGTCGTTCATTGCGATGAAGATCACGGTTACGCGTGGGCAATCCTTTTACCGCCACCATGGCTCCCAAGACCACCAGTCCAGCGACCAAGATCAGCAGCGTGCGCCTGAGGGCGTGACCAGCCGACGGTGCAATCCAACGCAACCAGTGAATCACTCGTGTGCTCCTCGACGTAATCCGAAGATAGCGGCCAGAACCACAGTCTCTGCCTAACCGTGCCTTTTCCGCAAGGCGGCGGCCTCGCGACGTACGGCGGCGACAATCCATCGCCAATTCATCGCGATGTGCAACCCGATGCCAATGCGCACCAGGGAGGCCATGCCGTTGTGGAGGAAATGCCAGGCGCGGTCGTTCACGCTAGGAATGTGAACGGCCGGAAGCACTACCTGGGATATCACCAGCCCGGCGACGATGACGATCGAGGTCAAGACAAAGAGAATCGCATTCAATGAGTAGTTAATGCGGGTACGCCACTCCCCCGCGGCGCAGAGTCTGCGCGTCGCAGCAAGGATCCACTGCCAGGAAAGCAAAAGATGCGTCAGAAAAAAGAAAACGAAGATGATCCCAAAAATCTCGTGGACGGCTAAACCAGTAAGCCGCGGTGTCATTGTCAGAAGGAAAACGATCCAGAACAAGGCATCAAACCATAGCAGAAACGACACGCGCTTCGCTGGTGGCCGTCGCTCCGCAGGGGGCGCGATGACTGGTTCGAGCGCGTGGGTGCGCGGCGAGCGCGACAGGTCGTTCAGCATAGCTGTGAGCTAAAGACGCAGCATCCTCAGCCGAAAGACTCAGCGGATGGCCTTGGCGTTCACATTTTTTGCTGGTTTTCTGCTCCCGGTCAACCTGTCTTCGAACTTCTGCGAGAGATAGGACGGACCGATTGCGGTGGTTTGCGGGAGAGCGTCTTGTCAGGCTGGGGAGCGGCCAGCTCGGCTTGGGGTACGAAGAGCCAGCCTTGCACGAAGGCTCCTCCATCGGTGGCGCTTACCGGAGCAAAGCGATCGACCTCAACCTCCCGAGGTTTGGAGTAGCGGGCTGCGGCTGCGGCCCGGTAGGAACGATCCTGAGGCTTAGGCCTCTCTTCGCGCTCTTCAACCTGCCATTCGCCCATGACTCGCGAACTGCTGTCGCAGAGTGACCCCGAAGCGCCGTCACAAAGCTGAGGGTCTTCCTGAGCGATGCTCTCGGCCAGGATCCGCAACACGTCCGATAACGCAGGACCGGATGGGGATTGGCTCGTCTTCTCCAGGTCAATTCGTAGGACGAGTTGCATAGATGGCGACTCCACCGAGGTTGGACATTAACGGGACAGTTCCCTTCCTTAGGCCGACTTGCGCTTTGCCGCAGGTTTGGACTGAGCCTTGACCAGCGAAATCTTCTTCCCGGGTACTTCCTTTTCGCTCTTGGGCGGTTTCTTGGTGGGTTGGGTCTCTTCTCCCACGCTCTTGCGGAGCGCTTCCATAAGATTGATGACCTTCCCCGTCTGCGGCTTGGGTGGCTCCTCGGCCGGAGCCGGCATGTTATTCACCTTGGCTTCGACCAGAGCTTTCACGGCCACCTCATAGCCGTCTTCGAACTTGGACAGGTCCAGGGGCGAGCTCATCTTCTTGATGAGCGTCTCCGCCAGTTCCAGGGAGTCAGGATCGATAGCGGTGGCTTTGATATCGCGGAAGTAGTCCTGATGGCTGCGGAGCTCATTTTGAAAGCGCAGAGTGTAAGCCATCATCCCGCGGTCGTTGTTGCCGGCCGGCACCACCGCAATGATGTTTTCCCGGCCTGAGAAAGTGACCTTACCAATCGCGACTTTACCCATCTTCGCGAGAGCTTCCCGGATCACGTTGAAGGCCTCGGTCTGAGAGTCATTTTCAGGAAGAACGAAGTAAGGCTTCTCCACGAACTCTGGATTGAGTTCGGCCCGATCCGCGAACTGCGAGACAGCGATGGTGTGCTTGGACGGGATGCGCAGGCTTTCCAACTCCGAGGGCTCGATGATGACGTATTGGCCTTTGCGATACTCGTAGCCTTTGACGATCTCATCCTTCTCTACCCCAGTGGAGGCCTCGTTGTTCTCGACGGCGCTCTCCAGCACCTTCTGGTGGCGAATGCGTTCACCGGTTTTGCGGCTGATCTGATGGAAGCTGATCTGGCTCTTCGACTCGGTGGCGACATAGAGACTTACACCGAAGGAGACGAGCGATATCTGAAGGTTTCCCGTCCAGTACGGACGTGCCATAAGACCCCCTCGAGTACCACGAGCCGTACTCGATCCTGTAGTTTGAGGAGTTTACCGCAACTCTGGTGAAGTCGAAAGGGAAAATTGACGAAAAGGAGACCTTTCGCTGGACCTTCGCTGCCCTCCCGCTTAAATTCAACTCCTCTTAGCTTTGACGCGAAATGCAAGAAGGACGTCGTCGGAGAGTTCTTGGACCAGATCAAGCATCCCGCGCCAGGGATCGCGGTGCAGGCGCTGTTTCCATTCATTGAAATCTGGTACATGGAACGCTGGTTTTGACTCCGATTGCAGTTCCTCCCAATCGAGCGGAAGCGCGACAGGTACACCCGGTTTCGCACGTGCAGAAAACGGGGCGATGGCCGTCGCTTCGCGATCATTGCGCAGGTAGTCCAGATAGATGCGGCCCGTACGAACCGACTTGCTCATGTTCGTTGTGTAGAGGATTGGCTTGCCCTTTTCCATTTGGCGCACGAAAGCGTGGGCGAACTGTTTGATGGTGGGCCAATCATTCTTGGGAACGATAGGGACAACGACGTGCAGCCCCTTTCCTCCAGTGCTCTTCAGGAAACTGATCAAGCCCTGTTCCTGTAGGCGAGATCGGAGGTCCTGGGCCGCCGCGCCAAGGCTAGCCCACGAGACAGCATCATCCGGATCAAGATCGAAGATGATGCGGTCAGGAGTGTCAAAGGTCCCCGTCTTCGATCCCCACGGATGGATCTCGAGAACTCCGAGTTGGGCCAGGGCAATCAGTCCGTCGGTTGAATCGATCGTGAGGAACTCTTCAAGCACTCCGGTCTTCTTATTGGGGATTGGGATCTTATGGACGTGTTTAGGTAATCCTGTCTGGATGTGTTTCTGAAAGAAGGCCTGCTTGCCAATCCCGTTAGGACAACGCAAAAGGCTCAACGGCCGATCCGCGATATGTTGCAGCATTGAATCAGCGACGGCGAGATAGTACTCGGCTAGCTGCAGCTTCGTCATCCCGCTTGCTTCGTCAAGGATCTTGTTCGGACGGCTGATGGCCAGCTGCAACGCATGCGCTTCCCGGCCTGTGGCTCCAAGCGGCCGCCGCGTTGAAACGGGCTCCTGCTGAACTCTTTCGCGCACAACCTCAATCGGCGGCTTGTCTTCTCGAAGGTTCTGGAAAGAGGATTGACGGATTAAGTTGTCGTTCGTCCATCCGGAAAATGCTATTTGCGCCACCAGTTCGGGCCGAACCCAAATCGCGTTCTCTCGAACCTCGCGGGGCAGCTTTGTAAATCCGGGTGAGTTCTGAATGAGGAGGTCGAGACGACTGCGCAGAAGCCGCTCCGTTGCCTGAGAGAACCCAGTGCCGC
>CBJOJD010000454.1:0-3918 GCA_966443485.1 uncultured bacterium | reverse complement strand
CTTCAATGTACTCCGTGATCGGGCGAGCTGTTCCGGTGACGTGCAGTGATCCGGTTGCACGGTCTACGATGACCGGGGCATTGCCGGCCAAGTATTGCGTGGAATCTTCAGTTTCTTTGGACCGTTTCGCGTCATAGAAATACACCCATCCAAACTCGGCTTCGATGGTCTCTTCCTCGACCAGCTCCAGCGCGATGTCAGTCTTGGCGGATGTCCTCGCAAGCCATGCCGAAATGAGACCGCGTGCTTCTTCTGAATTCACCATGGCCTTCTTGCTTCTCCTCAGACCCGCTGATGTCGACCGCCTCGGCAGAGAGGGCCACGCCTGGCAATTGCGAAAATCAGATCTTTCCATCAAGGTTCAATTCGAATGCATTTTCCGAAGATTCCGCTCGCTCCAATCCATCCGTTCACTAAACCTCTGTTATTTCCGATCTGAAAACGAGAGCCGCTGATCGCTTTAATAGTGTGCAAATATTCGTTCCCACGAACCTTGCAAAGGACAATGTCGCCAACCGAGAGAGTAGAGCAATCAGCCGGCGCAACTGTACAAAGTTGCCCCGATTCAATTTTCCCCCTCATGGACGAGCCCCGCGGACGAAATGAGACTGTTTCTCCTGCTTGCAGTTTCTGAATGTAGTGCGTAGCCCAGCCCACGTCCTTTACCTCACAGGCGATATTGGGAAACTCAAGTGTGATGCATTTACACCCTATTCCGCAATGGACCATCAACTCTCTTTAGGCCGAATAGCCGCTGGCCAGCCAGCCGATTGGCTAACGTTGGATAAAATCCTGCGAGGGATCGTCATCGATAGTGCGAGCGGCTGACATTGCAGTGCAGGATGTACTCTGTACCGTTCGTGGCCCCAGCCCGCTTGCGTCCATCACCAGTTGTATGGCCTGCCATAGGAGAGGCAATCGCATTGTCATGCCAGCGAGTGCCCAGGCCAGATGGATGTGTTCTAGGCTTCGCCCAAGTGCTCTGATGCCCTCGACCGGTTTACTCCCATCTGCTGGGTCATAGTGCAGCCTGCGAATCGAACCTTGCGGCAGTGTTTCCGCGGCGAGAATTTCAAGGCCAGATGGTTTTCGCGCTTCGATCCACGTTCGCAATTCGGTGCAAGGTCCGCAAGTCGACGCGATGTAAAGACGTGCTGGAACACCTGAGGTATACGGCTTCCATCGGATGCGCCAGTTCTTCACATTGGTCCGATAAACCTTCCACTCATCCCCGAACCGTCGAGAGAGGTCTTGGCGTTCATCCCATTCGGCGATTCCGGCGCTGTACACTCCTGAGATCGCGGCGGCAATCAAGAGCCAGCCGTTGCGCAGAAGGATGGCCCAACCGAACATCACAATCGCACACGATACCTGCATGGGATTTGCGCAATAACGATAGATGCCGCTCACGACCAGTTTTTTTGGAGGATCGTAAGGGATCGGCGTTCCGCATCCACGCTCCGCAAACTCCATGACTGCGCTAACACCCGGTATGGCGAGCAAGGCCAAACCTTGCAGTGCTAGTTGCACCTGCCATGCTGAAAGCGTGAGCAGTGGGCTCCATCCGGCCCTTGGCCGAAGCGCAAAAGCGATCTCTGGGACTAGATAGAGGAAGACCATGCCGGCGATCGCGACCTGCACCGCCGCGCGCAGTCGCAGATGGGAGTCTTCCAGCGTCCATCTCCCGATGCAGAGGCCAGGAGCCAATACAAGGATGACGGCGACGAATTCTCCGATCAGCCAATGCGGACCGAGTTGAATCGCGGGGCGACAGAGCGGCATCAGGATCAGATCTGCGGCGACGAAGATTACGGCACAGAGGAAAACGTGTAGGCGATGGAACGCGAGATGAGGCAGAATCCCCCACAGAACAGCCCACCCAAGGTAGAACTCGAGCGGTATTCCTCGGAACATAAATGCGGCGTCAGAAAACTGCCACCATCCTGCCAGAAGATTGAATCGTTGCACGATGATCAGAGCCGGAGCGACCCAGAGGACTCCCAGCAGACAGGCCGCGAACAGGCGTCGCGGGCGGCCACGCAGCAAGCCCGCAATGAGCGCCACCGCCAACGGAAAGTAAAGCGCTCCGGCTCTGATCCAATCTTCGCGCGTCACTATCTCGTGCTCCCCGCTTTTGCATTAGCCGCGATCAAGTATTCTGCTGCTTCGCGTACGGCGGCGCGCTCCCAGGGAATGAAATACCATGCTGGATCAAGCTGGCGTTCAAAGCGAATTCGCCAGGTGACTTGCGTGTGCGACGCATCGATCGCAGACCACCGAACTTCCGAGCAATCCCACCGAATCCATTGCGTTAGCTTGCTGCTGTCGCTGACCGCATCGAAGCGGGCAAAACCAGGCTCGTGAACTCCTACGCGCATGACCAGATCGCCGGGAGGATCACCTTCCGCTCCCGCAAAGTGGATTTTCCGGGTAGAACCCACCGCGAGTCCGCTTCCGGAAACTGCGAGCGGACGAGGGAAACCAACCCGCAAATAACGTGGGAGCGGGATTTGCAGGTCTGGAGACCTCGAAAGCGAATCCTCAATCGCAGATGAGGGGGCTGGCACCACCCGCGTAACCTCCACGACCTGTTCACGATTCCAGGTCAGCTCTGGAGTCACGCCCTCAAGACACATAGGAAACATGACGAGCGCTATGCAGCTTAACGTCGCGCCACGCCTTCTCTGCGTCCAGTCGACAATGAGCCCGATGATGATTCCGACAATGTAAAACAACGGAGACGCGATGAGGATGCAGAGGTATCCTTCGCCGAGCAATGGGGCGATGATGAGCAGGGCGAGCGTTATGCCCTTCAAGATGCCGCCGGTCACAGTCTTCGCCTTGGGAGTCAAGGCCAGGACGATGGCCAGGATTGCCGGTATGCCCAGGAACATGGCCGCGCTGTGCCCAAGCTGTTCATGCCGCAAGTATCGATATAAGAGCGCTCCGAGGGTGAAGGCTATGACCAACAGGATCACGCTCCACTGCGCCGTAGATACGCGGTTCGTTCCTTCATCTGTCTCAGTCATATCCCCTCCGTTGAATTCAATCGGCCACGGTTTCAGGAAGCAGCTGGGAACTACGCAGGAGCGCGACAACCTTGGTGCGAATCGGCTTCAAAACGGCCAGTTTGGCAACGGCGAGGAGTTTCAATGTCAGCTCGAGAGCGCCATCAGCAGTCTTTCTCGTTCTCTGCTGATTTGGGGAATCGTCGTAGAGAAACATAACCAAAAGGCCCATCTGCAAAGCCCATAGAGCGAGAGGAAGAAGCAGCTCAAGGTCCTTCGGCAGCCGTTCGGTAGCAATCGCCTGCCGAAAGACGCCCATGGCTCTTCGCCTGATCGCAGCTGTCCCCGTGCCGAGACAAGAGAGGGGGTGCTGCGGTTCGCCGGTATAGCGAAAGACCACTCCGAGCAACTTGCGATCGTCCCTGGCAAGATCAAACTTGCTGTGCATTGCGATCGAAAGACGTGCCTTCAGGTTTTTGTTGTTCGCGAAAACGTCGTCACAGAGCCGCTCCTGCTCTGACTGCACGACCTCGTAATAGGCTTGAACAATCGCTTCTTTACTCGGGAAGTAGTAATAGGCGGCACCCTTGGCAACGTTCGCGCGAATCGCAACCTGTTGCATAGTGGTGGCGTCGAAGCCGTTCTCGCGAAACAGTGCGAGCGCGCATTCGAAGATCTGTCGCCTAGTTTGTTCGCCCTTATCCGTGGAGGGATCAGATTTGACCATGGTCAAATCTTGCGCTTATCCAGAGCCTGTGTCAACGGTTTTTTGAACGCGGTCAAAAAAACAGTTATTTGGCAAAGCTTTGGAGGATAAACCCGAGTCGCTTGGCAAGATCAGCAGGTACCAGTTGCCCATGATAGGGAAACAATCTTTCGTGGTAACCGATGTGTGCCTTCGCAACGCTGC
>CBJOJD010000453.1:0-3947 GCA_966443485.1 uncultured bacterium | reverse complement strand
CGCAAACGCGCCGACGAGGAACTACGCCGCCTCTATGAGGAGATGGAAGAACGCGTGATCCAGCGCACCGCCCAGCTCGCTACCGTCAACAATGAGCTGGAAGCATTTACCTCCTCCGTCTCTCACGATCTGCGCGCCCCCCTCCGTCACATCGCTGGCTTCTCCAAGATCCTGCTGGAAGAACACGCCGCCTCGGTGGGGACAGACGCCCAGGAGCTCTTGATTCGCATCGAGAAAGAAACCTCCCGCATGGGGCATCTGGTGGATGACCTCCTGCTGCTCTCCCGCCTCGGCCGCCAGGAGATGCAGTTCCGCCCCGTCCCCCTGGATCAAGTCGTCCGTGATGTCATTCAAGATCTGATCCTCGATTGCCAAGACCGCAAAGTGGAGTGGAAGATCAGCTCCTTGCCCACCGTCAAAGGAGATCCCGCCCTCCTGCGGCAGGTCTTTGCAAACCTCATCTCGAACGCGCTCAAGTTCACCAAGCCGCGTTCTCTGGCCTCCATCGAGATCGGCCGGACCGAGCGAAACGGTCTCCAGGCGATCTTCGTGCGCGATAACGGTGTGGGCTTCGATATGAAATACGTGGATAAGCTCTTCGGCGTCTTCCAACGGCTGCACCGGGCCGACCAGTTCGAAGGCAACGGCGTAGGCTTGGCCACCGTGCAGCGCATCATCCGCAAACACGGCGGCACTATCTGGGCCGAGGCGGAATTGGGAAAGGGCGCCACCTTCTACTTCACCTGCGGCGGCTGATCGGCGCTCGCACCCACGCCCTCTCCGGGGTGAAAACCCTGTTTTTCCCGGTGAAATCACATGGTCCCCGCCGATCTTCCGGCCTGTCTTACACGTCTGTGTAAGGAGCTAAGTTGTTCCACATCAGACGCATAACGTCGATAGCTCCCCGCGAAACTGTTTAGAACATTCCGCTGCAGCAGGTTTTCGACGATTCTGAGGTTGCGGTTGGCGGATGTCAGGGCCACCGATAACTTCCCCAAAGACCTCGGCAGAATCCGGCCGCCAGTCCCAAGGAAGAGTGAACCAGGCGCAAGTGACCGACAGGGGATGGTTGGAATTCATAAACGCCGCGGTTCGCATTTATAGACATCCGCCTACCGCAACTGGGCCACGTTTTACTTTTTTCCCCCGCTACGAAACATTGCAGCTTCCAACCAGGTCTGCAACCCGGGACGAGCGAGTCGAACCGATCACCCTGAACCGGATTTAGGTTCGATTCGCCCCACCCGGACACATCCAATCAAGAAACCAAGACCGGCAAGGGCTCACCGGGATGTTGGTGCCTCTCGGTGGGACTCTCCTTCGGAGAAATCCATGTCTACTCCTCAGACCAGCCAAATCGGTGAATGCTTCATGGCGTTCAGTCGGGATGCCATTCTCAACTTCTACCTCGATCCCAAGCCCTCCAACCCCAGCTCGAACGTCATCGGTATCGGGGTCAGTCAGCTGATCGACGAGTTTATGGACGAGTTGACCGCCATGCTCACTAATAGCCCGCGTCGCCGGATTGCCGGCAGCGCTACCGTCCTCCAGGCAAGCTGATCCCAGCGCGCAACGGCCTGCGCCTCTCTTACGCGATTCCAGCCCTCATCGCGTCCAGATCGGCGTTAAGATTCGCATACGACATCAGGAGCAAGTGAAGTGAGCTTCAGTGGGACATGTGCGACGCACGAGCCGGGCTGCACGCGACCCCCGGCCGGCAACCTGGAGGTCTTCGTCTCGGCCACAGCCTTCCTCAACCACCCCGCAGGCGAAGCAAAAGAGCTGCCCGCTCCGCCGCAGTGGGAGATCCTGGGCCGCACCACCTCCGCCGATCGGGAATGGCAACATGTCCGCTTGGCTCTGAGCGGCGACCTTGAGGCCCAGAGCCGCCTCTTTGACAAGTACTTCCCCAGGCTCTTCCGGGCCGCCTACCGCATGCTCAGGCACAAAGAAGATGCAGAGGACGTCGCCCAGCAAAGCTGCCTGAAGGCGCTACGCAACCTGCACCAGTATCAGGGCAGGGCAGCCTTCTCTACCTGGCTCACCCAGATCGCTCACAACGAGACCATTCACCTGTTGCGCCGCAAGAGCGCCTCTCGCGAACTCCCCATCCTCGAATTCTCGCCAGGAGACGAAGATTGCCTTGTACTGGAGTTTCAGGACGAGAAGACCCCCGGCCCCGAGGACTGCTACTTGCAGCATGAGCGGCTTGCCCTGTTGCATGACGCCCTGGGGAAGCTCAAGCCTCGTTTGCGGGAGGCGGTTTTGCGCCAGGACCTCCAGGAGATGCCGCCCAAAGAGATCGCCCGTTCCCTGGGAATCTCCGTGGCCGCGGCCAAGTCGCGCATCTTCCAAGGCAGAAGGCGAATGCGGCAACTGATCGGGCAGTCCACGAAACGGCGCCCGCGTCCTCGTCCGCTGCCGTCCACTTAAGCACGTGCCGCTTGTGCCCTGAATCGGGCTAAACCAAATTGAGGGGGCGTCCGGGTCGGGCCCGGCGCCCTCTCTTGCTATTGGCTGAATCCCGGCAGTTCCACCCGGCGCGCAATGTGGTCCTTGATCCAGTGTGCATCCCACCACTCTTTGGGATCGATCTGCACGCCGTCGAGCTGCATGGCAAAGTGGACGTGGTCTCCGCCCGCCATTCCGGTCATGCCGCTCAGCCCCATCACCTGGCCGCGCTTCACCATGTCTCCTTCGTGCACGTCGATCCGGCTTAGATGCCCGTAGATCGTCTGCAGACCGTAACCGTGATCCACCACGATGCAGTTGCCGTAGATGCCCAACGGCGCGGCCCATACGATGCGCCCGTCGTTCGATGCCTCCACGCCCACGTGCTGCGTCACCGCCAGATCGTATCCAAGGTGCACCTGCTGGTCGATCTTCTTGCCGTGATACATGTAACTGCGCACATCCGCGAAGGTGGCTTCGGCTTGCGAGTGCGACTGCCGCGTGAATGGCTGCGACCACAGGAAATGATCGGCCGTCTTGAAGCGCAGATCGGCCAGCGTCTTGTTGTTGGCCTTGCGCATCTCGCTGTTGATCTTCACGAAGCGCGCCACGGGATCGCCGCTTCCATTGGGATCCAGCTCGCCCAGCACCTTCTGCATGAACTGGTCGGAGACCTGTATCTCATGCTGCGTATAGACCGGCTGCTCTTTCTTCGGGAACACCACCGTCAGCGGCGTGGTCACATCATTGCCCGCTCCGTTCGATGCGAACACCAGCGGAGTCGTCCCTTGCGGCATGTTCCATGCAAATGCAAACAGCGAAAACAGCCCTGGCTTGCCTCCCGGCATCGGCCAGGCGCGAAACGACTGGTCACCCACCCGCACGCCTGCCGATGTATAGGCCCCCGTAACGTTCAGGGTGGCCAGGTCGGCCATGCCGAGATAGAGATAATGCTGGTCTGAATCTGCGCTCACCGTGGGCGGCTGCGTTATGACCTTCACATCGCGTTCCACCCGCGTGGTGCCGTGGCCCAAGCCCGCGGAGGTGGCTTCAATGATCAAGCGCGCCTGCCCATCCCGCAGCTGTGGAGTGGTCTTGGCACCCACCGTGAAGCTGAATGTGGAGTCGGCGCTCTTCGACGCGGCGGAGCTCTGCCACGCAGGATACTGCGTGCCGTTCTGCTCCAGGGTAGCGGTGACTTTGCTGACGCCGTGCTTGTCGTGCACATGCACCGTCACCGGCGTGGCCTGGCCGATCATCGTCACGGAAGGAGGCACGTCCAACGACGGCTTGCCGCACCCGGCCAGAGTCAGTGTCAAGGGAAGAGCGAGGAGGCTTGTTGCAACGATGGGGGTTCGCACGAGTTCATTCTAGCCCCACCTCAGCCATCCTGCGCCCCGGGGTTCCAGAGTGATCAATCCTCTCCCAATACGGGGGACCATGTGATTCCCTTCATCATCTAGCGCATGGAGCGCGCCACTGCCTGCCCGCTGTCG
>CBJOJD010000452.1:0-3951 GCA_966443485.1 uncultured bacterium | reverse complement strand
ATAGGGTGATTGGGCGCGGCCCGCGGACGCGCTACCGCGACGTTCTGCGGACGACCCTGGTTCACGTTGAAGAAGTTGGCACGGTCGCTTCGTGCGGCCTGGAAGTGCTGCTGCTGCACGTTGGTTGGAGCCACATGGCTCTCCCGCATGGCGACCCGTTCCTCGGCGCTCGGCTGGTGTTGAATGCCGCCAGGGCCGCCGCTATACGCGACATGATTGTTGTTGATGATCGTGGTGTTATTCACGATGGTCTGGTTGATGTAGGTATTGTGAATTACGGTCCTATTCACATTAACCACCGCAGTGTTGTAGGCGAAATCACGTCCATGCCACTCACCGCCCACGAAGCCGACACCCATGTATCCGAAGCCGTAGTTGACGCCGCCGTAGTAGCCGACGTGCGGTCCCCAGTAGCCGGTATGGAAGACGTACACGCCACTTTCCCAACCCCAATAGGGGGGCGTCCAAAGGTAACCGGGCTCGGGAGCGGGCACCCACGCACCAGGCACCCAGTAATAGTTCTGCGCGTCGTAGTCATAGGCCCAATAGCCGGGAGTCCAGATCCAGTTCGGCTCGGGGCACGGCGGCTGCACATAAACCGGCAGCACCGGAGGGGCAAATCCCACACTGATAAAGACGCCAGCGTGAGCTTTGGGCGCAGGTATCAAGGGAAGTAAAAGCGCCAGCAAAAGCCAGCGAGCTGAACGTAACACTCTCATAGAATCCTCCCGAACATCTTGGCCACCAGGACGAGCTCCGCTGGGGTAAACCGCTGGTGGTGTGTTCTCTTTCTTGTCTTCGCAAAACCCGTTGAGGCTCGCGTATTGTCGCGAGAGTCATGAGGGAATGCGCCTAGCAACCTTCGCCTAAGGGTCTCATTTTCCTTAGGCTAAGGATTGAAACCCAGGCGGCCAGAAGAAGTTGCATGCCTCCTCAACCGGGTGGGTTCTATCTACTTAGATGCACGCCCGCTCGCAGCTGGAGAAGCTTCAATAACGGACACTTAGCCCCATCCCAAAAACATGGCGCGCTTCCAAATTCACGGGGATCACGACTGGGCCGGTGGGGGTGACCACCGCGGTTGTGCCAATCTGGCCGGCGACCTGACCGACTCCGGCGTCAAAGGCAAAGTGAGGATGCTGTCGCTGTGTGATTCGGACTGCGTAATCGAGCGTGGTGGGCACATGTGCGCGGCTCCCCGGCGGGTAGAGGATGGCATTCAGATTCTTGGAGGTGGGAGGCTGTTGGGTGAAACCGGCTGCCGGAACCACGGCGATTCCAAACGGAAGCGGTAACGGGAAGCCTAGCCCTCCAAACAGCCGGCCGCCGAAGCGGGTAGATTGACCGCCTATGCCGTAAATGGTGGCATTCGTCGCTTTCCAACCCAAGTTCGCCAGAAACGGAAACGGGGCATGTAGCCACGTTTTCGTCACCGCGACGTACAGGTCCTCATTCGTATAGGACTTCATGGTTCCGGTGAGGAGCTGCTGAATCGCGCCTGAGACAAACTTGTCGCCGGTACGGACCACAAATCCAGCGGCAACTCCAGGAGTGAAGGGACTTCCCTGCCCGTCCTTGATCACTACTGCTTTGCCGTGGAAGACATTCATCCCTGCGGAGTGCCAGAGACCACTGAACTCAGGGCTATTGCCCTCCTGGTGAACGCTGCGCGTGTAGCCCAGCTCAGCTCGATTGGCGAAGCCCTCGGTGATGCTGAAGGTGTGGATATTGCCAATGACCTTCGATGCGTTCACAAAATGGTAGGCCAAAGCCGGGTAGGACAAGACTCGCTCATGGGGGGACTCGACGACGTAGGCCGTAGGAGTGATGAATCCGCCGGTTTGTCCTTCGAGGGTCAACTCCTGGCTGTGCAGACGGGCGCTGACGAGAGGGCTCGCGAGTGCAAGGCACACGGCAAGGAGAGTGGGGATCTTTTGAGTCATATTGTGGGGCTCCTGACCCAGCGGCGGAGCAAGCAGCAGGAACAGCGACTTGCGTTGAGCTGAGCGAGATGGCCAACGGTATGGTCCACGCGCTTCGGCTCGCCCCGCGCCGTGACGATTCCAAAACTTGTACCACAACCCGAAGTGAGTCGTCTCTACCGACCTGCGATGGTAGACTCCAGCCATGCCCCGCGGCCTTTTTATCTCGCTTGAAGGAATGGATGGTTCGGGTAAGACGACCCAGATCAAGCGGCTTTCCCAGTGGATGCAGAAGCGCGGCGTAGCAGCTCTTGTCACGCGGCAGCCGGGAGGCACTGCCATCGGCGATCGCATCCGCGAACTGCTGCTGGATTCCCGATCGGCGGGCCTGGACCCCAGTGCGGAGATGGCACTGATGTTTGCGGATCGCGCGCAGATCATCGCTGAGGTCATCGAACCGGCTCTTGCCGCCGGGAAAACCGTGCTGTGCGACCGGTGGACGGATTCGACTGAAGCCTACCAAGGCGGCGGACGCCAACTCGGCTCGGCCATCGTGCTTGAGTTGCACCGGCTGATTTGTCGCGACCTGCAGCCGGACCTCACCCTGCTTTTGCTGCCCAGCCTGGAGATCAGTCTTGGACGTGCCCGGCGGCGAAATGAACGGGTCACTGCCGAATCCGGAAAGGACGAAGGCAGATTCGAAAGTGAAAAGGACGCCTTTTACCAGCGCGTTTGGCAGAAATATCGCGAGATTGCCGAGCGCGACCGGGAACGGGTGGTCATCATCGAGGGAGACCTGGGCATCGATGAGGTCCACGAGCAGATGGTGGAAGCTGTGGCTATGCGATTGAGCGAGTTGAGCCAGGTCTGAGCAAATCCCGGCCCGAGGGCAATGAGCTTCAATTGATCATTACTTAGTCAAACGGGACCGGTGGGTTAGGTCGTGACGTCCCAGGCGCCCAGCAGACGGCGCAGCAGGATCAGCTGTCCGAGATGGTACGCGTTGTGATCGGCGGCCAGAAGGGCTTCGCGCAAGACCGTCTGCCCGGTTCCGTGAGGGATACGAGCATTCAGATCGGTAGAGTCGTCGGCGATCAACGCGCAAAGCGAATGCATATCCTGGCAGAATGAGTTCACGCTGCGATCCCAGGCTTTGGGATCGGGCGGTTCCGGGCTCTCCGGCCAATATCCCTTGGGAAACTCCGGCGACTTGTGGTCAGGATCGCGCGAGAACTCGAGAATGTCCCACTGCGCGATGCGCATATGCTCGAGAATCTCCCATCCCGAGTGCGGGGCCCCTTTGGGCCTCTTGCCCCGCATTTCCGCGGGAAAATCCTGGAAGGCTTCCTGATAGTTCGTGTGAGCGTGGCCGCCTTTGAGAAGCTCGATCAACTGCTGGCGCAGAGCTGCATCGGAATTCATGGTCTCTCCTTGCGGGTGAGTCATTTCAAGAGATTCCTGCACGATCAGAAAAGATGCCTGTTTTGAGAACCCTGGCTTCAAGTCGATGGATGATCCTGGAGGGGCGTAGCGACGACGCCCTCCAAAATCGACCTTAGTTGCCGTTATGAAAGGATTTGTCGGGGTGCTGCGGAGCCGGAGGAACCGGGCGGGGGTCAGCCTGAATCTCCTGCTTCAACTGCTTAATAGCGGCTTCAAGCTGCGCGTCTCTGCCCTCGTATGAGGCATGCGGCAGATTATCGACCACGTCGTCTGGCTCAACTCCGCGCCCCTCGATCAACCACTTGCCGTCGGCATAAACTCCGGTCTCAGCCGCGGTTGCGACGCCATTGTCCGCCTCCACGTTGCTGCCGCTCAACCATATCTCCCCGCCCCAGGTGCGCGTGCCGATCACTCTGCCCATCTTGAGCCGCCGGAAGCCCTCACTAAAGGCTTCCCCGTCCGAAGCGGTTTCGTGATCGCAGAGCACTACCATGTAGCCGCGGAACGCATACTGCATGTTCCAGGAAGGATTGCCGATTCGTGGTTGCCAGTAGAACCACGCCTGACGCAGCAGAGTTCCCAGCAG
>CBJOJD010000451.1:0-3965 GCA_966443485.1 uncultured bacterium | reverse complement strand
TAACATGCAAGGATGCACCCGCAGGGCAGGGGTGCGCAAGGGCAGAGACTTGGAGGTGACTATTTGGACGGAGGCAGCAGGAGGTACAAAGAGCAAGCCCCGCGGAGGTAGTCGCGCGGGGCTCTAGGTTTGATTGTCACCGGGGTTGCCGCTGATCAGTAGTTTCCGTCCCGTCCGTCGGAGAGGATGCTGGGCTCTTCTGGAGCGCGGAGACGAACCAGACGGTCGATGGCGTAGGGAGTGCGTTGCTGTGAGGTGTAATAGTGCCGTACTTGCAATTCGCCCAAGAGGCCGATGGCCAACATCTGAATGCCAGCGACGATGAGAACGCCGGCGATCACGAACAGCGGACCATGCTGATCCATCACGTTCTGGTGAGGATGGAAGATCTTCATGCCCAGAAGCATCGCTGAGAACAAGGTCCCGAGCAGGATGCTGATTGCGCCGAAGCTGCCAAAGAAGTGCAGAGGCCGGCTCATGTACTTGAGCAGGAAGCGAATTGTCAGCAGATCGAAGAAGACGCGGAAGGTGCGGCCGATGCCGTAGTGGCTCTTACCGCGCAGCCGATTGACGTTCTTGATAGGAATTTCGCAGATCGATGCACCGTACCAGCTGGCCAGAGCGGGGATGAAGCGGTGCATCTCGCCGTAAAGCGGGATGTTTTGGATCACTTCGCGCCGATAGGCCTTGAACGTCGTACCGAAATCGTGAATGTCTACGCCCGACAGTTCCGCCATGAGCCAGTTGGCACAGCGGGAAGGGAAGCGGCGCATGATGAAATTGTCGATGCGCTCCTTGCGCCACCCCGAGACTACGTCATACCCTTCTTCGAGCTTTTCGATGAAATTGGGAATCTCGTTGGGGTCGTGCTGCAGGTCGCCGTCCATGGAGAGGATGAACTCGCCAGAGGCGTTATCGAAGCCGGCGGCCAGGGCAGAGGTCTGCCCAAAATTGCGGCGCAGCTTGACCACCAGCACGCGGCTGTCGACGGCGGCGATCTCTTCAAGAAGCTTGTAGGTGCGGTCGCTGGATCCGTCGTCCACCAGGACGAGTTCGAAGCTGTCGCCAATCTGCTCCATGACCTGCTTTAGGCGGGCGTAGAGGGCGGTGACATTCTCTTCTTCATTGTGGAACGGGACCACGATCGAATATTTCGGCATATCAATAGTATAGATGTGGGTTGGTGGTAAAAGAGAGCAGAAGAATCCTCAACGTCACGGCCAAATGTGACCGTTCCCCCGCATTTACATCGATTTAGTGAAGAGATTTAGCGGTCCAGTTCGTCGAGCATGGCCTGCATCTCACTGAGCGCGTGGCGATTACCGGTGCGAGCGGCGCAGCTGATGCCATCCTTGAGGCGGGCGATGGCTTCGTCTGTACGGCCAGCTTTCGAGAGAGTCTGAGCAGCCATGAAGTAGCCTGCCGTGTAATCCGGGTCAGCTTTGAGGAGGATATCGAACTCCGTCATGGCACCCTCGACTTCGCCACGGTTGGCCAGTTCCACGGCGATGCCATAGCGCGCAAAGCTGTTTTTCGGGTCCAGCGCGAGAATCTCTTTTAGTCCTGCGATTTTGTCCATCGTGCTCATCTAGGGATAGGGTCACCGTGGGGGAATTTGCTTAAATTGCAGGGATTGCCGAAACTGGAAACAGTGCGCCCCGAAAGACCGGCCCCCGCCGCTTCCTATTGTAGCCGGAGCAAGGGATTTTCGGTGGCCCAGGGATGAGGAAGAAAAATGCAGGGGATCGGATCCATAGAGACGAGTCCGCTACCGCGCTTGGTGGCTGAATCGCAATCGGAGATGACGGAGATCATCTTGCCCAATGACACCAACACCTTGGGCAATCTGCTGGGTGGCCGATTGATGCATTTTATCGACCTTACCGGTGCAATGGCGGCTTATCGTCACTCCAGAACGCACGTGGTGACCGCAGCCATGGACCACATCGACTTCATCCAACCGGTGCACGTAGGGGATCTGCTGATCTTAAAGTCGAGCGTGAACCGAGCCTTCAGCACGTCAATGGAAGTGGGCGTGAAGGTTTGGGTGGAGAACACGCAGACGGGTGTGATGTTGCACGTAGCCAGCGCCTACCTTGTCTTTGTCGCCATCGATGCGAACGGGCGCCGGGTGCGCGTGCCAGAGTTGAAGCCGGTGACGGCAGACGAAGAACGCCGGTATGCCGATGCGTTACTGCGCCGGCGGCACCGCGAGTCAGAGGCGGCACGGCGGAAGAAGGCGCGCCAAGCCACGGCTGCTCTGGATGATGTCGCGGCCACGCAAAGCTAGCCAATTCTATCGATCTGCAACCGTCGGGGCAGAGAAATGTGAACTTCCCGAGCCGCATCGTCTGTCTGAGTGCCGAAACCGCAGAGACGCTCTACCTGTTGGGTGAGGAAGAACGTGTCGTCGGAGTGTCCGGGTTCTGCACCCGTCCGCCACAAATTCGCAGCAAACCGCGTGTTTCCACATTCAGCGATGCCAACATTGACGCCATTCTAGAGCTGCGGCCGGATCTGGTGCTGACGTTTTCTGACGTTCAGGCCGAGATCACCCGGAATTTGGCGACTCTTGGTTTGACGGTGCTCCACTTCAACCAGCGAAGCGTGGCAGAGATCTTTGACATGATGTCGCTCCTGGCTCGGGTTGTGAGGAAGGAGCCTGAGGGTGACCGCCTGATCGCAGATTTGCGGGCCGGACTTGAAAGGATTGCGAGCACCGCAGCACAATTTGCCCGCCGGCCCCGAGTGTACTTCGAGGAGTGGAATGAGCCGCTGATTGGAGGCATTCAGTGGGTAGAGGAGTTGGTAGAGATCGCGGGCGGTCAGCCGATATTCCCCGAGCTTCGCGGGTGTTCGAAGGCGCAAGACCGGGTGATCGGTGCAGCGGAGGTTGTGCGACGCGATCCTGAGGTGATCTTCGCTTCCTGGTGCGGGATGAAGGTGAAGAGAGAGGAGATCTTAGGCCGGGCGGGATGGCAGGAGATCAGCGCGATTCGAAACGGACACGTATACGAGATCCCGTCCAACTGCATCCTACAGCCGGGCCCCGCCGCGCTCACAGAGGGAGTTCAGATGCTGCACGAAAAGCTCCTGGAAGTTGCGCGACTCTCAGGACCGGCGGATCAGGCTCACAGTGCGGTCCTGTAAAATTTAAGAGGATCTTCTGGCGCGGACTTGAGCGCGGTTCCAAGCTCTCCAAAGATCGACTGAATTCCCGAACGAGTGGAGTTCCAAGGAGTATCGCAGATATGGCGCATTCTCATGCCATGCCGTCGCCGGTAGCATTGCCCGGCGTTTCCAAGATCATAGCTGTGGGTTCCGGGAAGGGCGGCGTGGGAAAGACCACGGTGTCTGTCAACCTGGCGATTGCGCTTTCCAAATTGGGTAAACGGGTCGGACTAATTGACGCCGATGTGTATGGACCCAATGTGCCGTTGATGATGGGATCGAATCAGCAACCGCGGGTTGGCGAGGGCAACATGATCGAGCCCAACCTGACGCACGGACTGAAGACCATCTCTATTGGCTACATCTCGCCCGGCGACAAGCCCATGGTAATGCGTGGTCCCATGCTGCATCAGATCATTCGCCAGTTCCTGCAGCAGGTGAATTGGGGTGAACTCGATTATTTGATCGTGGACTTACCGCCGGGCACGGGCGATGTGGTGATCTCGCTGGTGCAGACGGTGCCGTTGACAGGAGCGGTGGTGGTCTCGACGCCCAGTGACGTCAGTCTTCAGGACGCGCGCAAGGCGCTGGAGATGTTTGCCCAGGTGAACGTCGAGGTTCTCGGCATTGTCGAGAATATGAGTCACTTCACGTGCCCTCATTGCCAGCAGCAGATCGACATCTTCTCCAAGGGAGGCGCAGAGCGCACGGCGCAGCAGTTCAACGTGCCGTTCCTGGGCTCGATCGAATTGATTCCAGCTATTCGCGAGGGTGGAGACCGCGGTCTTCCAGTC
>CBJOJD010000450.1:0-3979 GCA_966443485.1 uncultured bacterium | reverse complement strand
AGCGATGGTCTTCGCCTGCGGCGCCCAGGGGACCAAGCGGCTGGGCTTGCCGGGAGAGAACGCGCGCGGAGTGTACGCGGCTAAAGACTTTGTCTACCACTACAACCAGCTTCCACCGTTCGCGGCGATGGACTTCTCCACGGGACGACACATCGTGGTGGTGGGAGTGGGCAACGTGGCCATCGATATTGCCCGTTGGCTGCTGCTCGATCTGCCGGGGCGAAACACGGAGCGCGTCACGTTGCTGGCGCGGCGCGGACCACTGGAGATCAAGTTCGATGAGAAGGAGATCGCGACAGTGGAGCAGCATTTGTGTCGCGAAGAGCTGGGCGGCGAGCTGGCGCGGGTGCGGGAACGCTGTGCGCGCTGCGGTCAGGACGTGTCGGCGGAGAAGGTCTTGGCCTTGCACTTTCGTCATCTGGGAGAGGCGGGACTTGTGGCCAAAACTCCACGATTGGCGCTGCGGTTCTTGTCGTCGCCGACGGCGATTGTGCCCGACAGCCGAGGGCGGATTGCGCAGTTGGAGATTGCGGAGAACGACCTGGTGCTCAAGAGCGACGGCAGCACGGCGGCGGTTCCGCGGCACGAGAGGAGCGTGCTGGAGTGCGACACGCTGATCTTCGCCATCGGTGACCGGCACGATGCCAAGGTGGGCCTGCCGATGGGGCCGGAGGGCTTTGCGACGGAGCCCGTGCTGGAGGCGGCCGGCCAGCACTCTTACCAGCTGTGGGATCCGCAGTCGCGCTGTCCGTTACCGGGCAAGTATGTGGTGGGCTGGGCGCGCAGAGCCAGCACGGGACTGGTGGGGATCGCGCGGCACGATGCGGAGATGGGCGCAGGGCAGGTGCTGGAGTTCGTGAACAAGATGGCGGATCCGGCCACAGCGGGCGAGGAGGAGATTCGCCGTTATCTGGCAGCGAAGGGGTTGCGCACAGTCAGCAAGGCGGACCTGGAGCTGTTGTCGGCGGCGGAGCTTCGCGAGGCGGCGGCCCGCCAGCTGGGGTGGTTTCACTACTCCAGTGACGAGGCGATGTTCCAGGCCATCGAGGAGGAGCGGGCGCGAAGGGTGCTAACGATGCGGCAGGAGGCGCCGCACGCAGCCTGAGCCGGCGCGGTGCGTGAGGGAGGGCGGGATGGTAGCGGAAGAAGTAGTTCTGGAGGCGCGGGAGAAGCTGCGCATCGATCAGGCGATTGCCGAGCATCGCGGCCGCCCGGGAGCGCTGCTGGGCATCCTGGAGACGGTGCAGGCGGGCAGCGCGCACAAGTTTCTGTCTATGGAGGCGTTGCGCTACATCGCGGAGGAGACGGAGACGCCACCGGCGCGGGTGTTCAGCGCGGCCACATTCTACGCGTTGTTCAACCTGGATGCGCAGGGCGACAACGTGGTGTGCGTGTGCCGCGGAACCGCGTGCCACACGCGCGGCTCGCGCGACCTGCTGGAGAAGCTCTGCCTGGAGCTGGGGTTGAGCGCGCAGCAACTGGGCGAGTCGGATGGGGCGGACAAGCTGGCGCTGACCAGCGCCGACCGCCGCTACACGGTGCGCACCGTGGCCTGCTTTGGCCAGTGCGCGCTGGCTCCGGTGGTGGAGATCAATCACCACATCCTGGGGCACGTGAACGAACGCACCCTGCTGCGGGAGGTGAAGGCGTTAGGGCAGAGGAGGAAGTGATGCCGCGCATTCAGGATATTGGCGGGTTCAACGCGGTGCGGGAGGCGGGGCTGGCCAAGCTGCTGCCGGCGATTCCGCGGATCACGGTGGGGATGGGGACGTGCGGACGCGGCAATGGCGCGGAAGAGGTGTATCACGCGTTGAACGAGGCCATCCAGAACAGCGGGCAGGAAGTTCAGCTGAGCGGGGTGGGATGCTTTGGGGCCTGCTTTCAGGAGCCGCTGGTGGGAGTGCGCATGCCGGGAGCACCGCTGGTGATCCTGCGGCGGGTGCAGGTGAACGATGCGCGCCGGATCCTGGAAGGGGTGTTCACGCGGGTGATGCCGCCGGATCTGATCTTTTGCAAGGTGGAGGAGTGGGATCATCTCACGGCCAGCGTGAAGTACGGGCAGGGATATGCGGAGATCGCGCCCTGGAATGCGATTCCGTTTTTCAAGGGACAGAAGAAGATCGTGTTGCGCAACTGCGGGCTGATCGATCCCGAGGATATCGAAGAGTACATCGGGGTGGGCGGATATCAGGCGCTGTATCAGGTGCTGATCGACGGGCGGGCGGAGGCGGTGATCGAGCAGGTCAAGGCGGCGCGCCTGCGGGGCCGGGGAGGAGCGGGATTCCTGACTGGCAACAAGTGGGACTTCATGGCCAAGGCCAAGGCGGAGACCAAGTACGTGATCTGCAATGCGGACGAAGGGGATCCGGGGGCCTACATGAACCGCAACGAGATCGAGAGCGATCCGCATGCGCTGCTGGAGGGGATGCTGATCGGCGCCTATGCGATGGGCGCGACGCAGGGCATTCTCTACGTGCGCGCGGAGTATCCCCTGGCGGTGCGGCGCTTGAACCGGGCGATCGAGCAGGCGCGGGAGTACGGGCTGCTGGGCAGGAACATCCTCGACCGGGGGTTCCACTTCGATGTGGAGCTGGTGCAGGGAGCGGGCGCGTTTGTATGCGGAGAGGAGACGGCACTGATTGCGTCGCTGGAGGGCTTTCCGGGGCGGCCGCATCCACGTCCGCCGTATCCCGCGCAGAAGGGGCTGTGGGGCAGGACCACCAACATCAACAACGTGGAGACCTGGTACAACATTGCACCCATCATGACGCGAGGGGCGGCGTGGTTTGCGGAGACGGGCAGCGTGAAGAGTCCGGGGACCAAGGTGTTTTCGCTGGTGGGCAAGATTCGCAATACGGGGCTGGTGGAGATGCCGCTGGGCACGCCGCTGAAGAGCTTTATCTACGACATCGGCGAGGGCGCGGTGAACGGAAGGCGCATCAAGGCGGTGCAGACGGGCGGGCCATCGGGGGGATGCATTCCGATAGAGATGCTGGACACGCCGGTGGACTACGAAAGCCTGGCGCAGATCGGATCGATCATGGGCTCGGGCGGCATGGTGGTGATGGACGAAGACAACTGCATGGTGGACGTGGCGCGGTATTTCGTGGAGTTTACCCACTCGGAGTCGTGCGGCAAGTGCGTGCCGTGCCGGGTGGGGCTGGACAAGGCGTTGCGCACGCTGAACGACATCGTGAAGGGGCGGGGCACGGCGGAACATCTGAAGGCGCTGGACGAGCTGGGACGGATGATCCGCGACTGCTCGCTGTGCGCGCTGGGGCAGACTGCGCCCAATCCTGTGCTGACCACGATTCGCCACTTTCGCGAAGAGTACGAAGACCACATCGTGGCCAAGCGCTGCCGGGCGGGAGTGTGCCAGGAGCTGGCGCTTTCGCCCTGCGAGAACAGCTGCCCGCTGCGCATGAACATTCCGCGCTTTCTGGAGCTTTATCAAGAGGGACGGCTGGAGGATGCGTTTGAGTCGGTGCTGCTGGACAATCCGCTGCCGGCGTCGACGGGGCGGGTGTGCCAGCATCCCTGCGACAACCGCTGCCGGCGCCAGTCGTTCGACGAGGTGGTGAACATGCGGGAGGTGCATCGCCACATTGCCGATGCGGTGTTTCAGTCGGAGCTGTTCGAGCCCATGGTGCAGCGGATTGTGGCGCGGCGCCTGGGGCCGACGGGGCGGCGGGTGGCGATTGCGGGCTCCGGGCCCACGGGGCTGACGGCGGGGTTTTATCTGGCCATGCTGGGGCACGAGGTCACCATCTTCGAGGAGCGCGGCGAGGCGGGGGGAATGCTGCGCTTCGCGATTCCCGAGTACCGGCTGCCCAAGGCGGTGCTGCGCAAAGAGCTGGAGCTGATCGCGCGCGCAGGGGTGAAGCTGGTGTTCAACACCCGGGTAGGCCTAGATGTGTCGCTGAACGCGCTGGCCAGCCAGTTCGACGCGGTGTTTCTCTCGATTGGGACGTGGCAGGAG
>CBJOJD010000449.1:0-3983 GCA_966443485.1 uncultured bacterium | reverse complement strand
CTTTCTGCAGGGATCGCGCTTCACCCACTTGACGGTGGGGGCGTACATACAGGCACCGCTGTTTTCGATTGCTGGAAACCCCGTGGACTTTCCCACGCTTACGCGGGTCCTGATGATTGTGGCCCTGGGATGGGCCACGTACCGGTATTCCGAAGAGAGCAGGCACGAGCAGGAGCGGCTTGACCTTGAGTTGAGGGCGGCGCGCGCGGTGCAGCAGGTCCTGGTGCCGCAGGCTATTCCGCAGATCAAAGGTTTTCAGCTGTCCAGCGTCTATCTGCCGGCCGGCGATGTGGGCGGCGACTTCTTTCAGATTCTCCCTATTCCCGAGGGCGGCGCCCTTGCCGTAATCGGCGATGTCAGCGGCAAGGGAATGGCGGCAGCTATGACCGTTTCGCTGCTGGTAGGCGTGGTGCGTACGCTGGCGGACTCTACTACCAGTCCCGCCGCACTGCTTGCCGGCCTGAACAAGCACATGATCGGCCGTACGAATGGAGGCTTCACGACATGTCTCATCGTGCGGGCGGACTGGGGAGGCACGGTGACGATGGCGAATGCCGGCCATCTTGCGCCCTATTTGAACGGGCGCGAGGTCGATGTCAGCAATGGGCTGCCGCTCGGGATTCTTCCAGATGCCAGCTACTCCGAGACAGATCTAAAACTTTCGGGTGACGAGCAACTCACTCTCCTGACGGACGGGGTGGTGGAAGCGCGTAATGCGGCCGGAGAATTGTTTGGATTTGAGCGGACCGCATCGATCGCGCACGGACCTGCGCACGAGTTGGCAGATGCGGCGAAGCGTTTCGGACAGGATGACGATATTACGGTCCTTACGTTATGCCGCGAAGAAAGTGGGCGTAGAGATACTCCGGTGTTGATTTCTAAACCGGGACCGCTTACCAATTGACCCGCGTGTAGGAGGCGAGGTAATCCCCAAATTACAAACTGACCGGCTGCTGAGCTCCTGTTGGTTGGATGAGTGACTTGGGCCCAAGTCGACATTTGAACAATCGGCTCAGAAGAAAGCTACAAGGGCCCGGAACGGAAACAAAGAGGCTAGCGCTGGACGATCATCGCGTGGGAACAACCCTACGGTTCCCGGTCCAACTCAAATAAAAAGGCATTGAAGAGGCGCGCATGGCAGGGGACCTGTCACGCTTCGTTTTGTTTGCCATGACCACATTGATCGAAAGAAGTTGAGATCATTCAAACGCGCAAGACTGGACTTGGCTTGGCGAATCCCATGCTCCACATTGGCAATGAAGCGCGAGTCAAATCGCGAGGATGGGCCGAGGCCGAGAGCGTCAGCGTGAATGCCATCGTAATAAGTATGCTGGAGGACTTTCTTAAGCAGATCCGGAAAAGCCGCGCCCTCCGTGATAAGCTCCGGCAGGAATGCGTGCCCACCGGGTTCTGTAGACAACCGGCAGAACTGAGTCCAAAGCTCGTTCCCGCTCGATGGTCACTGCTTGGTTAGAACAGAACGTCGAAATCCAAGAGGAAATGACGGCCATAGTTGCCGAAGAACGTGCCGTACTGCGGATCGCCCGAATTGCTATGCACCTGGAGAGGGTTGGTATGGTTTGTGAGGTTAATTCCGGTGACAGAGAGGCGCACCGCGTGTTTCGGATCTATATTGACATCCTTGGACACGCGGGCGTCGCCTGTGAAGTACACGGGGAAGCGTGGCTGTGCATAAGACGAAAAGTCCACGTAGTCTTGCGAGGCATCGGTTGGCTGATAGGGGAATCCGTTCCGCCACTCGATGCGAGGAGCGATGCGCATCCGCCACGGTAAGAGCGAGTTTCCCCAGAACAAGAACCGGTTAGGAATCTCACCAGGATTGCTAGCTGTGATGCGCGACCGGATGATTGCGGAGGGAAGATCGCCCAGGTAGTTTGCAGCATCGGTCTGGTCGCCGACCGCCTTCTGGCGAACATAAGAGAAGAAAAACTGCCGCGCGCTGCTGTTCCCCACACCCGCAGTCAGATCCCACTGTCGGACGCGACTGCTTCCACCGCTTCCGAGTACCGTAGCGCTTTTTTGCGCGCTGGTGACAGGTTGCAGCAAGATTTGATCAAACAGGTTGCTGTGCAGATAGCGGGCGCGCAGCGAGTAGCGTGAGCCAAACGTGCGTTGTGCCTCGACATTCCAGGCAATGCTATACGGCGCGAAATTTCCACTCACCTGCCTCTGTGAAATGAAAGGGAACTCCGAACGAGCTTGTTCCCCAGTCAGATTGATGTAGGTGCGCGGCCCATCTGTGATATTCCCCTTGCCATCATAGGTCGTGATCACCTGCACCGGATATTGCGCAAACGCATAGGTATTCAGAGGGACGTCGTTGTAGAAGATGCCTATTCCGCCGCGAAGCACGCTGCGTCCCGATGTTTCAGGCGTAATCGTAAACCCGGTCCTTGGAGCAAAGCGGCGCGTATACGTGACAGTCTGCGCTTCAGCCCGCATCCCCCCATCAACAGCGAGAGCCCGATTAACCGACCAGTGGTCCTGCAGATAAACAGCGGGCTCGAAGTCGCTCAGGTCGAACTTGCCGCGGGGAGTGAAGTCGATGCGTCGCAGCAGATTTCCCGATGCATCCTCAATCAACGTTGTCGATCCAGTGAGACGGCCTTCATCCTCAGCGTGCGCCAGCACGGAGCCTGCTCCGATCGTATGCTTTCCATGCCACTCGATCTGTCCTGAAGTCCATGTCTCCATCCACTGGAAGCGCGTGGCCTCCCGCATTCCCTGCGCAAAGTAGCTTCCACGATTGCCCACCGGGGTCAAGATCATCTCGCTTACAGCCTGCGGCATCACGTTGGCAGCCACGCGCGTTCCAGAGAAAGTGCTGGTAAGCAGGCCTTCGCCGATCGCCCAACGGTGAAGCACTGTGCCAGTGTCTTCCTGATAGTCGGCATTCGGGGTTACGGGCTCCGGGTCGAAGTAATTCAAATCTGCATATTGCAGCCTGTGAGGTGCAAAGTGCAGACTCGCAGTGATCGTCTGCTTCGCATCTATGTTGGTGTCGATCTGGGTAAACGAGTTGATTGCATCACTGCGAATCTGATTCATCGGGTACGGCAGCGTGCGGATCTCCGCCTTGTTGACCAGGTACTCTGTGCCTTCCAGCAGGTACAGGCGATTCGCAATCAGGGGTCCGCTCAAATCCACCCTAGGCGTCGCGCTGCGCAGCCCTTCCAAATGGCCGCTTCGAATGCGGAACTCCGGCAGAGGGTCGTTGAGATTGAACTTCCACTTGTCGCCCCCTCTGCGCGTCTCTGCGCTTACCACACCAGCCGTAAAGCTCCCGTACTGTGCCAAATAAGGCGACAAGGACACCTTAACCATGTCCACGCTATCTACAGGAACGCTCAGGCCGAAACCTCCCGTCGCCGGGTCCGTTACGTTCACTGAGTTGATCAGCAAAGTGCTATGCGCTTCATCAGCTCCTGCAATCGTGATCCGTCCGTCTGGTGTTCGCGCCACGCCTGGAACAAGCGGAAGTGTATCAAGCAGCGTCGCCGGACGGAGCGGCGTCGATTTTGTGTCCTCCGCCTTTAATTCCGTCTGGCTGTTCTCTGTTTCGACTAGCGGACCGGAATTGTCGGCCTGCACAGTCACATCCTGTCGGTCCTGTAGGACAGGGGTGAGAGTAATATCGATCGACGGGCCCTCGGCCACGGCGTCAGCATTGATCGTTTGCTGTGCCGTGAGATAGCCGGAGAGTGCTAACTTGAGCGCGCACTGCGCGGCTTGTGGGCAATCAACGGTCGCCGCCCCTTCGGAATCCGTGATTCTCGTCGCGCCGGTAGCCGGTCCGGCATCGCTGACCGTGATTCGAACCCCGCTGAGCCCCTTTCCGTTTTCGTCGTGGACCATCACGCGCAGAGGGGATGTCGGTGCCTGCGCAATGGCGCTCCCGACAAATAGGACCAGCCCACACACAGCCGTCCATGCAGCGACAGGAACGGGGAGCCCGCGTCGCC
>CBJOJD010000448.1:0-4026 GCA_966443485.1 uncultured bacterium | reverse complement strand
CGCCATCAACCCGTATCTCGCCACTGAGACGCTGCACGACCTCAAGCGCCGCGGTCTGCTGCCGCACAACGTCACCGGCAACCAGGCCGAGAAGCACTTCATCAAGGCCATCAACAAGGGCCTGCTCAAGACCTTCTCCAAGATGGGCATCAGCACCCTGCAAAGCTATCGCGGTGCCCAGGTCTTCGAGGCCGTGGGTCTCAACCAGGCTCTGGTCGATACCTACTTCTCCGGCACCGCATCGCGCATCGAAGGCGTCGGACTCGACGTGCTGGCCCGCGAAGCGCAATTGAAGCACGCCCACGCCTTCCAGCCCCTCACCGAGTCCGAGACCGAGCTCGTTGTGGGCGGCCAGTACCAGTACCGCGAAGGCGGTGAATATCACCTCATCAACCCGCTGACCATCAGCAAGCTGCAGCACTCGGTGCGCCAGAACAATCCGGCCACCTTCCAGGAATACACCGACCTCATCGACGACAAGAACCGCACACTCTGCACCTTGCGCGGCCTCTTGAAGCTCAAGTATGCCGATAACGCGGTTCCCCTGGACGAAGTCGAGCCCGCCAAGGAGATCGTCAAGCGCTTCACCACCGGCGCCATGAGCTTCGGCTCCATCAGCAAAGAGGCGCACGAGACCCTCGCCATCGCCATGAACCGCCTGGGCGGAATGTCCAACACCGGCGAAGGCGGCGAAGACGAAGAGCGTTTCAAGCGCGAAGCCAACGGCGACTCGCGCCGCAGCGCAGTCAAGCAGGTCGCCTCCGGCCGCTTCGGCGTCACCACCAACTACCTGGTCAATGCCGATGAGTTGCAAATCAAGATGGCGCAGGGTGCCAAGCCCGGCGAAGGCGGTCAGCTCCCCGGCCACAAGGTCGATGAAGTCATCGCCAAGACCCGGCACTCCATCCCCGGCGTGGGCCTGATCTCGCCTCCGCCGCACCATGACATCTACTCCATCGAAGATCTCGCCCAGCTGATCTACGACCTGAAGAACGTCAATCCCAAGGCCCGCATCGCCGTCAAGCTGGTCTCTGAAGTTGGCGTAGGCACGGTCGCCGCGGGCGTGGCCAAGGCTCATGCCGATGTCGTGCTCATCTCCGGCGACAGCGGCGGCACCGGCGCCTCCCCGCTCAGCTCCATCCGTCACGCCGGTCTTCCCTGGGAACTCGGCCTCGCGGAGACGCAGCAGGTCCTGCTGCTCAACGACCTGCGCAGCCGCATCCGCGTGCAGACCGACGGCAAGCTCCAGACCGGCCGCGATGTCGTCATCGCCGCCCTGCTCGGTGCCGAGGAATTCGGCTTTGCCACCACGCCGCTCATCACCATGGGCTGCATCATGATGCGCAAGTGCCACCTCAACACCTGCTCGGTCGGCATCGCCACTCAGGATCCGGTGCTGCGCGCCCGCTTCCAGGGCCAGCCCGAACACGTGGTCAACTTCTTCTTCTTCCTCGCCGAGCAAGTGCGCGAGCACATGGCCAAGCTGGGATTCCGCACCGTCGACGAGATGGTCGGTCGCGTCGATAAGCTCGACGCCTCCATCGCCGACGCGCACTGGAAGGCCAAGGGCATCGATCTCTCCAACATCCTCTACGCCCCTGAGATTCCCTCCCGCGTCGCACGACGCAAGGTCAAGGAGCAGGATCACGGCCTCGATCAGGCCCTCGATCACGCATTGCTGGAGAAGGCCGCACCGGCTCTGGAACTGCAGCAGAACGTCACCGGCAGCTTCGCCATACGCAACGTCCACCGCACGGTAGGCGCCATGCTGGGCGGCGAGATCGCCCGTCGCTACGGCTCTGCGGGACTCCCCGACGGCACCATCCACTACAAGTTCAAGGGTTCCGCGGGTCAAAGCCTGGGTGCCTTCGTGCCCAAGGGTGTCACTCTCGAACTGGAAGGCGATTCCAACGACTACCTCGGCAAGGGCTTGTCTGGTGGACGCATTATTGCCTATCCCCCCAAGACCTCCAGCTTCCTGCCCGAAGAAAGCATTCTGGTCGGCAACGTCGTCCTCTACGGCGCTACCAGCGGTGAGGTGTTCCTGAACGGTATCGCTGGCGAACGCTTCGCGGTCCGTAACTCGGGAGCCACCGCGGTGGTTGAAGGCGTGGGCGACCACGGCTGCGAGTACATGACCAATGGTCTGGTGGTCGTCATCGGATCCACCGGTCGCAACTTTGCAGCAGGCATGAGCGGCGGTATCGCTTATGTTCACGACGATGCCGGTGACTTCACCTCCCGCCGCTGCAATCAGGCATCGGTCGATCTGGAACCGCTCGTCAACGAAGGCGACATTGCCGTGGTCCGCGGACTCCTCGAGCGCCATCGCGATCTCACGGGCAGCCCCCGCGCCGCGTGGATTCTCGACAACTTCGCCTCCGCGCAGCCCAACTTCATCAAGGTCTTCCCGCACGAGTACAAGCGCGTGCTGGGCGTTGAGCGCGCCGAGAAGGCCTACAGCTCTCCATCTCACACGTCGCCTCTGGTGACGGCTACAGCAGAGGTGCACCATGGGTAAAGTCACTGGATTTCTTGAGATCGATCGCGAACAGCCAACGCGCCGCAACCCGGAACAGCGCATCAAGGACTGGTTCGAGATCTACGAGCCGTTCGCTGAAGAAAAGCAGCGCGAGCAGGGTGCTCGCTGCATGGACTGCGGCGTACCCTTCTGCCATACCGGCTGCCCCGTGAACAACATCATTCCCGACTGGAATGACCTGGTGTACAGCGGGCGCTGGGAAGCTGCTATTCGCCGTCTCCACTCCACCAACAACTTCCCTGAGTTCACCGGCCGCATCTGCCCCGCGCCTTGCGAGGCCGCTTGCGTTCTCGGCATCAATGCGGCCCCGGTCTCCATCAAGCTGATTGAGCGCAGCATCATCGAACGCGCTTGGCAGGAAGGCTGGATCCATCCCGAGCCCCCCGAGTTCAACACCGGCAAGCGCGTGGCCGTGGTGGGCAGTGGACCCGCGGGTCTGGCCGCCGCTCAGCAACTGCGCCGAGCCGGCCACTCGGTCACCGTGTACGAGAAGAACGATCGCATCGGCGGCCTGCTCCGGTACGGCATTCCCAACTTCAAGCTCGAGAAGCACGTCATCGATCGCCGTCTCGAACAGATGCGCGCCGAAGGCGTGACCTTCCTGACCAATGCGCACGTGGGCGTGAACGTGCCCATCGAAGCGCTGACCGAGCACTACGATGCCATTCTGCTGGCCGGCGGCGCCGAGCAACCGCGGGATCTGAAGATTCCGGGACGCGAGCTCAAGGGCATCCACTTCGCCATGGAGTTCCTGCCCCAGCAGAACCGCCGCACCGAAGGCGACTCCGAGGCACAGCTCCTCGCTGCCATGAATGCCGCTGAGCCGATCCTCGCGACTGGCAAGCGCGTCATCATCATCGGTGGCGGCGACACTGGCGCGGATTGCCTGGGCACCAGCCACCGTCAAGGCGCATTGAGCGTGCATCAGTTCGAGATCATGCCCAAGCCGCCGGAGAGCCGCTCCTCCGCCACGCCCTGGCCGCTGTGGCCCCTGCAGCTGCGTACCGAGAGCTCTCACGAAGAGGGCGGCATCCGCGACTGGAGCATCAACAGCATCAAGTTCACGGGCGACGAAAACGGCAACGTCAAGCAGCTGCACGCCACCCGCGTCGGTGCCCCGCCCAAGTTCGAACCCATCGCCGGTTCCGAGTTCACGCTGGACTGCGACCTGGTTCTGTTGGCCATGGGCTTCCTGGGACCAGTGCGCAACGGCATGATCGAACAGCTCGGTCTGGAGCTGGACGGCCGCGGCAACGTCGCCACCAAGGACTTCCAAAGCTCGGTGGAGAACGTCTTCGCTGCCGGCGACATGCGCCGCGGACAGTCCCTGGTCGTGTGGGCCATCTCCGAAGGCCGCAAAGCCGCCGCCGCCGTGGACAAGTACCTGGCCAGCAAAGCCGAACCCGTCGGACAGCGCCATCTCAGCGCCGTCTAGGCGACCGCAGGAACAGTGAAAGAGTGAAGAAGTAAAGAAGTGAAAGAGT
>CBJOJD010000447.1:0-4027 GCA_966443485.1 uncultured bacterium | reverse complement strand
GAACGTCAGCTTCCCAAGCTGAATGTCGCCGGTTCGATCCCGGTCTCCCGCTCCATATAAGTCGCCAACTTCCCTCTCCAGTCCACCAGTTCCCTCCGTTGACCATCGCTGTCTTTCCTTCGCTCAAAGATTCCCTCTCAACTAACTGCCTGCCGTCATCCGCGAGTTGAACTGGATGGCAATGCAAACCCTCTGGCATAGTCCATCGCGGCTCAGTTGTGTGCACGTCTGCCGCTCTCTTGCGAGCGTGATCGGTGGCGAATCCGGCCAGAATGCTATCTTTATGATTTCGCGATATAGAATTCATGCAATTGCATCAGTTCCCTTCCTCGGAGCCCCAATTAGATGACACGTTTGACTCTTCGCTTCTGCGCGATGTTCGTGCTGGCCGCGACCGGCCTGGCTTTTGCAGCGGACAAATCGAAGCTTCCTCCGACCCCGGCCTCCGTGGATCCCTATGCCGAGGTGCAGCCCGCCACCGAAACGCTGGATTTGGCCATGTACCAACGCATTCGCGATGAGGGCCTGAACCATTCGCATGTGATGGAATTTGCCTCGGCGCTTATGGACGGAATCGGCCCCCGCTTAACTGGATCTCCCAATGTTAAGAAGGCCAATGAGTGGACCCGCGACACGCTAACCAAGATCGGGCTGGAGAATGCGCATCTCGAGGATTGGGGCGAGTTCGGACTGGGATGGCAGCAGTTGAATACCTGGGCGCGCATGGTCATGCCTGATACCGCGATTCTGATTGTGCAGGCCACGCCGTGGTCGCCCTCCACCACTGGTCCGGTGACAGCAGAGGTGGTGAGTGTTGAAGTCAAGGAAGAGAAGGACTTTGACAAGTACAAGGGCAAGTTGAGCGGCAAGATCGTGCTCTATGGGCCGATGCGCGATGTGCCCCCGGTGGATAAGGCACTTTTTGAGCGCTACACCGAGAAGGAGCTCGACGAACTCGCCGAGTATCCCGTCAACGCGGGCGGCGCGGGTATGTCTCCGGAGATGCAAGCCCGTCTGAAGGCTTATCTGGAACGCATTAAGCTCGCCGATAAGGCAGCGCAATTCTTTGCTGACGAAAAGGTGGCCGCAGTCATTGAGCCCAGCCGCGACGGCAAGAATGGCGGCGGCTCAGGTGGAACCCTCTTCGACGACAATGGCGCGGCCTTGGGCCGTACGCCATACATCGCTGAGAAGCGCGTTAAAGTGCCCGTTGTCGTGGCGGCGATTGAGAGCTATGGACGGCTGTTCCGCCTCGTTCAAGCCCATGTTCCCTGCACAGTTGAGGTGAATGTGGAGACGAAGTTCACCGGAGAGCACGAGCATGGCTATGACACGGTCGCGGAGATTCCAGGCACGGATCCGAAGTTGAAGGATCAGGTGGTGATGGTCGGCGGGCACCTCGATAGCTGGATCGCCGGCACCGGCGCTACAGACAATGGAGCGGGAACGGTCGTGGCGATGGAGGCCATGCGAATCCTGAAATCGCTGGGGGTCAAACCGCGGCGAACCATCCGCATTGCGCTCTGGACGGGCGAAGAACAGGGTCTGTTCGGGTCCAAAGGATATGCCGCGCAGCACTTCGGTTCGGCTAAGCTCTCGACCGAGCCCGATCAACTTGCCATGCCGGAGTTTCTGCGCAAAGTGGTGGGCCCGCTAGAGGCGAAGCCGGAACAGAAGCTGATCTCCGGCTACTTCAACGTGGACAACGGCAGCGGCAAGATTCGCGGTATCTATACGCAGGGCAACGCGGCGATCGCTCCGATCTTTGCGCAGTGGATCGCGCCTCTCAAGGATCTAGGGGTCACGACCATCACCAACCGCAACACGGGCGGCACTGATCATTTGAGCTTCGACGCGGTGGGTATCCCGGGCTTTCAGTTCATCCAGGATGATTTGGACTACGAGAGCCGCACTCACCACTCCAACGAAGATACGTATGAACGGCTACAGACGGCGGATCTGAAGCAGATTGCGACGGTAGAGGCAATCTTCGTCTACAACGCAGCGCAGCGGGATCAGATGCTGCCACGCAAGCCCTTCCCACATCCGGAGCTCGAGCAGAAGATGCGTGCTCCGCTGGAAATCTTCCCAGGCGCGATGCCACCTGAGGAGAAGAAGTAGAACGGCGCTGGCCACAATTGTCTAGGCTTGCATACGGCGGATGTGCTCGAAGCTTAGCGAGCACATCCGCTTTTCTATCGCTGCGGCGCTTGCGAGGCCGAATACGTCAGGGCGCGTTCTGATCCAACCTCTATCTGGGATTGAGCCAGCAGGACGGCCGTTGTGCTTGCGTTCTCCTCGTAGTAGTAGCGGACGCAGCGTTGCGTCTCCTCGGCACGATAAGGGGCGAGGTTGTGTGCCCAGCGAAAGGTGCCCCTCAGCGCAACGAAGCGGCGATCAATAGTATTAGAAGTGCAGTGCAACTCCCGAACCAAGGCGCAGATTGTTCTGTACCGTGGTAGTGCCGTTCGAGAGCGCGGTACGCAGCCAATTGGCATCGATCATGCGCACGGAGAAGCGCGGAGAAATGCGATAGTCCATGCCTCCACCTACGAGCAATGCAACGCCGTTCGCGCTGGTGGTGGTTCCCTGAGAGTTCGGAAACAGGCTGTTACTTCCATGAGCGTAGCCGCCCAGACCTTGGCCGTATACCTTGAGGCGGCCGCTGGGAGACGACACACTATAACGCGGTCCGAACGTAAGCGTGAGCAGATCGAGCCCGGCGTTCACGTGCGGCATTTGTCCCGTGTGCACGCCCGATACATCAACTGCTGCAGCCCAATGATGGGTCAGATTCGCGGCGGCCTGGAGACCGCCTCCCTGCATCCAGAAGTTGTAAGTGGGGACGGTATTGGCGCGCGCCGCGTTGAACGTGACGCCAATATCCATCGATCGTTCTTTCGATCCGCTCTGCATCTGGGCTGAGGCGGAGATGCTGCAGATCAGGCCCGCCGCAACGAGGAGAACTTTGGTTTGCTTCTTCAAATTGATCATTGTTTCTCCTCGTTACTGCACATTCAAGGTGAGATCGGTTGAGTGAGAGACGGAACCCGCGGTTAGCGTCACCGTAACGGTGTAGCTCTGCGGCGCTTGCCCGTAGAAGCCGTTGTGCGCTCCGCAGCCACTGAGTCCCATAGCCGCAGTAAGAGCAGCCATCGCGAGCAAGAGAGTGAGGGCACGGGCTCCCAGCTTCTTGCCAGCACGACGCATCCGGTAGGCGAAGGGCAGCAGCAGAACCGCCCACACTGGGGCAGGCATGCGGTTACCCGAACCCTTGGAGTTCTGTGCGGTGGTGACTTGTGCGGGCACATGAAATGTCAAGGAAACATTGTTGAGCGTGGTCGTCGCAGGCACCTGCCAAGAAGTGGCAGAGAGCTGCGTCCACGGAGTGGTGTTGAGCGAGGCTGTGGCGCCCTCGGGCAGACCAGAGACGCTGAGCGTTGCAGCCACCGGGAAGCTGGTTCCAGCAGTAGGCGTGATGGCCAGCTGATAGGTAGCTGATTTTCCAGGTGCCGCAGTCTGCGAAGCTCCCGTCGATCCGCTCGGCTTGAGATCGAAGTCGAGCACTGTTTCGGCCACCATCGCGCTGCTTGCCGTGAGGTAGTTGGCGTCTCCCTCGTAGGCGACAGAGATGTTGTGCATGCCTGCGGCCAGCGTCGATGAGGTCAGGGATGCTGCACCGTTGCTGAGCTGTGCTGTGCCCAGCACCGCAGTGCCATCCATGAAGCTCACATTGCCGGTGGGCTGGGTAGCCGAAGAGCTCACGGTCGCAACGAAGGTGATGGCGCCCTGCAGCATGGTCGAGTTCACGTTTGAAGAGACTGTGACTGCGGGGGTTCCCTTGGAAGCAGTTCCGCTTTCCGGCAGCAGCGCGGATATGCCGTTATCAGCACTGATGTTCATCTGACCCAGTCGCAAGCCGTAGCCGGTGGGCGAGAAGTTCACGGTGATGGTGCACGTTGCCTGCGCTGCCAGCGTGGCCGGGCAGTTTGTGGTAAACGGAAACTCCGGCACATTGGTCTCAGAG
>CBJOJD010000446.1:0-4035 GCA_966443485.1 uncultured bacterium | reverse complement strand
CGCCGATCCTACCCTGTACTCTCTGGCCGCGCGTGCCAAGCCCCATCGCCCGGAACCATCCAAGCCCGGCCTTCCTCCGGATTGGCAAGCGATCGAGGCTCCCTTCATCGTGCATCACGATGCCTACTACTACCTCTTCGTCTCGTTCGACCTCTGCTGCCGTGGGACGAAGAGCACATACCGCACCATGGTGGGCCGCTCCACGCGTGTCACCGGACCCTACGTGGACGCCAGTGGAAAGCCGATGCTGGAAGGCGGGGGGACTCAACTCCTCACAGCGAATGGCCGATGGCTGGGCCCCGGAGGCGAATCCATCCTACAGCGTCCAGAAGGGGACTTAATCGTCTTCCACGCCTACGATGCCCTCACCGGAAAACCCGCGCTCCAAATCTCAACCATCAGCTGGGAGCATGGATGGCCCCATGCCGTGCTGGCAACCACCGGTGAAGTGAAATAGCAAAATATGCCCCGGGAACTTTGGAGGGATGGGTTCCAGGCCTGTTTCTTCAAGCTTCAGCGCTCCTCGATCCAATATGGCCACCGTCAGCAGCTGACCTTCTCAGGCCCACGCAGTACCTCTTTCGGCGACTCTGCGTTACGATAAAAATGCAATGGGTTTTCCGATTCGTACCTGCGTCGCATGTGGTGAGGAGTTCGAACTTCGGCCCGACAAACCGGGCTTTGCCAATCGCTGTCCGTCCTGCAGTGAACCTGAGGAGGAGGATAACGATCGCTCCGGCCTAACTAGCGCCGATAGCGAGCTGAATGAGGCTCGTCGCAAGACCATCCGAGATCTCCTCTATCGCAAAGAAAGCTAGGCGGGCTGGCTATTCGGCGGCGTGGGCAAAGCTTTACATGAGCTCGCAAATCTGCCCTGAGACTTGCCTGCCAAAGCGAATCGTGCTTCTCTGACACGGGTCCGCTATCATGTGATCGCATGAGCGAGCGGGGACAGATTCGCATTGGAATGTCAGGCTGGCGCTTCGACGAGTGGCGCGGCACCTTCTACCCTGAAAAGCTGGCGCAGCGACGAGAGCTGGAGTACGCTTCCCGCCAGCTCAATTCCATCGAACTCAATGGGACGTTCTACTCTCTCCAACGTCCAAAGAGCTTCGCACAGTGGAAGCTGGAGACTCCGGACGACTTTGTCTTTTCCGTAAAGGGCACGAAGTTTATCACCCATGAACGCCGGCTCGAAAACGTGGCAACCGCGATCGCCAATTTCCTGTCCCAGGGCCTCCTGCAACTCGGGACGAAGCTTGGACCGATTCTTTGGCAGCTGCCCCCGAATCTCAAGTTCGATCCCCAACTCCTCGAATCCTTCCTTCAGCTATTACCGCGAACACACAAACAGGCGGCCGCCTATGCTCGCCAGCGTGACGACTGGATGGCGGAGCGCTCTTGGTTCGATGTCTCGGAAGACCTGCCGCTGCGCCACGCGCTAGAGCCTCGCAACAAGACTTTTGCAGTTCCCGACTACATCGCTTTGCTTCGTAAGTATCAGGTAGCCAGTGTGGTTGCGGACACCGAAAAGTGGCCGCGCATGATGGACATTACCTCTGACTTTGTCTACTGCCGCTTGCACGGAAATGAGGAAGTGTACCCCAACGGCTACGATGCCGCCGGCATAGACTGCTGGGCGCACCGAGTGCTGGCATGGGCCGGTGGAGAAGAGGTGACTGATGGCATCAGGGTTCATCCCGAACCCGCTCCCAAAGTGCCATCCCGCGATGTATTCGTCTATTTCGATGACGACGTGAAGGTTCGAGCACCTCACGACGCCCAAAGCCTTTCGAAGAAGATTGCCGAGTTGACAGGACATAGCCATGAGCCCGCAAGCGCCGGATGAGTTCTTCGACGCAACCGATTCTGAGGTCCCCGTTCGGGGCTACCTGCACCGTCCTGTGTCGCTCGCCGGCGACGGTCTGATTCTCACGCATGGCGCAGGATCCAACTGCCAGGCGCCGCTCCTCCTTTCCCTCGCGGACGCCTTTGCCGATGCAGGGCTAACTGTGCTTCGCTGCGATCTTCCATTCCGTCAGGTTCGGCCCCATGGACCTCCCCCTCGCGGGGCGGCGCAGCGCGATCAGAGCGGGCTGCGCGCCGCAGTCGCTGCTCTACGTAAGATGGTGCCCGGCAAGGTTTATCTGGGTGGCCATTCCTACGGTGGCCGTCAGGCCTCCATCTTAGCTGCGACCGAACCGGACCTCGTCGAGTGCCTGCTTCTTCTCTCCTACCCCCTTCATCCACCCAAACGTCCGGCTGAGCTGCGAATACAGCACCTTCCGAGCCTTCGCATCCCGACCTTCTTTGTGCACGGGATGCGCGACGGCTTCGGTACGATCTCAGAGATGGAATCCGCATTGGCGCTGGTGCCCGCTCGGACCGAACTTGTGCCCATTGAAGGGGCAGGGCATGAGCTGCTGACGCGTGGTAACCGCGAAGACCTGATACGGAGCGTCACTTCAAGATTTCTCGCATTCACGCAACTGATTTCTTAATGGCCGGAAGAAAGAAATCTCGTTCCCAATCCGCCGAGGCAGTCGACCGTCAGCTCGCGCGTTATCGCGAGATGCGCGACTTCACCATCACTTCCGAGCCGCGTGGCGAAAGCAACAGCCATGAGTCGGAGCGCCCCGCTGTTCTTCCGTTCGTGGTTCAAAAGCATGCTGCCCGCCAGCTCCACTACGACTTTCGGCTGGGGTGGCGGGGCGTGCTCAAGAGCTGGGCGATTGCCAAAGGGCCGAGTTATTCAACCAGCGATAAGCGTCTTGCCGTGGAGGTTGAAGATCACCCCATGGAATACGGAGGTTTTGAAGGCACTATTCCCAAAGGCCAATACGGGGGCGGCACGGTGATGGTCTGGGATTTCGGAGAGTGGCAACCACTGGGCGATGTCGAGAAGCAGCTAGCGGAAGGGAATCTCAAGTTCCTCCTCAACGGCACCAAGCTGAAAGGGAAGTGGGCTCTCGTTCGCATGCGTCACGACCGCGATCACAAAGCGTCCGGAAAGCCCAACTGGCTGCTGATCAAAGAGCGCGATGAGTACGCTCAAGCTCCAGAAGCCCCTTCGATCGTGGATCTCGCTCCGAATAGCGGGCTAACGCAAAGGACGATGGAACAGATCGCGGCGAACAACGACCACGTCTGGGAACCTGGGTCGGGACTTCAGCAGCCCCCTGCTGGGCTGGCCCAACCAGACCTCGAGCCCCCCAAAAAGCGAGCCTCGAAAATCCCTGCGTCTCTCCTGCGGGCTGCACCTTTCGAAGACTACCCAGGCTTTATCGATCCGCAACTCGCCGAGGAGGCCCGCTCGGCCCCGTGCACCGATGCTTGGATTCACGAACTGAAACTGGACGGCTATCGCATTCAGCTACACATCATTTCGGATCCGCAGCATCCTGGCGGGCCCGCTGTCCGTCTGTTCACACGCAAAGGTCTTGACTGGACTAAGCGGATGCCCCTCCTTGCCCGAGCCGCGGCTGGATTGGACGTCAATAGCGCAATCCTCGATGGAGAAGTGGTCGTGTTGGACGAGCAGGGAAGAAGCAGCTTCTCAGATCTTCAGGGTGCTTTTCAAAATAGCCAGAATTCCCGACTAGTTTACTTCGCCTTCGATCTCCTCCATCTCAACGGTCGCAACCTTCGCGGGCTGCCTTTGCTGCGACGCAAGCAGATTCTTGAGAGGCTCCTCGCGGAATTTTCTGAAGAACACGCCATCCGCTATTGCGAGCATCTCTGCGCCAGCGGCGAACTCGTCTTCCGCAAAGCCTGTGAACTGGGCGCGGAGGGGATCGTATCCAAGCTCGCCTCCGCTCCCTACGCACCAGGCCGGGGAAATTCCTGGGTGAAGATGAAAGGCGCCCTTAAGCAGGAGTTCGTCATCGGTGGTTTTACTCCCGTGGCTCGTACCGGGCGCGGTGTGGGAGCCCTACTCCTCGGCTACTACGAAGGCGAAAAGCTGCTCTACGCCGGCAGATGCGGCACTGGGTTCTCTCAGGCAACGGAGCGGCTTCTGCGCAGTCGTCTCGACCT
>CBJOJD010000445.1:0-4055 GCA_966443485.1 uncultured bacterium | reverse complement strand
GCTGCCGGCCCCCTTGTGTAAAGTTTTCTTAAGTCGTTCCATCCATTGGGCAATCCGTAATCTTCAAGTAAATTCGCTCTAATGCTCCCCACCCGCGTGCCGATAAGGTGGTTGTCGCGCAGATTGCGCATGGGGGCAATGATGGAACAAGTTTTTACGGGACAGAACTCAATCACACTCCGGCGGGTGGGAACGAGGCTTCTGCAAGCCGCTACGATGGCCTTGCTGCTGGCCTTGGCGGTCCCCGGCAGAGCAGAGGATCGCGCTGTCAAGATGCGCGTACCCCCTGTCTATCCAGAAATCGCAAAGCGTATGCGTATTTCTGGCGCAGTGAAGGTTCAGGCAACGGTGGACGCGGACGGTAAGGTCACCGATGTCAAGGCGGTTAGCGGAAATCACGTGCTAGGTGCCGCCGCGGAAGAAGCAGTGCGCAAGTGGAAGTTTGAATCCGGTGCTGGTACCGCGACCGTCGAAGTGGAAATCAACTTCGCCATGGCGCAGTAAGGCTAAGGTTAGCTTCACGATTCACGTTCACCTTCGAGCACTCCGACCACTCGCGTCAATGGGCGTCACTACTCGACCCAATCTGCGAATTCGAACTTGATAACAACAAAAGAGGCAGGCGCGAAGCCTGCCTCTTCTTTTTTTAGTGCAGTGCCGCTATGCTTCGACACCGTGGCACTTCTTGTACTTCTTACCTGAGCCGCAAGGGCAAGGATCGTTACGGCCAACCTTATCGCCAGTGCGCCGTTGAGAGGGTTGCGACGAAGTGTCCGCTCCTGCCATCGTGGCGTGCTGAAGCTCCCGCTGCTTCTTGCGGGCAAACTCCTTCTCCAGCTGATCGATCGTGGTGGACGCCGCTCGGGTTGGCACAGGAATCTCGCGAGCTTGCGGCGCCTCGAGGGTTGCGGTGCGCGTGGCTACCTGCTCCGCGCTTGCAACCGGCGGAGCGGCAGGAACAGCTCGCCGCGGTTGAGGTGCTGCGTTGATGGGCTGGCCGTCCGGCCCGATGATCTGCATCCGGAAGAGGAAACGAACCGTGTCCTCCTGGAACTTCATCATCATCGCTTCGAACATGTCGAAGGATTCCTTCTTATAGGCCACCAGCGGATCTTGCTGGGCATAGCCACGAAGACCGATGCCCTCCTTCAGGTGGTCCATCGAGAGCAGGTGATCCTTCCACAGACCGTCAATGACGCTCAGCATCACCATGCGTTCGTGATAACGCATCGTCTCTGGGCCGAGAATCTTTTCCTTGACTTCGTAACCTTCTTTCAACTGCTCGAAGATCGTGTCGCCCAGCTCGTGGCGGCTCAATTCCAGAGGATTGATGCCTGATCCCGAGAGGCTGAAACCAAAGTTGCCCATCAGCCGGTCATCCATTCCCTTGACATTCCACTGGTCGGGATGGACGTTCTCGGCGGCGAACTCGTCGAGGACACTGCTCAAAATTCCGCCGACGTAGTCTTCCAGGATTAGCTCGCGCTGATCCACGCCTTCCAGCAGCTGTCGACGAAGCCCATACACCGCCTCGCGCTGCTTATTCATGACATCGTCGTACTCAAGCAGGTGCTTGCGGCTTTCGAAGTTTTGCGCTTCCACAGCCTTTTGCGCAGCCTCGATTCGATTCGAGATCATACGCGATTCGATTGGCACGCCTTCTTCCATGCCCAGCCGCTCCAGCAGCGTGGAAACCCACTGCTTGGCGAAGATGCGCATGAGGTCGTCTTCAAGCGAGAGGAAGAAACGCGAGGCGCCGGGATCGCCCTGACGGCCGGCGCGTCCGCGCAACTGGTTATCGATACGGCGGGATTCGTGCCGCTCCGTTCCGAGGATGAAAAGGCCTCCTGCCTGGATCACCTCTTCGCGTTCTTTTTCGGCAGCCTCGGCGTGAATTTTGTTCACCTCGGCCCAATCGGATTCCGAAACCTCGAACTCCTGTCCCTGGTAATAAAAGCGCAGGAAGCCGGCCGGAGCCATAGGATTGATTGCCCCTTCAGCGACACTGAGCGCGCGTGCGTGTCCCTGCTTGACGAGCTGCTGGCGGGTCATGAAATCGGCATTGCCGCCGAGGAGAATATCGGTTCCGCGGCCGGCCATGTTGGTGGCGATGGTGACCATTCCCAACCGGCCTGCTTGCGCCACAATCTCTGCTTCGCGCTCGTGGAACTTCGCATTCAGCACGACGTGCCGTACGCCCTTGCGCTGCAGAATTGCCGATAACCGCTCAGACTTCTCGATGGAGGTGGTGCCCACCAGCACCGGTTGCCGCTTCTCGTGCAGCTCAGCAATGTTGTCGGCGACGGCGGTGAATTTTTCTTTCTCGGTACGGTAAACAACGTCCGAGTTTTCGATACGCAGCATCGGCCGGTTGGTGGGGATCACGACGATCTCGAGCTTGTAAATCTTCTCGAACTCGGCCGCTTCCGTCTCGGCGGTACCAGTCATGCCGCTCAGCTTTTGATACAAGCGGAAGTAGTTCTGGAAGGTGATCGTGGCCAGCGTCTGGTCTTCCTTGCGGATATTGACGCCCTCTTTCGCCTCGATCGACTGGTGCAGGCCATCGGACCAGCGGCGTCCCGGCATCAAGCGGCCGGTAAAGGTGTCGACGATGATCACCTCGCCGTCTTTGACCACGTAGTCGACGTCCCGCTTGTAGAGAGCATGTGCCTTGATGGCGGTCTCAACGTAGTGCTTGAGCTCCCAGTTTTCAGCGTCGGCGATGTTGTCGATGCCGAGCGCCTTCTCGATGCTGATCCAACCTTCGTCGGTTACGCCGATGGTCCGGTGCTTCTCATCCACAACATAGTCGCCGGTGAAAGTCTTGCCTTCGAGAGTCTCCGTTTCTTCCCCGAGCACCAGCTTGGGGATGATGGCCTTGACGCGCGCGTACTTGTCTGTGGTCTGATCGGTCGGGCCGGAGATAATGAGCGGCGTCCGGGCTTCATCAATCAGGATCGAGTCGACTTCGTCGACAATTGCGTAGTAGTGCCCGCGCTGCACGCAATCCTTGATGTCGAATTTCATGTTGTCGCGCAGATAGTCGAAGCCGAACTCGTTATTGGTGCCGTAGGTGATATCGGCGCCATAGGCAGCGCGGCGTTCTTCGTCGCTGAGGTCGTGGACGATAACCCCCACGCTCAACCCGAGAAACTCATAGATCTTGCCCATCCACTCGGCGTCGCGTTTGGCCAGGTAGTCATTCACCGTGACCACGTGCACGCCGCGGCCCGCCAAAGCGTTGAGATAGCAGGCAAGTGTGGCCACCAGCGTTTTGCCTTCGCCGGTCTTCATCTCAGAGATCTTGCCGGAGTGCAGCACCATGCCGCCAATGAGCTGAACGTCGAAGTGTCGCATGTGCAGCACGCGCCAGCCAGCCTCGCGTACCACGGCGAAGGCCTCGGGAAGGATCTCGTCCAGTGCTGCTTTCTCGGCAGCTTTGATGGCATCCGCGTCCGTGATGCCTTCCAGCTTGGCGGCAATGCGTGACTTGAACTCGGCCGTCTTTGCCCGCAGCTGCTCATCGGATAGCTGCTGCATGCCCGGCTCAAGGGCATTGATGTTGGTCACGACAGGCAGGAGCTTCTTTACCACTCGCTCGTTGGCCGTGCCAAAGATCTTTGTAAGTGCTTTGTCGAAAAACACAGGATTCTCCGTATATCAGTGTAAATGCCGTTGATCAGCGCGGAACAGCAGCGGCTCCGCCTTCAAAATCAGAGGTTTGCAGCCCAATGTCACTCCAGCCGCCAGATCAGGCGGTCTACGTATTGGCCGCGGCGAATACGCCGCAGTTGCCGGTGAAGGTGCTTCACAGGGGTGTCAGGGCTGCCGTCGTCATCTTCGTCTGCTTCTTCCTCTTGAGTGATTTGGGCCTTGGCCACAAATGCGTGGTCCGGCCGGTAGGCCAGCGAGAAAAACTGCAGTGCGTTCGCCGCGCCGATCGCCGGTACGCTAGTGCTGCGGCTCGATATGCCGCCCTTCCGCGCCTGCTGCCGCTGCCGATGGCTGCGCCAGGACGAGATGACCATGATCGCGATCAGCCAGGTCATTGGCGA
>CBJOJD010000444.1:0-4087 GCA_966443485.1 uncultured bacterium | reverse complement strand
GCCGTCCACCGCGGCGCGCCTGGAAGCCACGGACACAGCACCCACGCCCCAATCAACGTGCTCAATGCAAGCACGCATGCGCACATCACAAGAGCACAATATCCCCACCCCAGAAGGGCAAAGACAATCGACGCACACACGCCCAGGATGCGCGCCAGAATGTCGTTCTTCGCCAGCGCGGAGTAGCGCATCGCCCGCCGCAGCAGTGCCAAATGAATGGCCGGCAAGCAACTCAGGAAGACGGCCGCCGACAAGCCCATCGTGATCGGCGCCACTGCCCCCTCGCCATAGAAGCGCGCCACCAGCGGCGCAGCAGCAGCAAAGCCGAACGACAGAAACAGCGCCCCGCCAAGATTGATCCAGAACAGGCTGCTGGCCAGCGCGTGAGTGATCTCCTTGCGCTGCAGAATCGCATCCGTAAACCCGTTTGTGGTGCCGTTCATCAGCAGCAGGCTGAAGGTCGTCACCATCGTGACCAGCCCAAAGTCCCGCGGCGTCAGCATCCGTCCCAGCACCGCCGCCGAAACAATTTGGATCGAGACCCCGATCGCGCCCGACAGCACCGTCATTCCGGCTCCCCGCACGGCCAGGCGCTTCAGCGCCTTTCCCGCCGCCGGCACCGATGGAGCAAAGGCTCCGCTGGAATCGAATGCTCTCAACCTCTCTCCTGAACGTTCCTTCCCCGCGCTACTGCAGAATCCGTACTCGCAACTCCGTCCTTAACCGGCTCGGCAAGCCTGCCGCGGCCCGTATACCTTGGTCCTCGCTGGCCCACGGGAAGCTCGCCACGCACATCAGAAAGCCGATCCAGATCGGGCTCAGCATGCGAAAGCCCGCCTCCGTCAAGCTGTAGATCAGCCCTGCCGTAAACAGCCCCACCCACAGCCTTCCCGCATCGCGATTGGCGCGATAGGTCCGCAGCACATTGCGGCATCCAGCGCCCACCACCACTCCAAAGAGCGCCAGCCCAACCCAGCCCAGATTGAGATACATCTCCAAGAAGCCGTTGTGCGCCTCTTCGATCCCCGTCTGGCTCAAGTCCCACACCGACTGCATCCGATTGCCCATCCAAAAGCTCTCAAATCCCGTGCCCAGCAGCGGATTCACCGGCTGCGCCAGCACCGCCGCCCAGATCTGCGTTCTCCCCGTCAGCGTTGTGCTTCTGCCCAGCGAGTGCACCAGCGTGCCCGCTGTATCCAGGAACAAGGCAAACACCGCCAGCCCAACCGCGCTACCGGCCAACACTATCGCCATTCCCGGACGCTTTCGCACCGGGCGCAGCAGTGTTCCCAGCATCACTGCCCCTGCCAATCCCAGGCCGGCCAGCGAGGTCATCGAGTCGGCCTTGAACAGCAGCCACAGCGCCGTCACCAGCGTGAGACCCTGTGCCAGCAGCATCCGTCTGCGCTGCACATCACGTCGAGCAAGCAACACTCGGATTCCCTGCCACAACGCCGCCAGCCCCGTCACCAGGCACAACAATCCCAGCTCGTTCTTAAACGTGGTCACGCCCGTGTACATCACCACGCGATCGGAGGCCAGGTAGGTGCTTCCGATGCCGGGATAAAACTCGATCAACAACACCGACAGCGGCAGCAGCACAAAACCCAGCGCGCGAAAGGCCCGCTTCACCGCCGCAACCGGATGCGCATCGGTCAACAGAAGCAGCACCATCACCAGGTCGCCCAGCGCCTTCACCCAGCGCTTCATCGAGATCAGCGGATCGTCGGCCCACCCCACGCTCACCCCGCAGTACAGAAAGAAAACAAGGATGGGCAGGTTGCAGCGCGCAAACTCCAGCACCTTGCCGGCGCGCCGATTCAGAACCAGCACTCCGCAGATCATCAACGCCGCATACACAGCCGCATCCACAGGGCTGCTATCGGTGTACTGCTGTGCCAGGGTCGCTGCCCGCTGCACATGCAGCCACATCGACACAGGGCGCGATGCCACAATCAGCAGCCAGAGCGCCGGAATCCACACCGCCTTCGACGGACGCGGCTCACCGTTCCGGTCCATCCGGAACAGCATCCAGATCCAGGCCGCGGTCGCGAGAATGGCCAAGAGCTTCATACCTTGTCGCCCCTGCGTTCGTACCAGCGGCTCCGCAGCTCGCGCAGTCTCTCCCCCACGCCTGCTGGCAGACGATCCACCATCCGTCGCTGCAAACCCAGCCTCAAGGCCGCGCTTCCCCACCAGGTCAACGGCACATAATAGCGGGGCACGTTCACACGCTTGAACCCGTTGCGCTCCTTGAAGTCGGTGAGGTTATCGCGCTCTCGCGTCCCATACGCGAAGTGCGAATACACCAGATGCTGAATGCCTTGCTCCGCGCAGCAGCGCACCGCCGCGGCCAGCAAGCCATTCGTAGGCGCCTTGTCGCGATGCCGAATCTTCGAGAGGATGTTCATCAACCCCGCCTGCTCGCCCGCCTCCTCCCGCACCATCTTGATGAACCCGATCAGCTCTCCATCCCAATACGCGCCGATGAATGTACTCCACTCCAGATAGGTGGCAGCCTCCTTGTAGACCGTCTCGAGATCCTTACCGAAGTGTGGATAGCGCCTTCCCTGGCGCACCGGCGTCTCGTTGTAGATCGCCCAGATACCCCGCACCAGTTCCTCGCTAAACGGAACCTCGCGGATCACCACGCCCTTCTTCTCAGCCTGCTTGGCCTTGTTGCGCGCTTTGAATCCGATCTGGCTCGCCCACCACGCCTCAAACGTAGAGATCGGAAGCACCGCCAGATTCTCCCACTCCATGCGATAGCCATAGCGCGGCGCCGTCTCCGTCACCTTCTGCAGAAACGTGAACACATCCACCCGCTCGCCGCACCGGCGCAGCCCCTCGATCACCGGCTCTGAATCCGACAAGTAGTGATACGTCTCCGCATCCAGCTGCGCCATCCGCATCGCGCCGCCCTTCACCCGAATCTGCTGCTCTCCCACCCGCAACAACGTGCTCCCCCGTGCGCCCTGCACCGGCCGCACGGCTGCCATCGACCGCTCCACGGCCTCCGTCTCGTTCTCCACGGGAATCGTCGCGCCGCTCCGCCTCATCTCACTCACTCACGTACTCTTCGCGGATAGGATTGATCTTCATGCGATACAAAAGCTTGCCCGCGTGATCGCACAACTTGACCAGCAACGTCATAAAGCGGTGCTGCCCGGCGATCAGCGCCATCGGCAGCAGACAGAGATACAGCGGCACCGCCACCACCGACTTGGTTATGCTGACCGCGTCGCAGTTGGGTTGCTGCGCGGCATTCACTCCCTGCAACAGTGCCTTGCGCAGATAGTAGCTGCGCCGCCACCGCGCGGGCGGAATCACCTCGAAGACCGGCGCCTCCGCGCACCACACGAACATCCGGCCCTCCTCAAGCTTGCGGCGAAAGAAGTCCTGATCCTCTCCAGCGCGAAACTCCGGACGAAACGGCTCCGCATCGCCCTCGAACACTGCCCGCCGCAGCAGCACGTTTCCAGTTCGAGCCTTGCGCCAATCCACCTGCATGCCCGTGGGATTCACGGCACGGTCGTACAGCCGGCTTCTCTTGAGCCATGCTGGCGGATCCTCATCGAAGTGGCGCCGCACCGGCCCCAGCACGCCATCCACTCCGTATTCGCGGCACGTGATCAGCAAGGTGCGCAGCCAGTCGGCGGAGGGAAACTCATCGTCATCGATCAGCGCCACATACTCGCCTCGCGCCTGCTCCACGGCCTTGTTCCTGGCCCGCGCAATCCCCCGCATCGGCTCGACACGGTACGTGATCGGGAACGCAACCTCGGCGCGCATCGCCTCCACAGCAGCTTCACCAGCGCGCATCTCATCGTTGTCCGCCACCACCACCGAATAGGTGAACAATCCTCCCCTGTTTTGCTCGTCGAGCGCGCGCAACAGCCGCTTCAGTGGCTCAGGACGCTTATACGTGCAGATGCAGACGCAAATATGCGGAACACGATCGCCTCGCTCCACCTCTGCACATCCGGTTCGCAACCGGACCGGCAGCGAATCCTCTCGCCTCTCCCGCAGCGGCTCCAGCTCGCGCTGCTCCTTGAGCCGATAACCGCGCAGGACGCGCACCTTTTGC
>CBJOJD010000443.1:0-4089 GCA_966443485.1 uncultured bacterium | reverse complement strand
ACAAATCCACTGGGGCAGACCCTTGGGGACGCGGCTAGCAAGGATGTAGTGATTGGCGTTGTCGGCGATGCCCACATCAATGCCTTGAGCGATGATGATGCGGTCGAGCAGTACTGGCCCGCACAGACAGACGACATGCCGGACATGGTGCCGATCGTGCGATCCTCAGGCGATCCAGCATCTATTGAACACGCCGCGAAAATCATCGCGACAAATCTAGATACCTCGGTCTCTCCAGAAATTCGACAACTGAAAATGCTGTACCGCGACAACATTCGACAGATTGAGAATGTTGCAGCCATCGCCAGCGCGGTGGGCGCAGTTGCCGTTCTGATGTCGGCCGTCGGGCTGATGGGTCTAGTGGGATATGTAGTGACGCAGCGGACCAAGGAGATCGCAATCCGCATGGCGCTTGGAGCCCGGCCGGTCGCGGTATTGAGCGCATTGCTTCGGCAGTTTCGCTGGCCTTTACTGGGTGGCCTTGCTGCGGGTACCGCGTTGGCCGCGTTTGGATCGAAGCTTCTGCGCGTTGCGCTCTACGGCGTAAGCAATCTCGACCCCGCCAGCTTCTTGGCCGCATTGCTGATACTCGGGGCGATTGCCGCACTCTCCATCGTGCTTCCCGCGACCCGTACTCTGCGATTGAACATGGCTGCGATCCTGCACCACGACTGAGACGGCAGCGGCCAACCTGAAATCACGCATCGCCAGAGTAAAGGCCTCGCCGATGGTAATCAGCTACTCGCCCCCGCCATGGTTGTCCTAAGCCGGGGGCGAAATAGCGATCAACACACTTTTCAAGTCAGGATGATCTTGCGAGCTTCTGCTTCCGGATCATCCGCCATGCGACACTCGTTGTCCCAGATCATCGCCCGATTCGTGTCAGGATCGGTCGCCTCCCACCTCAAGCCAGGTATGCTCGGATTGCCGGTTGCCGCAAATGCGGCCCAGGCAGAAGCCATCTTCTTTGCCAACGCCTGCGCCTCCGGTGTATTCCCTGTCCCCTGCTCGCAACGCTTCGTATTATCAAAGCAAAATTGAAGATCCGCCGTATGCCATGCGCCGGGCACCCCATCCAACATCGACGTCTGCCAGGTGAAGTAGTACGCGTACGCCGGCGCAGCCTTCAATTCGTGCTTCAGTCGCGCCATCTTCACCACATTGTTCCGCATGCTGAGCCCGTTCAGCCCCGGAGTCCCGCTACAGATATACGACAAGGTCTGGACCTTCTTTTGCGGATAAGCCTTCTTCAGCGCCGCAACAATCTGCGTCGCCTTGTCCTCGCCGTACGTCTTCGCCAGGTTTGCATGCCACTCTTCCTCCGTCGGGCGCGATGACATCTGGTTGCCCTCTTCGCTGACGGATCCGATCAGCATCGGAACGTTCTTCGATATTTCAGGAGCAGCGTCAAAGAACGACCGCATGTTTATGATCTTGTCGTCAACGCAAGGCGACCACCCGACGCGCGGGGTCCCAGGCGCCCCAGGGCCCATCATAGGACGTCCCGGCGGATTAATCTTTGCGGCCGCCGCATTGCCCGCCGCAAACAGCTTGGCCCACTCTATCTTCTGGAGCGAACCGATATCGTTCGGCCCCAGACCGAGTTCCTTCATCGTCTGCCGAGCCAGTTCCTTCTGCTGGTCTCTGCTTGGGATGTTCCCTCCACCACCCGACTGCGCCGCAGCCCGATGAATAAGGCTCACAGCCGAGGGCATACCCATCAGCGTCGTTACCTTCGATCCACCGCCGGATTGACCATAGATCATCACGCGGTCCGGATCCCCGCCAAAGTTCTCGATGTTGTCATGCACCCACTTGAGCGCCGCCACCAGATCCGTCATACCCACATTCGCCGAGTCCTCATACGCAGAACCGCCAATCTCCGCAGCGTCGAAGAAGCCGAGAATATTGAGTCGATGATTGACCGAGACCTGCACCACATCATGGTGCCGGGCCATCTGCGCGCCCTCATGGGAAGGCAGCTCATACGACGATCCGAAGCTGAATCCACCGCCATGCATGTAGAACATCACGGGCCGCTTTCCCGTAAGGCTGGGCGTCCAGATGTTCAGCTTCAACATGTCCTCGCTCTGCCACCCGTCATCCCAATCGAACAAGAACGTTTGCTCGACGCTCGTCCAGGGATGTAGCGTCTGTGGGCAATTTGCGCCATACGACAGCGCGGGATACTCGTCTGCCCACGGCGCAGGCGGCTTGGCAGGCAGCCATCGATTCTCCCCCGCTGTGGTTGCTCCATACGGCACGCCCTTGAAGGTCAACACGCCGCCATCCACAAACCCGCGCACCTTGCCGTACTGCGTCTTCGCCACAGCCGTTCGCGGCGTCGACACATTTCCCGGCTCCTGGTGCACTCCTGTCTTCACGCTGTCAGAGCCGAAGGCTGGCTTGCTCAGCGCTCCAAGACCTGCCGTAGTGGAAAGCAGCAGCGCCTGCCGCCTCGTGAGAACAACTGAATCCTTCGACTTCGCCATCGACAGCGTCTCCTCTCGTGTTCCTTGTGCAATCAGTAGTCGTGGATTTTCGCTGCTCCGTAGCCTCGCGGAGCAGCGAAGTCATCCTCACTCGGGTAGTGCGTACTGCCCATTCACATGGAACTTGCCCGTGGCCGCAGGCGCACCCGTATCTGGCTGGCCACCGCCAATGCTGATCGTGTAGTCCCCTTGCGCGATGATCGGATCACCTTCCTCCGTCACCATGCCCAGGTCGCGCGCCTTCAGATCGAAGTGAACCTTTTGGCTCGCCCCCGCTTCGAGATGCACACGCTCAAATCCGCGAAGAGCGATCCGCGGCGCTCCCGTGACGTCCGGGAACTTCAGATACAGCTGAACCACCTCATCGCCCGCCAGCTTGCCGGTGTTCGTCACTGTCACGTCTGCGCTGACTGGCTGTCCCGCTGCGACCGCCTGCGTGGGAACTGCAAGGTCGCTGTACGAAAACTTCGTATAGCTCAGCCCGTAGCCAAACGGATAGAGCGGCTTGCCCGTGAAGTAGCGATAGGTGCGGTTGGCCATGCCGTAATCCTCAAAGTTCGGCAACTGCTCCACGCCCTTGTAGAACGTGACCGGCAGCCTGCCTCCGGGATTGTTCTTGCCACTCAGCGTTTCGGCAACGGCGGCTCCGCCCTCTTCGCCTGGGTACCACGCGTCGACGATGGCGTTGGCATGCTGGTCAATCCAGTTCACCGCTAGCGCACTGCCATTCATGAGCACGACTGCCAGCGGCTTGCCGGTGGCGGCTACGGCTTCCACCAGGTCCTCTTCCGGCTGCGGCAGATCGATGCTGGTACGATCTCCGCCCAGGAAGCCGGGCTCGCTCACGGGCATCTCCTCGCCCTCAAGCTGGCTTGTGATGCCCACAACCGCGATCACCGCGTCCGCGTTCTTTGCTGCCGCAACAGCCTCGGGGGAAACACCTGACTGCGCCTTGTTCCAGATCAGCTCGGCATGCGGCTTCTTGCTCTGCGTGCCGTAGGTCAAGGCTATAGTCGCCTTTCGGCCCTTCTCCAGGTGGACCCGGCCAACCCCTGAACTCATCTCTCCGCCGCCAAAAGCCGCAGCCACCTGCTTGTCATCTACGGTGAGCCGGCAGAACCCAATGCAGCGGACGCCAAGCTGATAGTCCCCGGACTCCGTCGAAGTCAGCGAGCCGGTCCACTTCACACCCCAGGCCTTCTTGCCGGCAACTTCGCTGGGCAGATTGCTCTCGCTCACGTTCACATTCGCTTCAGTGCGCGTCAAAATCGGCGTGGTCTTCGAGCCAGGAGCCATGCGGCCCTCGCTGTACTCCGCCTGCAGGCCAGGCTTGCCGTCTGGCGTCGTCAGAAGAGCATCGGGCACTGGCTTTCCATCAGCGCGCAGAAACTGTGTTCCCGGCACGTATGTAATCGTCGCGTTGGGAAACTCCGCGTGCAAGCCGTCCAGCACGGACACGATGTGGGTGGGCTGCCCGGCATAATTACCGATCAGCGGCCTGGTCTGGTCCGCGAGCGGTCCCACCACGGCAATCTTCTTTACGCTCGGTTTAAGCGGAAGCAGGCCGTCGTTCTTAAGCAGCACCATGGACTCGTTC
>CBJOJD010000442.1:0-4097 GCA_966443485.1 uncultured bacterium | reverse complement strand
CAGCTTTGCGCGGCGTCCTGCATCGTCAGGATCACGACCGCAGCTCCGTTGCGCTCCGCCCACTCGAACCGCGACTCCATGCAGCGAATGCACCCGTTCGCATGGCGAACGCGCACACACTCCGTACCCGAGCTTCGTTTGTTCGAGGGATCAAACCAAGTGGAAATCAGTTCGCGATCATCACGGTGCACACGTTCCAGCAGCGAGACCGCTCCCCCCTGAAACTCCTCCGGGGCGAATCCCAGCACCGCCTCAACGTGACCCTCCGCAGCTATCAAGCGCGGATGCGCCGATCGGCAAAATGTAAGAATGGCCTGGCGAATTGCGCTTGAAGAACTCATTTTCCGACCAGAAACCCCGCCGATAGTCGCTCGTTATGCACTCAAATCCCAGGAAAGACTCCTCGCCCATGCGCTGCTTTGGTGCTGCTGACAGACGGAGACATGGCGGGAGACATCATTCCCCATGCTTCCTTTCTTCGGCATTCCCCCGCCAATACTTGAGCGCAATCCTCCACTCAACTCCAACTCTCCACCAACCCCATCCCTGTCCTAAATGCATTCAAATCACCACCCGGCCCGTCTCCACGCTCGTCCCGATTTGTTCCCGCCCGGCGTAATGCTCTAGCATGACGAGGCGAAATCCGCGTCGGGAGTCCTGCATGTCTCGTGCCCCTTCAGCCCTCATCCTGCCCCTCTCTCTATCGCTCCTGGCGCTCGCCGCCCCCACTCTCGGACAGGCCCCACCGCAGCTCCCCCCTGCCCCCCAGCAGACCCTTCCAGCACCTCCCGCCGCCGTCCCCGCCGACGCCCCCTTCAAGAACCCGGCTCTCCCCCTCGACAAGCGCGTCTCCGACCTGCTCAGCCGCATGACTCCCGAGGAAAAAGCCTCCATGCTCGCCGGTTCCGGCTGGATGGAATCCACCCCCATCCCCCGCCTTGGCATCCCCGCCATCAAAATGGCCGACGGCCCCATGGGCGTCCGCTCCTGGGCTGGCAGTTCCGCCGTCACCAGTACCGCGAATCCCGCTCTTAAGGTGGAATCCACCTCCTTCCCCGCCGGCATCGCCATGGCCGCTTCCTGGGACACCGATCTCGTCCAGCGTGAAGGCCAGGCCATCGCCCAGGAAGTGAAGACCCTCGGCCGCGACATGATCCTCGGCCCCACCGTCAACATCAACCGCATTCCCCTCTGGGGCCGCAACTTCGAGGGCTACGGCGAAGACCCCTACCTGGCTGGACGCCTCGGCGTCGCCTACATCCAGGGCGTCGAAGGCGAGGGCGTCATCCCCTCCGTAAAACACTTCGCCGCCAACAACGAAGAGTTCGAGCGCCACCGCATCGACGCCCACATCGACGAGCGCACCCTCCACGAGATCTACCTGCCCGCCTTCAAGGCCGCCGTCGACGGCGGAGCCTGGACCGTCATGTCCGCCTACAACCTCGTCAACGGCCAGCACTGCGCCGAGAACAAGTACCTGCTCACCGACGTGTTGAAGAACGAGTTCGGCTTCCGTGGCTTCGTCATCTCCGACTGGGGCAGCACGTACTCCACCGCGCCCACCGTCAACGCCGGCATGGACCTCGAGATGCCCGGCGGCGATCCCGCCAAAATCTGGCTCGCCCAGCCCAAGACCCAGGCTTCCGGCAACAGCGATCTCTGGCTCACCCAAGACAAGGTGCTGGCTGCCCTCAAGTCCGGACAAATCGCCCAGGCCAACCTCGACGACAACGTCTCCCGCCTCCTCCGCGTCATCTTCGTCAGCGGCATCTTCGACCACCCCCACACCGCCGGCGGCGACATAGACACCCCCGCCCAGCAGGCCATCGCCCGCCAAGGCGCCACCGAAGGCATCGTCCTGCTCAAGAACGAAGGCAGCCTCCTCCCGCTCGACGCCACCAAGATCCACTCCATCGCCGTCATCGGTCCCAACGCCGGCGTGGCACGGACTGGCGGCGGCGGCAGCTCCCTCGTCCGTCCCAAATACGCGATCTCGCCCTTGGACGGCATCAAGGAACGCGCCGGAGCCAACATCCAGGTGAACTACGCCCTCGGCGTCGGCATGGAAGGTGAAGACCCCGCCCAGGACACTCCCGATGCCCATGCCAAAGCCATCCAGCAGGCCGCCGAAGCTGCCTCTCACGCCGATGTCGCCGTGGTCGTCGTCGGCCGCTACAACAAGATCGAGTCCGAGAGCTTCGACCTCAAGACCATGGATCTGCCCGCTGGCCAGGATGACCTCATCGAAGCCGTCGAGAAAGCCAACCCTCACACCATCGTTGTCCTCAATACCGGCGACTCCGTCACCATGACTCGCTGGATCGAGAAGACCCCCGCCCTGCTGGATATGTGGTACGGCGGCCAGGAAGCCGGTCACGCCCTCGCCGCCATCCTCTTCGGCGACACCAGCCCCTCTGGCAAGCTCCCCGTCACCTTCCCCAAGCGCCTCGAGGACTCCCCCGCCTACGCCAACTACCCCGGCCAAAACCTCAAGGTCGACTACGCCGAAGGCATCTACGTCGGCTACCGCTACTTCGACTCCAAGAACGTCGAACCCCAGTTCCCCTTCGGCTTCGGTCTCAGCTACACCACCTTCAACTACAGCGATCTCCAGGTGGTCTCCCGCACCCGCTATGAGGACAAGAAGCCGGTCCGCGACTTCTTCGTGACCTTCCAGGTTCAGAACACCGGCACCAAGCCTGGCGCTGAAGTCGCCCAGCTCTACGTCCACGACGATCACGCCAAGATCGATCGCCCCGCGCACGAACTCAAGCGCTTCAAGCGGGTCGAGCTCCAACCCAACGAGAGCAGAACCATCACCTTCGAACTGCGCAAGGCCGACCTCTCCTATTGGGACCCCACCACCAAGGGCTGGGTCGCCGAGCCCGGAACCTTCGAGGTCCAGGTCGGCTCCTCCTCTCGGGACATCAAGCTGCGTGGCCCCCTGGTCCTTAAGCCCTAGTCGTGAACCCCTAGTCCTTAAGCCCTGGTCCCGGAGCCGCTACAATTCTCTTTTGGCCCGCCCGCGTTCATCGCTATTGCTCACCCAGCGCACAGCGTCCCCGCGGTCCTGCACGAAAGAGGAACTATGACCGAAACCGGCACCTTGGAAGCCCAGATCAGCCAGCTAGTCGTGGCCGCCATGAAGGCACACGACGCCGACCGCACCGGCACCCTGCGCCTCATCAAAACCGCGCTCAAAAACAAGATCATCGACAAGCGCGCTCCGCTCACCCCCGCCGAGGAGCAGCAGACCCTGGCCACCATGATCAAGCAGCGCCGCGACTCCATCGAGCAGTTCACTAAGGGCAATCGCCCCGAACTGGCCGCCAAGGAAGCCGCCGAGATCCTGGTCATCGAAGAGTTCCTGCCCAAGGCCCTCGACGAAGCCGGCCTCAAAGCCCTGGTCGACGAAGCCGTCGCCGCCCACGCTGCCGCCACCGGCCAGAAGCCCGGCCCCAAGGACATGGGCCCGGTCATCAAGGCGGTTCAGGCCAAGCTCCAGTCCTTGGGCGTCCGCGCCGAAGGAAAACTCGTCAGCGACGCCGTAAAGGCAGCTCTGGCCAGCTAAAGCCGGTGCGGCGGGAGCCACCCAAAAACCTGTCAAGAGCAAATTCTTCTAAAGCCTTGATTTCAAAGGCTCGCGTTTTGCGAATCAATTACTGCTTTTCTGAGATACTTGAAAACAGTGGTGGGGGACTGACCCGCTATCGTCCCCACCGCTGTTTGCGACCCGCTGCGGATGAAACCGTAGCGCCGGCTTCCTAGCCGGCTGTAGCGCGGGTCTCCAGACCCGCACATTGGGGAGCTTTCCAAGGTTTGTTTCTTGATTGGAGCAACTTGCCGCCGCGCAGCGGCGCAGGCATGCTGGTTACTCTTTACCGGAACTCCGGGACGCGTCCCTTTCCTCAAGTGGCAATTTGGACGATTATTTCCATCTAAGCTTCAGAAAACAAGACGCTTGAATCCACAGCCCCACAGAGTGCGTGAAGCTGTGAAACTGTGTCGCTATCCCATCGCCTCAGCCATGAGATCGGGGCCTTACTGCGCGATCTGCACCAGCGGCCCTTGACGCCCGGGCATCGCCGGCGGCACGG